>JBNMKW010000050.1:0-16319 GCA_050874545.1 Megasphaera sp. | reverse complement strand
GAGAAGAGAAACAGAATCCCCGTAAGGGGACGGAAATGTCTATCCGATATCCATTTATAGATAACGCTTTTGTTATCACCTTTTGTAAGAGTATGCAAATTGTAGTTGAAGCCATACTATCTAGCATTCAACGTATATTTCATGCGATGGCTAAGTAGATCGAAGCAGAAAGTAATGACTGCATTAGATTATTACTAGAATACATAACGAATTTATTCACTATAACCAGCCTCAAACTATTTTGATTTAAAATAAATTAGTTATAGGCTTTGATTCTATTGTAAAAATGCCGTTTTTGAGGGTGGGAAGTTTGAGTTAAAAATTGAACTATAACAGATACATCATGAGTCTATGGGGAGAGAAGGAATGATTGTGGCTGGAAAAGTCAAAATACAGGTTGTCAGCAAATGGAGCACTATTATTACCGTTGTGTTGTTTATTACTTCTATCGGAATGGCAGTTTGGGGACATCAGCAATACAAAGTGCTGCGGTCTTCCATGCAGGATTATATCGATTGTCGCCATGCGGTGCAGGAGTTGCAGCAGGGGTCAGATATTTTGACCAAGCAGGTGCGATTAGCTGCTGCCACGGGGGATAGGAAATATATTGCCGCCTATTTTGAAGAAGCCAATGTAACCAAAACCAGAGAAAAGGCATTGCAGGATCTATTGAAGTTGGATAACCATTCGGAATCATTACAGGCACTGCGTCATGCCTTGTCCACTTCCAGCAATTTGATGAATTTAGAATATTACGCTATGCGACTCATTGAGGAAAGTGAAGGCACGGATAGTTCTACATGGCCGGAGGAAATACGAAAGGTCAATCTGCAGCCTGAAGATGTCAATCTATCTTCTGCAGAAAAACTAGCGAAAGCGCGGACTTTGGTTATCAGTCCGGCTTATGAAACCGCAAAAGCAGAAATTTCCGACCAAGTCGGCGAGGCGGCTTCGACTTTCAGTGAAATGATCTATGAACGACAGAATCGCGCGTCGGATCTGTTTACCCAGATTTTCCCATTGATTTTGGCTTGTATGCTGGCGTTTGCTTTGATGATGGTCTCTCTTTGTTTGGTAATGCGCCATTGGATTGTGACACCTCTGTTCCGTTATAATCAGGACATAGAACACGGTGCCTTGTTGTCAGTAGGCGGCGTTTATGAGCTGGAAAAATTGGGGAAGACCTACAATCGGATTTATAATGAAAATGAGGAACGGCAGAAACTGATCAAGCATCAGGCAGAGCACGATCCGCTAACAGATCTGCTGAATCGTGGGTCTTACAATCGAATTTTTAATTTATATGAAAAGGATCGCAAAGACTTTGCCTTAATCTTAATTGATGTGGATATTTTCAAGGCTGTCAATGATAATAACGGTCATGCGGTAGGAGATGAAGTTCTGAAAAAAGTGGCTCGTCTGTTGCTGGAAACGTTCCGTGATATCGACTACATCTGTCGTATTGGCGGTGATGAATTTGCAGTCATCATGGTAGAAATGACAAGCGATTTGAACTACACGGTGATGGATCGTATCAATGCTATCAATGAAAAATTATCGCACCCGACAGACGGATTACCGGCGATTTCTTTGAGTGTCGGCGTAGCTTTTACAGACCGGAAAAATCCAGGGAAAAGTCAGTTCACCGATGCAGATAAAGCACTGTACTATACAAAAGAACATGACAAGCATGGGGTGACATTCTATCCGCCTCCTGAAGAATAGAGAGATGAATCAACTATTACATGATGAGTACTAGTAATAGGCGGAATCTTTTATGGGACGCGTGCTTTTTCTCTTGACAAGGCCGTATTCCAGTCGTATAATTTACGCATGCATAAAGATATGCATAAAGTCATAGATATATAAGCGATGACAAGGACATGATACCTAGCAGGGTGTTATGCAGAGAGAAGCATGTATGGTGTGAGTGCTTTTGATGCCTTAGTGTATTACCGCCTTGGAGCTGACTGCCGGAACTAGAGTATGGCAGTCCGGTCGTTCCGTTACCGCGCTTGAGTACAGCAGTCTAGGCTGCTGAACTAGGGTGGAACCACGTGAGTATGCTCTCGTCCCTTGAGGACGGGAGCTTTTTATTTTTAAGGAGGATGTTTGTAATGGCAGAATTAGTGTTAAAAGATGGCAGCAAAAAGTCATTTGCCGATGGCATTTCGTTGCATGACGCTGTCAAAGCGCTCAGCAATAGTCTGGCAAAAAAAGTATTAGTCGCAAAAGTAAACGGGGAAGTCACCGATTTGAGAGAAACAATCGTTGATGGTTCGACAGTAGAATTTCTTACGTTTGATGCCCAGGAAGGGAAAGATACACTTCGCCATACAGCATCTCATATTATGGCGCAGGCGATTCAGCATGTATTTTCTGGCGTAAAATTCGCTATTGGCCCGTCCATTGAAAACGGTTTTTACTATGATATGGATACGGAACATCGTTTTACGCAGGATGATTTTGCAGCGATTGAAAAAGAAATGGCAAAAATCGTCAAAGAAAATCTGCCCATTACCAAAGAAATTGTATCCCGTGCCGATGCATTGAAATTGTTTAAAGATGCTGGTCAGGATTATAAAGTAGAATTGATTGAAGAACTGCCGGAAGATGCTGTTATTTCCTTGTATCGTCAAGGTGATTTCGTTGATTTGTGTGCCGGCCCGCACTGTGAAACAACGGGTCAGGTCAAAGCTTTTAAGCTTCGCACGGTAGCAGGCGCATACTGGCGCGGTGATGAAAAGAATAAAATGCTGCAGCGTATTTACGGCACAGCATTTGAAAAGAAATCTGATTTGGAAGATTATTTAAAAATGATGGAAGAAGCTGAAAAACGTGACCATCGTAAATTGGGCAAACAGCTCGACCTTTTCAGCTTCCATGAAGAAGGCCCTGGCTTCCCGTTCTTCCATCCCAAGGGAATGATTTTGCGCAACAATCTGCTCAAATTCTGGCATGAACTGCATGATGAAGCTGATTATGACGAAATCATGACGCCGCTTATTTTGAACCGTCAGTTGTGGGAACAGTCCGGTCACTGGGATCATTACCGCGACAACATGTACTTTACGACGATTGACGAACAGCCCTATGCTATCAAACCGATGAACTGCCCAGGCGGTATTCTCGTATATAAGAGCAATGTTCACAGCTATCGTGATTTCCCAATGCGTATGGCTGAATTGGGTATTGTTCACCGTCATGAATTACACGGTGCGCTGCACGGCTTGTTCCGTGTTCGCTGCTTTACGCAGGACGATGCGCATATCTTCATGCTGCCGAGTCAGATGAAAGAAGAAATTTCCGGTGTTATGGACTTGTTTGATAAAGCATACAAACAGTTTGGGTTGGAATACCATGTTGAATTGTCAACACGTCCGGAAGATTCCATGGGCTCTGACGAAATTTGGGAACTGGCAACCAAAACATTGCATGATGTTATTGAAGAACGCCATATTCCATATGTCATCAATGAAGGCGACGGCGCATTCTATGGCCCGAAACTGGATTTCCACTTAAAAGATTCGATCGGTCGTACCTGGCAGTGCGGTACAATTCAGCTTGATATGCTTATGCCGGAACGCTTTGACATGACGTATATTGGTGAAGATGGCCAAAAACATCGTCCTGTCATGGTACATCGTGCTTGCTTTGGCAGTATTGAACGCTTCTTGGGGATTATTACGGAAAACTATGCTGGTGCCTTCCCTGTATGGCTGGCTCCGGTACAGATTAAATTCCTGCCGATTTCGGATAAACACTTGGCCTATGTCAAAGAATTGGCTAAGAAATTCAAGAAATTGGGTATCCGCGCTGAAGTGGACGAAAGCAGTGAAAAAATCGGCTATAAGATTCGCAAAGCTCAGATGGAAAAAGTACCGTATATGGCTGTTGTTGGCGACAAAGAAATGGAAAACGGTACCTTGGGTCTGCGTGATCGTTCCAAAGGCGATTTAGGTGCTAAATCTATTGACGAAGTTGTTTCCCATATTCAAGAATTAATGACGACTCGTAAAGGCTAAGCTTTTTATGATATAATATACATATAATTGTTAATGTATCCCCGAAAGGAACACGTATACTGCGTCTTTCCCTTTTGGGGATACGTTGGCATGATTAGTGATACTATAATTTTTTATGAGGTGATGTATCGTGGCAAAACAGATTTTTGTTACAGGTCATAAGAGCCCAGATACGGACTCTATTTGTTCTTCTATTGCATATGCAAAACTACAACAGCTTCAGGGTGTAGACGCTGTTCCTGTTCGTGCAGGTGATATTAATAAAGAAACAGCGTTTGCATTGGATTATTTCCATGTAGAAGCACAGCCTCTCGTTACTGATTTTTATGTTAAAGTCGGCGATGCTGTTCATACAGAAGTAGAAGCTTTGAAAGTCAGTGCTAGTTTGAAGGATGCGGCCAATTGGTTTGCAGCTCATGAAAGCACGGTAGCACCGGTTGCTGACAACGGCAATTTTGTCGGCGTCGTAGATCGTGCCAGCTTGGCAGAAGAATTTATCAAAACCGTTACAGGCAAAGAACTCAGCACAGTGAAAGAATTAATGCACGATCCAGATTTGTTCTTCAGCACGAAAGACAATGGGCATGACGTACCGGCTGACGGCCAGTATGCTGTTGTAGATGACGGTAAATATGTCGGTATGGTTTGTGCAGACTGCATTGCCGGCGTAGAAAAACAGCAGGTTATGCTCGTAGACCATAATGAAAAGAAACAAATTATCGATGGCATTGATGAAGCAGAAATCGTCAGCGTCGTAGACCATCACCGCATTGGCGGTACGCTGGATACAACAGCTCCGATTTTCATTTTGTTCAAACCCGTTGGCTGCACCGCTACGATTATTACGGAATTGTACGAACAGGCTCACATCGATATTCCAAAAGACATTGCTGGCTTGCTGCTTTCTGCTGTTATTTCTGATACGGTCTTATTCCGTTCGCCAACTTGCACGCAGCAGGATAAAGATGCAGCAGCTAAATTAGCAGCTATTGCTGGTGTTGATGTAGAAACATACGGTATGGAAATGCTCAAAGCAGGTGCCAACGTATCAGATTTAACACCGGAACAAATTGCTTCCAGCGATATGAAAGAATTTTCTGACAGCGGTAAAACCTTTACGATTTCTCAGGTTCAAGTCATGGATACAGCTGAGTTGCTGGCACAAAAGACAGTATTACTCAGTGCGTTGGAAAAAATGCGTGCAGCAAAACAGTATGATGCTTGCTTCCTCATGATTACCAGCATTATTGATGAATCGACCAATTTCATTTTTGCCGGTAATATGGATGATGTGGTCAGCAAAGCATTTAACAAAGACGTACTCGATAAAGAAGTATATCTGCCGCATGTTATGAGCCGTAAGAAGCAAATTGTTCCGCCGATTTTGGCAGCATTGAAGTAATATATATGATATTCGAAAGGCCTCATCGTGATGGTGAGGCTTTTTTTCACCGATAGAAATGGAAGGAGCAAGTATGAATCCCATTTTGGATACGTTGAATGACCGGCAGCTGGAAGCTGTACAGTGTACGGAAGGACCGCTTTTGATTACAGCAGGTGCTGGTTCCGGTAAGACGAAAGTATTAACGTGCCGTATTGCCCATTTATTGGAAAAAGGCGTGTCTCCATACCGTATTTTGGCCATTACGTTTACCAATAAAGCGGCCAAGGAAATGTGTGAACGTGTAGAAAAGTTGGTGGGTGCCAGAGCAGAAAGCATGTGGCTCAGTACATTTCACTCGTTTTGTGCCAAGCTGCTTCGCTTTGAAATTGATGGCAAGTTTGGCTATACACGCAATTTTACGATTTATGATGCGACAGATCAGTTGACGCTTATCAAGGACTGCCTCAAGCAGATGAATTTGGATGACAAGCAGTTTCCGCCGCGGTCTGTACTGGGGACAATTTCATCGGCGAAAAATGCTTTGATGGATGCCCATGAATTTGCCGGACGAACGAGTGATTTTTATGAAGAAAAAGTAGCAGAAGCATATACGCTGTATGAAAAAAAACTGCTTGAAAACAATGCCATGGACTTTGATGACTTACTGCGGCTGGCCGTGCGCCTTCTCGATGAATATAGTGATGTGCGAGAAAAATATCAGGAACGTTTTCAGTATATCCTTGTTGATGAATACCAGGATACGAACCACGCGCAGTATACCCTGACCAAACTGCTGGCAGCTAAATGGCGCAACATCTGTGTTGTCGGCGATGCAGATCAGAGCATTTACGCTTGGCGCGGCGCAGATATTCGCAATATTATGGATTTTACCCGTGATTATCCCGATGCGGCTTCGATTAAGCTGGAACAAAATTATCGTTCGACCAAGACCATTCTTCAGGCAGCTAATGCTGTCATCGACAACAATGAAAGTCATCCTCCTAAAAAGTTATGGACAGAAAATCCGACAGGGAATAAGATTATCCATTACCATGCGCAGACAGAACACGATGAAGCCGACTATGTAGCCGGCGTGATTTATAACCGTCATGAAATTGGCAAAGAACCCTACGGCAATATGGCCATTTTATTCCGCACCAACTCTCAGTCTCGTGTACTGGAAGAAAAGCTGATGCGTTATGCGATTCCGTATACCATGGTAGGCGGCACGAAGTTTTATGATCGCAAGGAAATCAAAGATGTCATTGCTTATTTACGGCTCTTGTATAATCCAGAAGACAGTTTGAGTCTGACGCGCATTATCAATGTGCCCAAACGAAATATTGGGGCGACGACACTGGAACATTTGGCAGATTATGCAGAAGAACAGGGGATTTCTCTGTTTGAAGCGTTGTCTTCTACAGAGGAACTGCCGGTGACGAAGCGTGCCAAAGCTGCCCTGGAAGATTTTTCAGTAACGATTTTTGAACTGCTTAACCATGTCGATGAATGGAATGTGCAGCAGATGATGGAAGAAGTCCTTAAGCAAACAGGCTACGGTGCCATGCTGGATAAAGATGCCGAACATGACCCACAAGGGGAAAGCCGCAAAGAAAACGTCGGTGAATTTTTATCGGTAGCCAAAGATTATGTAGATTCCAATCCAGACGGCACGCTGCAGGATTTCTTGGAAAATGTAGCACTGGTTAGTGATGTAGATGAATTTGAAAGCAGTGAATCCAAAGTGACATTGATGACGCTGCATGCAGCTAAAGGCTTGGAATTTCCTGTTGTCTTTCTCGTCGGTCTTGATGAAGGACTGTTCCCGCACAGCCGAACTCTTATGGATTCTTCGCAAATTGAAGAAGAACGGCGGCTGGCTTATGTCGGCATTACCCGAGCTGAACAGCAGCTGTATGTAACCAACGCGTCAACGCGCACGATGTACGGTCATATAGCCGCCTATATGCCCAGTCGTTTTTTAGCTGAAATACCGGAAGCGTTAATGGAAGAATATCATCGTAAGGCAGCCATGCCGCAGCAGCGTATGTCTTCCGTACCGGCACAGCAGCGTTTATCTATCTTATCTAAGCCGGTTGCGTCCAGTCTGCCGAAAAAACATGTTGTCGATACGACATTTGCTAAGGGTGATAAAGTTCGCCACAAGATTTGGGGCATTGGTACGGTATTAGAAGTCATTGGTGAAGGGCAAAACATGCAGATGAAGATTCAATTTCCAACTAAAGGAATTCGGCAGGTCGTTGTCAAATATGCACCGCTGGAAAAGGCGTAAGGATAAAGGAGGCAGGTCTTATGAATGATACGGCAATAAAAGAAAGGCTGCTGGAACTGCGCAAGACATTGGATGAACTAAGCTATCAGTATTATACGCTGGATAAACCGACTGTCACTGATTATGAATACGATATGATGTATCGGGAACTGGAAACGATAGAAAAAGCACATCCGGAATGGATTACACCGGATTCGCCGACACAGCGCGTCGGTTCTAAAATTTCCGGCGGCTTTGCCAAATATACCCATGATCGGCCTATGCTGAGTCTGGGGGATGTCTTTAATGATGCTGAATTAATGGAATTTGATCAGCGTGTTCGCCAAGATTTGGGCGGCGAAGAACTGGAATACGTGGTTGAATTGAAAATTGACGGATTAGCTGTTAATTTGATTTATGAACACGGCCAGTTTATTCGCGGCGTTACGCGCGGCGATGGACGTGTTGGCGAAGATATTACCAATAATGTGCGTACGATTCGCACGATTCCATTGCATATCGACAATGACTCGCCGCATATCGAAATTCGCGGCGAGGTGTATATGCCGATTGCGTCTTTTGCCCAGTTGAATGCACAGCGACGCGATGATGAGTTAGAGCCGTTTGCCAATCCCCGTAACGCTGCTGCTGGCTCACTGCGTCAGCTCGATCCGCGTATTACGGCTCAGCGTAAGCTGGCGTTTTTTGCCTATGCCTTAGGGGGCACGGTAGGTATTGAAATTCACAGCCAAGAAGAACTACTGGCCGATTTAAAAGCCTTTCATTTTCAGGTCAATCCGGAATATCGAACATTTAAGACGATGAAGGATGTGATTGCTTTTATCCATACGTGGGATGAACGGCGTGATACATTACCCTATGCGACAGACGGCATGGTCGTGAAAGTCAATTCCTTTGCGCAGCAGGCTCGGTTAGGAAATACCGTCAAAATTCCCCGCTGGGCGATTGCATATAAATTTCCGCCGGAACAGGCTAAGACGAAAGTTTTAGGAATTTCAATTACACTGGGACGCACAGGCGTGCTGACACCGGCAGCAGACCTTGAGCCTGTACGGTTGGCAGGAACGACGGTCAAGCGGGCTACGCTGCATAATGAAGACTATATCAAAGAAAAAGATATTCGTGTTGGCGATACAGTCATTATCCAAAAAGCTGGGGAAATCATTCCGGAAGTCGTGCGCCCGGTTATCGCAGACAGAACAGGAACCGAAAGGGTATTTGCCATGCCTAAGACGTGTCCGTGCTGCGGCAGCCCTGTCGTACGGCTTGAAGGCGAGGCGGCTACGCGCTGTACCAATCCCAACTGTCCGGCTGTTATTAGTGAAAAAATAGCCCATTTTGTATCTCGCGATGCCATGAATATTGACGGCTTAGGAGATGCGATTGTGCAGCAACTATTACAGCAGCAGTTGATTCATGATGTGTCCGATATATATGGATTGACGAAAGAAGAATTGGTAGATTTAGAGGGATTTGGCGAAAAGTCCGCGGATAATTTGCTGAAAGCGATTGAAGAAAGTAAACATGTCGGTTTAGCACGCGTCTTGTTTGCGCTAGGCATTCGGTTTGTTGGTGCCAAGGCGGGCCGGATTTTGGCAGAATGTTTTGGGTCGATGGATGCAGTCATGAAGGCGTCTATCGATGAGCTGACGGCTATTGGTGAAATTGGCCCGCGTATTGCCGAAAGCATTGCCACATATGCAGGTAATCCGGATAATCAGGCATTGATACAGAAACTGCAGTCCTACGGCATTGATATGATAGCCGAAAAGCGGCAGCTGATTAATACAGCCTTTGACGGAGAAATTGTCGTTTTGACAGGTAAACTGCAGACGATGACGCGCAAAGAAGCACAACAGGCCATAGAAGATCGGGGCGGTAAATGTACGTCGGCTGTTACCAAAAAAACGACACTCGTTGTAGCTGGTGCTGAACCGGGCAGTAAATATGAAAAAGCGCAAAAGTTGGGGACTCATATTATTTCCGAAGAAGAATTCCGTGACTGGCTGGAACGGGAATAGGATATGTTGTTTATGAGAACACAGCCTTGCTTTTACGCGTACCCTTTGTTACAATAGATACGTGCGCAACGAAGGAGGGGTTGGTGTGAATACATTTTTTCATGAAGTGTTTGAATGGGTTTATTCTATTATCATAGCGTTAGCCATTGCCATGGTAATTCATATATTTTTCTTTCAGCCTACCCGGGTATCCGGGGAATCG
The DNA here is from genome assembly GCA_050874545.1 of Megasphaera sp. Taxonomy (GTDB): domain Bacteria; phylum Bacillota; class Negativicutes; order Veillonellales; family Megasphaeraceae; genus Megasphaera. The sequence continues at coordinate 6,394 of JBNMKW010000050.1, read as the reverse complement.
ATGGTGCCGACACTGCACAACGGAGAATATTTGATTGTATCCAAATGGAATCATGTTTTGCGGGAAGTACCTGACTATGGTGATATTGTTATCATTGACAGCCGTACACAGTATCATCGGACATGGAAGGATGACGTCGTAGAACCGATGAACAACTACTTGGCATTTTTCAATCATGATTTACAGACGAAAAATGTTTGGGTTAAACGCGTTATCGGTCGGCCGGGAGATACGCTGGCATTTCATGACGGCAAGGTATGGCGCAATGGCGAAGCCTTGGATGAACCGTACATTAATGAAACGATGGAATACAGCCGCAAGGATGAAATAAAAATTCCTGAAGGCTATGTATTCTGTATGGGCGATAACCGCAATCACAGCAGTGACAGCCGTTTTATCGGGCCTGTGCCGGTAGACCATGTACTGGGACACGTTATTTGGTAATAGCATACAGAATAAAAGACAGTTCGCAATCCATCCTGTCGATAAACAAAACTAGGAAGCAGTACCATACGTACACGACGGGTTTGTTTCGGCAAGCCCGTTTATTTTTTTGCTTAACGATGAAAGGGGGTGACGCTGATGTATAATTTTCTGAGTACTACGAAACGAATGACCATAGCAAGTATGGTCATTGCTATATATATTGTTTTATTATATGTGACACAAGGTATATCTTTTGGTGCTTATCAAATTCGTATTGCGACAGCGTTGTATGCATTGGCGTATTGGTACCCCTTCCTAGTCATACCGCTGGGGATTGCCAATCTTATTGCTAATTTTTTGTTTGGCGGCTTGGGGCCGCTGGATATGCTGGGCGGCTGTATGGTCGGCATGATAACGACATGGCTGATTGTACAAATTAGACAGCATCATGGTAATGTTTGGCTGACAGTGTTGCCTATTTGGTGGGTTCCTTCACTAATTGTCAGTTTGTGGCTTTCCTATCTACTGCAGCTGCCATACAGCATGCTCGTTGTCAATTTGTCAGTAGGTCAGCTGCCGCCTGCAATTTGCGGTGTATTTCTAATTCATGCGTTGGCAAAGGTATATATTTTTCATCAGGAGGGTATATGAGCCGTTCAAAAGAAGAATTGCAGGGCGTAACGCTCCTTGGCAATCAGCATACTGCATACAGTCAGGATTATAATCCTGACTTGTTGGAAACATTTATTAATAAACATCCTGGCAGAGATTATTTTGTTAAGTTTAATTGTCCTGAATTTACCAGCTTGTGTCCCATGACGGGGCAACCTGATTATGCGACAATTTACATTTCGTATGTGCCGGACACTCGAATGGTAGAAAGCAAGTCACTAAAGCTGTATTTATTTAGTTTTCGCAATCACGGTGATTTTCATGAAGACTGCGTTAATATTATTATGGATGATTTGATTGCCCTCATGGAGCCCAAATATATTGAAGTATGGGGCAAGTTCCTGCCGCGCGGCGGTATTAGTATTGACCCGTACTGCAATTACGGCAAAAAAGGGACGCCATGGGAACAAGTCGCTTGGCAGCGGCTGTCTCAGCATGACTTATATCCCGAAAAAATCGATAATCGATAACTAAAAAAAGGAAAGCAAAAAACTCTCTGTACAGTCCGGTTACGGACTGACAGAGAGTTTTTTTGTGTCTATGGATGACGTTTATTCGATTGTCTTAACGAGAGCGGCAAATTCTTCATGATGTGCCGGATACCATGTGGTAAACGGCTGGCTGGCTTTTTGCAGTACAGATACTAATTGTGTCAGAAATTCGGGAATATTGGCTTCTGTAATGACGCCGATTTCTGTTCCTAAACGTTCCTGTGTGGCTGTATATGTACCGCCGGCTAATACGGCAAAAGCAGGCTGCATGGTTCCGTTGATTTTTTTTGCAGCACCGCGCAGACCGATTGCGCCTATCTGCGGCGTACTGCAGGAAGCCGGGCAGCCGGATATATGCAGCTGCGGCAGCAGCGACGTGTCAACATGGGCATCGCGCAGTTTCTGCAGCGTATGAAGCAGCATAGCATGCGAGTCGCGCAGACCCTGTTGACAAATAGAAGCTCCAATGCAGCAGACAGAAGATTCAAAGGCGTTGTGTGCCGTATCGTTTTCTGTAATAGCGGCAGCTTTTTCGGCTTCTTCAGCCGTTAAGTTGATAGCGTATAAGGTTTCATCGGGCTGCAAACGAATTTCAACACCATCTACAGTAGATAAATATTGCAGCAGGCGAAGGAATACATCCCGATCAGGCGTGCCGGCAGTGGGGTGATAGGATACATAGTACAAGTTGTCTTGTTTTTGACGTTGAATCCGCGGGTTGACAGGCGCAGCAGAAGCAGACGCTTTTTTGGTAATTGGTGTGGCAACTGGCGTAATATCCAGGTCTTTTTCTTCAGATTGTTTTAAATACGTTTGGAAAACATGGCAGAATTCGTCGTCCCCTAAATTGGTTGGCATAAAACGAGAACGGGCTTTGGCACGATTCGTATAGTCACCATATTTCATAAAGACCTGTGCGAAAGCGTCGATATAATACAGGATCTTTGTCGGGTCTACGTTTTCGGCAACGTTAATGCCCAAACGGGGATTAGATGCACCCAAGCCGCCAGCAGCATATACATCAAAGGTGCCGTTCTTTTTGGCGAGGAAGCCCAAGTCTTTAAATGTTGCATGTCCTTCGTTATCTGAGCCGCTGGAAAATCCGATTTTATATTTTCTAGGCAGATGCAGCTGAGGAATTAACGAAATGGCATAGCTTGCCGCGGCATCTACATAGGGGGAGATATCGAAATATTCATTGGGATCTACGCCTCGCAAGGGACTAGCCGTTACGTTGCGAGGATTATCGCCACCGCCGCCGGCACAGTAAATGCCTTGGTCAAAACATTCTTGATATAAGGAAAGAATATCTTCGCCGCTGAGTTTATGATACTGAATAGCCTGGCCGGTCGTAAAGTGGACTAAGGATACATGGTATTTTTCCAAAGCTTCAGCAAGAAATTGGATCTGCTTTTTGCTGATTGTACCACCGGAAAAACGCATGCGGACCATACCACTCTTACCGCCGCGTTCTGCATAGCTGCCAAATTTACCGGAAATACCTTTGTATTTGCTGGCAGGAAGTTCTTGACAAAAAAATGCATGACATGCTTTTTCAAACTCTGGATAAGCTTGCCGCAATGTTGTTTTTGTTTCTTCTGAAATAGAAATCACGTTAAACCCCTTCTTTCATATACATAATTAATAGTATTGTAGCAGATTTTACTTCATAAATTAAGTCTTATAAAAAAATAACTGCTCCGTACAAGGGAACAGTTATTTTTTATTTTTTAAAATGCCGGAATTAAGGCTCCTTTAAAGTGTTCTTCGATATACTTTTTAATCGTATCGCTTTGGTAAATTTTGACGATTTTCTGCAGTGTCGCATTGTTTACATCATCTTCATGGACTGCGAGAATATTGGCATACGGGGAATCTTTGTCTTCACGGAAGAAGGCATCATGAACCGGGTCTAAACCGGCATCCATAGCGAAGTTAGTATTGATAGCGGCGAAAGTAACATCATCAAGAGAACGGGGAATTTGTGCAGCTTCCAATTCTTTAATCTGCAAATGTTTTGGATTTTCAGCAACATCTGTAGCGGTCGGGTATTTTACACCGTCTTTGACTTTAATCAAACCGGCTTGCTGCAAAAGCAGAATACCGCGGGCTCCGTTTGTCGGATCATTTGGCACGGCAACAGTATCGCCGTCGTTGATTTCATCGAGGCTCTTGATTTTATGAGAGTATAAACCGATAGGGGCAATGACTGTATTGCCGACAGACGCGATTTTCAAGCCCTTGTCTTTGACCAGATTATCCATAAATGGTTTGTGCTGGTATGAGTTCATATCAATTTCTTTATTAGACAATGCAACATCCGGCGTGACGTAATCAGAAAATTCCATGATACGAATGACAATGCCCTGTTTTGCAGCTTCTTTCTTTACTTCTTCAGCAATTTCTGCCTGTGGACCTGGTGTAACGCCCAGTGTGATTTCTTTCTTTTCCTGTGATGAGCTGGCACTGCTGTTGTTGTCCGTACTGCCGCATCCGGCAGCAAACAGGCAAAGAGACGCAACAGCTGCGAAAGCAAATATTTTTTTCCATACATGTTTCATGCTGTATGACTCCTTTTTATGCAAATACATATATTCTAAAAATGAATAACTGGATATTAACGTTTGTTTTTCTTACGGGATGCAAAATCGCCGCAGGCTTGAATGAGGTTGACGACAACAATCAAAATAATAATTGTTGCGAGCATGACGTCAGCACGGAACCGCTGATACCCGTAACGGATAGCAATGTCCCCAAGACCGCCGCCGCCAATAGCACCTGCCATAGCAGAAGCCCCGATTAAGTTGACGATAAGGACAGTAATGTTATTGATAATAGTCGGCAATGCTTCCGGAATCAAGACTTTGCGAATGATTTGAAACGGTGTTGCTCCCATGGATTCAGCAGCTTCTACTAAGCCAAAATCAACTTCGCGGATAGATGTTTCTACTAAGCGGCTAAGGAAAGGAATGGCCACAATGGTCAGCGGTACGCAGGCTGCTGTCGTGCCGATAGAAGTGCCGGCAATAATACGTGTCAGTGGAATGATGGCTACCATCAAGATGATAAACGGAATCGAACGGATGACATTGACAATCGTGCCGAGGATACTGTTGATTACGCGGTTTTCCAAAATATGGCCTTTGCTGGTCGTAACAAGCGTAATGCCGAGGGGAATACCAATAATCGCGGCAATGACTGTAGACACAGCAACCATGAATACAGTTTCTTGAATGCCTTGCAGCATTAATTTAATGATTTCTTGGGACATAACCTAAAACCTCACTTCCGACAGGTAATTCTTTAATATAGGCTAACGCTTTGGCTTGTGCTTCCATATCGCCCATGACAACGACGATTAAATAGCCAAACGGTTCGTCTTGGATATAGTCGATATTGCCGTACAGTACGCTGACATAGGTGTGGAATTTTTCGACGATAGAAGCGACAATAGGATCATTAGTTTCTTTGCCTTTAAAGCGAAGGCGAACCAGCATGCCGTAATTTGGTGCCGGCTGGTCGGTGATCCCCATTTTTTTGATACCTGCCGGCAGTTCCATATTAATAATGGATTTGACGAAATCCTTCATTGTCTGCGACTGCGGATTGGTGAAGACATCGACGACACGACCTTGCTCTTTGATGACGCCGCCTTCAATAACGGCGACGCGGTCGCAGATTTCTTTGATAACGGCCATTTCATGCGTAATAATGACAATCGTAATGCCGAGCCTTTTGTTGATATCCTGCAGCAGTTCCAAAATGGCTTTTGTTGTCTGCGGATCCAAAGCCGACGTTGCTTCATCGCACAGCAGAATTTTAGGATCGCTGGCCAGTGCCCTGGCAATGCCGACACGCTGTTTCTGTCCGCCGGAAAGCTGAGATGGGTAGTTGTACTGCCGTTCTGTCAGCCCGACAAGTTCCAACAAATCGGTTACCTTTTTCTGAATGGCTTCTTTGGAAGCCCCGACAAGTTCGAGCGGAAACGCAATATTGTCAAATACCGTACGGGATGAAAGCAGGTTAAAGTGCTGGAAAATCATGCCGATGTTTTTGCGTTCTGCCCGTAACTGTGCATCGGACATATTCGTCATATTTTTGTCGTCAATAATGACGTTGCCGCTGGTTGGACGTTCCAGCATATTAATGCAGCGGACGAGGGTAGATTTGCCGGCGCCGCTTTTGCCGATAATACCAAAAATTTCGCCGTCGTCAATCGTCAGGTTGATGCCTTTTAAGGCATGTACTTGTGCTTTGCCGTCGTAGGTTTTGGTAATATTTTCCAATTTAATCACAATATCAACTCCTTGGTATAGTTGTTACAACAAAAAAAGGCCGTCAACAGATGACGACCTCATGCATGTATGCTCTCGCTTCATCTGCCGGAACAATCCGTTGGAATTGGCACCTTCCCATATAGGGGGTTGCCGCAGCTTCATAGGGCCAGTCCCTCAGCTGCTCTGGATGAACTGAATATCTTGTTGTTGTCCTATATATTAGCACTATGAATAGAGATTGTCAAATACAGAAAAGCAATTATTTCTTGTAATGTAATCGTTTCGTTAGAGATTTGTTATAAATGCATGCTACCATAAATAAAGATTAGGAATTACATACTGTTTATAGTATAATAAAAAACGCGCGTGCTGGCATGCACAGGGGTAATCAGGTGATATCATGAATCATACCAAGCTATCTATTTCAAAACGAATTTGGGTTTGTCATGTTACGGTGTCGGTTTTGATACTGATTTTTGCTGCATTGGCTTGTATCGGTATGGCACGAGTCATATTGCCGGGCCAGTC
>JBNMKW010000049.1:0-16387 GCA_050874545.1 Megasphaera sp. | reverse complement strand
GACTTTTCCATTACTCCTTAATATGTAAAAAGCTTTGCATGAAATAATTAACTGTCATGCAAAGCTTCTTTTTATTTGTATCAGAACTTCTATTGTTTGTGTTTTAGTGCCATATATACTTTTTCTGCTGTTATCGGTAATTCCCGCATCCAAATGCCAACAGCATTATATACGGCATGAGCAATAGCCGGTCCCGGCGTATTAATGACAATTTCCCCAATCGATTTGGCTCCAAACGGTCCATTCGGTTCATAGCTTGGGGCAAATTCTACACGCACCTTTCCCAAATCCTGCCGTGTCGGAATACGGTACTGCATAAAGGAATTGGTCAAAATCCGACCGCCTTTAGTCATCATGACATCTTCCGTCAGCGTCATGCCTATACCCTGAACCAAGCCGCCTTCTACCTGCACCCGTGCCAATGCTGGATTGATAACCGTACCGCAGTCTACAACAGCTGCAAAATCAATCAGCTCGATATGCCCTGTTTCCGGATCGATATCTATTTCAGCAGCACCAGCCATGTACGGCGGCGGCGATGTCGGTGAAAAATGAGATTCTATCGCTTCCAGTGCAATATCATTGTGGCACATAGCATCATTGCCTAAATCTTTTATCGTAACCCGGCGTCCTGTTTGGGTATCGACAATCGCATCGCCTGTAAAATCCAAATCCTCAGCCTGGCAATCCTGCAGTATCACAGCCGCACGCTGTTTCATTCTGCCAATCAACGTCTGACACGTTTTTTCTACAGCTTTCCCGGTCAAATACGTCGTCGATGATGCATACGAACCACTGTCATACGGCGAGGTATCCGTATCTACACCGCTTGTCACAATATTATCGACAGAGCACTGCAGGCATTCTGCTGCAATCTGCGCTAAAATCGTATCACAGCCCGTTCCCATATCGGTCGCCCCAATAGCCAGTGTATAAAAACCGTCATCATTGACTTTGATCGTAACCGACGCTACGTCTACGTTAGAAATACTGGAGCCCTGCATTGCCATCGCAATGCCTACGCTGCGAATATGTCCATTGGGCAGTACCCTGCGCGGGAACTTTTTATCCCAGCCAATCATATCTTTTACCCGCATCACGCATTGATCGAGCGTACAGCTCAATGCCGTTTCATTAAAGTACGCCGGCATGAGCTGCCCCTGTCGTACCATATTCTGTAAACGCAGTGCTGCTGGGTCTATATGCAGCACATCTGCCAACTCATTGACAGCCGATTCTAAGGCAAACAACCCTTGGGTTGCACCATAACCGCGGTACGCGCCAGCTGCAATCGTATTCGTATACACCGCTTCATACCAAAAGCGAAACGCTTTTAAATGACTGCCGTATAACGGAATGGATTTATGTCCTGCCAAAGTTACAGTTGTCGGGCTGTGATCGCCATAAGCACCGGCATTCCATAATGCTTCTACGGAAATAACTTGAATCATGCCGTCTTTCGTCGCTCCGACTTTCACATGAATTTTAGCTTCGTGGCGCGGCGAGGAAACGGTCTGCGTTTCTTCGCGAGAATAAATCATCATTGCCGGTTTTCCCGTAATATAGGCAATATATGCCGGATATACATCCATTACAGCCGTCTGTTTCGCACCAAAACCGCCGCCAATACGAGGTTTCACAACGCGAACTTGAGATTTCGGAATTTCTAATGCCGTCGCTACAATGCGCCGTACATGAAACGGTACCTGCGTCGAACTAACAACAACCAAGCGGCCAAACATATCTTTATATGCAAAGGTACGAAACGTTTCCATCATAGACTGCTGCGCCTGTTTTGTATGATAACAGCGATCGATAACTACATCTGACGCAGCTAATAAGTCATCGACATCTCCCCAGTCTTCTTTTGCAGATGCAACCAGATTACGCATATTGTCACCGCCGACATCGACACGCGGATCCCAGTCTTTTTCCGGATGGACGAGAATCGGATTGTCTTTGGCTTTGGTAAAATCGAGCAGCGGTTCATGTACTTCATACTCTACCCGAATAATCCGTAACGCTTTATCTACGGCTTCTGCCGTTTCGCCGGCTACTAAAGCAACGGGGTCGCCAACATAGCGAATCTGTTTATCCAAAATCAATTTATCATACGGGCTCAATTCCGGATAGGTCTGGCCGGCAATGGTAAAGCGCGTTTTAGGTACATCATCGGCTGTCACGATACAGACAATGCCCGGCACCTTCATCGCCGCCTGCGTATTCACGTTTTTCACAATGGCGTTGGCATAGGGGCTGCGCAGCGCTTTGACAATTAAACAATCTTTAGGCGCAATATCTGCGGTATACACAGGCTGGCCTGTAACCAAACTGACAGCGTCTTTTTTCATGACAGAATGATTGACTTCTCTCATGCTTCCACCGCCTTTCCTTTGGCCGCCAAATAAGCTTTCAATGCCCGCATATGACTGACATATCCTGTACAGCGGCATAAATTACCTGCTAAAAATTCTTTAATATCCGCTTCTGTCGGATGTTCCATATCCCGTACCATAGCCAATACATTCATGACAAAACCCGGATTGCAATACCCGCATTGGTCGGCACCTTCTCGTCCCATATACATGGCAAATTCTTTGGCTTCTTCCTGCAATCCTTCCAATGTCGTTATATGGTGTCCATCAATACGAGCTGCTAATACGGCACAGGAAAGAACAGGTTTTTCATCAAACCACACCGTACACAGCCCGCAATTTGTCGTTTCACAGCCGCATTTTACGCTGTAACAGCCTTGGGAACGCAAAAAATCATACAGCATCATACCGTCATCAACCGATGCGTTATTTTTTTTCCCATTCAGCCAATAGGTTATATCTATCATACATCTTCCTCCAAGGTCTGTTTCAATACTCTTCTGCATAATACGCCCGCCATATCGTGACGATATACGGCAGAACCGCGCGTATTCGTACCATACGTCAGCCCGTCAGCCCATGTCTGCGCCGTCTTGTCCAAGCCATGCGTCAGTACATCCTGTTTGGCAGCAGCTTGTACCTGTGCCCGCATGGGACGTGCGCCAATCGCACTGTATACCATCGTATCCGTGCAGGAAACTGCACAGGCAATGATTGGAAAATCGGTCGCATTCAGCCGCAGTGACGCATATGCCGTGCGTCGCGCCGTTTTAGGAATAATAATATGGGTCAATATATCCTGTCCGGCTCCTTCAGTTACAAACGCCGTGATAGGCATCCGTCCCTTTTTATACAATTCCACGTCTGCCTGCAACGCCATGAGCAGTGTCAATATATCCGAAAAGCCAAAACGGCCGCAAACACTGCCGCCCATCGTAGCCATATTGCGAAACTGCGTTCCCACAATATGCCGAACCGCTTCTCGAAACGCTCCTTGTGTATACTGTGCCAGCACCTGTGACAATTCAACCTGACGCAATGTTGTCATCGCACCGATGCAAATAGCCGCATCCGTTTCCTCTATCGTATCCAATCCCAAGTCCGCTATATCAATCACCTGGCGATACATGCGCTGCTGCGATAACCGCAGCCAGCATCCGCCGCCAATAATAACCGAACCCTTCTTTTGATTCAATTCCCAAGCAGATTCTAAATCTTGCGCTTTGATATACTGCGCAATATGCATTATCCAGTTCCTCCCTTACGACGACTCGTAACGTTATCCAATTACATATACACTTTATTGTATCAAGAGTACCCCTTATCTTTCAAGTGATATTTATGATGTTTGCCATTTTGATACAGAAATTATAGTACACTACGTACCTTTATCCATAATAGTCTAAAAATGTAATACATACTTATCTTTAACAAAACAGCGTCGAAAAAATGCCCTGTTCCATGTCCGTAATATTGTACATCGTTTCTAAAACATGAAAGGTTTCTTCCAAATTTCTTCTTGCATTTTTCCATCCGCCGCCATCCGTAATCCATACAAATTTGAAATTGGAAATATGAGCTGCTTCTTCCGCAATCATCTTATAACTTCTTGCTGTTTCATTTAATTTGGAACCACCGCTTGCATAAAAGTTGGTTTCAATCACATAAATGCCCGATGACGTTTTTACGACGAAATCCCATCGCTTTGTCGAAGTACCTTCTGCAGAAATCGCAGAAAGATCCATATCCCATTTTCTTTCGATTTCTGTTAAATACATCTCCTTGTAATATTCAACATGAGCCTTTTTTAAGTATGATTCAACTAGATCTTCCATTTGATGACCACCGCGATTTTTTCGGCCATTTGAGCCTAAGCCTACTTCAACGCCTGTTACATAATCATACAGATTGCTGATGATATGATTACTCAACATATCAAATAAACCTGTTTGCTGCATAAAATATGCATATTGTTCCGGACTTTGCGTAAATTGGTTGAATTTATAATTCACAGCCTCCTTTTCATCTTGGCAATATATTTCATTTTCTCGTACTGCTAAAAGTATCGGAATGGCTTTAATACATTCAGGGTATTTGTGAAGCACCGTATCAAAATCAGATTCAATCTGTTTAGAACCAACCAGCGAATTTAAGATATGTATTTCAATCTTCAGCTTTTCTGCATTTTCGTATACTTTTTGAAAATCTGTATAATACCCATATCCATTAATAGACGGTCTGAATGTAGACAACCATGTGGTAAAATTGCGTTTGCTCATTCCTTTTCCAGCCTTTCTTTAGACAGTTTTATGTATTCTAAATTATTATCAATTCCGATGTAATGACGATTTAAGTGCTTACAGGCAACACCTGTCGTTGAAGAACCACAAAACGGATCCAATACGACGTCCTTTTCCCGCGTTGATGCCAGCAAGATTCTTTCCAGCAAATACACTGGCTTTTGGGTCGGATGTTTTCCAAACATTTTTTCCGCACGCGGTGTTAACGAACCCGTCCAGACATCTTTCATTTGTTTGCCGCCATTTACCTCTTTCATTAAGGGATAGTTAAAATAATGTCTAGACGTTTTATCATTTTTTTGTGCCCATAAAATAGTTTCTGTACTATGCGTAAAACACCGGCAAGCTAAATTAGGGGGCGGATTGGTTTTCTGCCAAGTGATGTTGTTGATGATCTTAAAATTTTCCTGTTCCAATGCCATGCCAACAGAATATATGTTATGCAGGGTTCCACTAATCCATATAGAGCCATTGGGCTTGAGAATCTTTCGGCACAGCCGAATCCATTTTCTATTAAAGGCATGCTTCTCTTCTAAGCTGCCGATCGTGTCCCAGTCTCCTTTATTTACGGAAACAGCTTTGCCACCGCTGCAACTCATACCATTATTAGACAAAAAATATGGCGGATCAGCAAAAACCATATCAATCGTTTCGGGAAACATATTTTCCAACGCTTCAAACGTATCTGCCAAGTATAAAGCAGCCCAATTATTATAGCAGTATGCTTTTATTCCCTTAAAATATTGTCCCATATCCATTTCCTTATCAATAGTTTGTAATTAATACTTCCTTCCCGGTTCTCTTGTTCGCATTACGATTAATCATTCTTTTTACATCTAAACGTTGAATATGATATGCTGCATAGAGTTTTCTAACCAAGGGAACATCATTATTAGATAACATTACGTTAACTCCCATTGTATCCAGCTGGCTGAACAAGGCTGCCAATTTTTCATGGTCTTCAAGAGAAAAACCGCTTTTAGTATAATCTGTAAAATCAGCGGTTTCACTCTCTGGTACATAGGGACTGTCGAAGTAAACAAAGTCTCCTGCCTTTACATGTTCACAGGCTTCCGTGAAATCTTTACACGTAATACATACATTGGCATTTCTCAAGTACCTGCCAATCGCTCGAATATTCGTTTCATTCATAGAGCTGCCAGTTACCCTGTTATTATAAGGTACATTAAATAATCCTTTTTTATTCACGCGGTATAACCCATTAAAACAATGCTTATTAAGCCAGATCAAGAGAGCTGCCGTTTCTACATCCAGCGTGTTATTTTTAATTTTACTGTTATACTTTTCTCTACGTTCATAATACAATTCTTTATTACAAGGCGTCAAATCTAGTTTTTTTACTTCATCTATAACCGCATCAACAGATTTTTTTAATTGGACATATAGATTAATGAGTTGTTTATTACTATCATTAATGTATGCTTTTTTAGGCTGTAAATTTAAAAGAACCGCTGCTCCACCAACAAATGGCTCAAAATAATGATTGTAATGCGAAGGTATTTTTTTCGTAATAGCTTCCAATAGCTGTGTTTTTCCACCTGCCCACTTTACGGCAGGTGTTATTTTTATAGTTGTCATATGATTCAGCTCCACTTTTATTTTACAGATATTTGTATACATACTTCATAATATTCAAAAGAATGTACGTAGTTACCTTAATAGATAATTACGTACGTTTACTATCCTATAAGAATCTTCTCTTTGATTAGCATAACACAATATATCTAATTTCGTCTATCTCTTCTTCACTATGTCATATACGGTCAAATCGGAGTATACCTTCACGTTTTACAACAAAAAAACATCTATATTTCACTATTTTCTTTTTTAAGTCATTGACATTCTTCCCTACTTATAGTATACTAACCTAGTCAGCTGACATATGGAGTGATACTCAAGAGGCTGAAGAGGACGGTTTGCTAAATCGTTAGAGGTCGTAAGGCCTGCGAGAGTTCGAATCTCTCTCACTCCGCCATATATTGGACAAAGAAACCTTGGACATGTTCCAAGGTTTCTTTTTTTATGTATCGCAAATTAGACTATATACCGCACCTTTTCTTGTTCCATAGCAAAAAGACTTTCGAACAATATGATATCGAAAGTCTTTTTGTGTATACGATGTAATTTTGTCTGTTTAATATAATTTCCACAATGTTCTGTGCGCAGCCGCCCATAAGGTCTTAAAGGACAAATACAAAATCAGGCTCGTGCCAAAAATCAGAAGAAATCCTGCCAGCAGCTGCGTCCATAACACCGGATGGTCTACACTGTAATGCAGGACACCGTTGGTAAACGCCATCGTAGGGAAGCTGCAGGCCCACCATCCCATACGGAAAGGAGAATGCCGCATAACATGCAGTATCTTAATAGCAATCGGCCAAAACATAAAAATACCGGCATTGATAAATAATTCCGTAAAATGATCGGGCTGATAGGTCTGTGTATACGTAATATATCCCATGCCAAATGGTGCCATCAAAATCATTAAGCTCGGCTGTACAGCATCGGCTACATGTTTGGCAAAAACGCTGTGAGCAAATAAAAGAGCAATAACAGGAATCCCCGTCACCAAGCCGATGGCTACACAAAATACCGATATATCATGGTAGCCCGGATTTTGCAGCACGTTGCCGGCAATCGGGATCGTAATCGGTCCCAGCACAGCCAACAGCCAAGCCGGCGTAACTGTCGTAACGTTCTGTTCGTTTTTAAGCCAATATTCCAAGAGTATCCAGCTAAAAATCATAATGACAGCTAAGCCGACATACCAAAAAATACTGGCAATGAGATGATGGTACGGAGCCAGCACGGCTGCCAATAATACCGTAGAAACATTAAACGTGCCAAAAAAATTAATCTTAGCCGGACTGTTCCATTCGGCCCGGACAGCCGCGGCATCGCGTCGCCATTTCCGAATATACTCCATAAAAATAAGAACATAAAATATAAGGGCACACATGCCAAAAAATTCTCCAATGACAGCCGGTGCCCCCCAAATTTCATGAGCCATGCGCCAACCAAAACACATGCCGCAATACCCCATGGAAGCGGCAAATGTAGATATAGACATAAAATGCACAAATCCAATTTCACGAATTCTATCTCTGTTAATAGGCTCAATAATTTCTATATGTTGTGCCATGCTATGTATTCTCCCCTATTCCTTATAGTATGAATGATATAACCTACCCTATTATACGATAAAAAAAGAGGCGTATCCATATACAACCTCTTTTATATCTATAGAATATATCTATACATGATTTTATTGTATTTCATCTAATATATACTGCAGCCGCTTTTCGTCATAAAATACTTCTTCCAAACACAGTCCCTGCGCCGGAGCTGTCGCTCCCAACTGTTTTCTATCTTTGCTTTCGAGAATACGTTTGAAATCTGCTGGTGTAAACCGATGCAGTCCTAAATCCACCAAACCGCCGGCAATATTACGCACCATGTGATACAAAAATCCGTCTCCTATGACATGAATGCGAATCATAGGGCCTTGTTTTTCCAAGGTAATGGCATACATCGTTTTGACAGGATTCATTGGCGTCGTATTTTGCCCTTCAAATGCCGAAAAATCGTGGGTGCCTAAGAGAATGTCTGCCCCCTGCCGCATCGCTTCCAAATCCAACGGTTTACGGATAAACCAGGCATACCGCAGTTGAAACGGGTCGTGTATACGGCTGTTGACAATAGAGTAGCAATAATGTTTTCCCTTATTATCATGACGAACGCTAAATCGTTCGGGCATTTCTTTGGCAGACAATACAGCAATTTCCAGCGGCAAGTATCCTTTCATAGCATAGGGAATCTTTTCCGTCGGAATAGAGCCTTCGCCATAAAAGTTGACGACCTGTCCCCTGGCATGCACGCCTGCATCCGTGCGAGCTGCCCCATAAATCGTAATGGGAGAGCGAAAAATAGCCGATAATGCGTCTTCAATACACCGCTGAACGGAAGAGGCATTGGTCTGGCGTTGAAACCCATGAAAATCCGTTCCGTCATAGGCTACAGTCAAACAAATATTTTTCTTCATACTGCCCACCGCATTACAGCCAGCACAATAGTCACAATAAGGACTGCCATCATAGCAATGGCATCCCGATAGGTATAAGACAGCTCATTCATCCGCGTTCTGCCCTCACCGCCGCGATAACAGCGAGCTTCCATAGCCGTAGCCAAATCATCAGCCCGACGAAACGCACTGACAAACAGTGGCACTAATAACGGAATCATGTTTTTCCCGCGTTGTATCAGACTGCCGCTGGTGAAATTGGCACCACGGGCCGTCTGGGCTTTCATAATGCGGTTTGTTTCTTCCAGCAACGTCGGAATAAACCGCAAGGCAATCGTCATCATCATGGCCAGTTCATGAGCCGGCACGCCAATTCGTTTAAAGGGATTAAGCAAGTGTTCGATGCCGTCTGTCAGCACGATAGGTGATGTCGTATACGTCAAAAGCGAAGAAAAGACAATCAAAAAGACCAATCTAGCTGTCATCAGGCTGCCTTGATACACTCCTTCTTTGGTAATATGCAGTATGCCGTACTGCCACCATATTTCTCCCGGCGTCGAAAAGACATGAATCCCCATTGTAAAGATGATAATAATCCATAGTGGTTTTAAGGATTTTAAAATTAATTTGGCCGGCAGGCGGGAAATGACAAAATTTAATACGACAAATGCCGTAACAATTCCATATGCCGCCAAAGAATCCGCAAAAAAGATGCCCACAATGAAAATCATCGTTGCTAGAATCTTGGCTCTTGGATCTAAATGATGTAAAAACGAATTACCGGGAAAATACTGTCCCAGTGTAATATCAGTGAGCATCGTTCATCCCCCTTAAACAGGAATATAAGGCTTCTACGCCTTCATCAATCGAACGGACACGGTCATTGACGGCAAATCCTCGTGTTTGCAGATACTGCAGAACAGCAGTTGCCGGCGGTACAGATACGCCGGCCTGCTGCAGCACATCCTGTTTAGTCGCAAAAATATCCAGCGGTTCTCCATCAAGCTGAATCTTGCCATGCGACAACACAAGAAGCCGACTAGCCATCTGGGATACATCTTCCATATTATGGGAAACCAAAATGACCGTTACATGCTTTTCGTTATGCCAGCGTTGAATTTCAGAAAAAATTTCCCGCCGCCCGATAGGATCTAGCCCGGCAGACGGTTCGTCGAGGATAAGGTATTGCGGATGAATAGCGATGACACCGGCTATGGCAACACGCCGCATTTGACCGCCGCTCAAGCGAAACGGCGAGCGTTCTGCATAGGTATTGTAATCCAAACCGACAAAATCCATGGCTTCCCGCACTCGTTCTTCTACTTCGGTTTCACTCAAACCAAAATTCCGCGGGCCAAACGCAATATCTTTGGCAATCGTTTCTTCAAACAACTGATATTCCGGATACTGAAACACCATGCCGACTTTATGCCGCATCGCCATGACTTCTTTTGTCTTTTGGGATATATCCGTGCCATCAACTGTAACTGTTCCGGTCGTCGGCTGTATCAAGCCGTTTAATAGTTGTACAAATGTAGATTTTCCTGAACCCGTATGGCCAATGATGCCGACAAATTCTCCTTCATGAATTTCTACGGACGTATCATATAAAGCTGTTTTTTCAAATGGTGTACCTACGCCATACGTATACGTCACATTTTCTAATTTAATCGACATAGTGCGTCTCCCAATTCTTCTTTCGTAATAATATCATCTGGCAGCAGAATACCTTTTTTACGCAATTTATAGGCTATTTCTGCCGCTGCCGGTACGTCCAGCCCCATGTTTTTCAGTTCTTCCACATGTTTGAAAACATCCCGCGGCGTGCCGTCCATTTGAACTTCGCCATGATTGACGACAACAACCCGTCCTGCCTGCACAGCTTCTTCCATAAAATGCGTAATAATAATGACCGTAATACCTTCTTTATTAAGCTGTCGAATCGTTTCCATGACTTCACTGCGTCCGATAGGGTCCAGCATCGCCGTCGGTTCGTCTAAAACAATACAATGCGACTGCATAGCCAAAATACCCGCAATGGCAATGCGCTGCTTTTGACCACCGCTCAGTAAATGAGGGCCGTGTTTGGCATAAATCGTCATGTTGACCCGTTTCAATGCATCCTGCACCCGCTGTCTAATTTCTTCCGACGGGACACCCAAATTTTCCGGGCCAAAAGCAACATCTTCTTCAACAACAGCGGCAACAATCTGGTTATCTGGATTTTGAAATACCATGCCGACCTGCTGGCGTATATCCCATATATGATCTGGATCATCTATGCGCATGCCGCATACTTCACATACGCCGTCCGTCGGTGTCAGCAAAACGTTAAAATGCTTTGCCAACGTCGATTTGCCGGAGCCGTTGGTGCCAATAACAGCTACAAATTCTCCCGGCTGAATTTCCAGTGATATATCTTTAACAGCATAGACCGTCTTGCCATCTTCATCTTCGTAGGTATGACTCATGTGGTCCAGCCGTATCATAGGTACGCTCATAACCTATCTCCTTATCTAAAAGTATGTATTCTACGTTATTATACAGTGTTTCCCTGCTCTTGTAAAATACTTTCCGCATATATTTGTTTATGATATATTTCTATATGTAGTTTACAAAAAAACAGACTATATGACATATAGTACTACATCATACAGTCTGTTTTTTTCAACGCCGAGGACGTGCCGGGCCGTATACGTTATCTGCCGCATTGCCTTTTATGCAAAACAGCGCTAAGTAAAAAATACAAGCCAGTCCCTGCACAATATCCGCTACAGTCCCCCATCCCAAAACAGGAGCAATATAGCTTGCCAAATAGCAGGCAAACGGAATGATAAACAAAGCACCCTGGCGATTCATATCATGACAGCGGCGCACGCCCAAGGAGATTTGTGACCAAACAGCCGGAATCGTAAGAATAATAAAAATAATGCCAAAAACAACGGCAAATTCCGGTTTTTTTACCAAAATCGCTTCTACGATGCGACTATACAAGATAACCGAAAACATAAATTGGGCAAACATCAAAATGAGTGTCCGCATAATAAACGGACGTCGGGGCAATCGCCCGGTCATGACAAAATATTTCGCTTTCAATTCAGCCAAACTGCGAAAGCTAACCGTACTGTTATCACTGCCAGGTCCCACAGGCATTGACAAACCGCGATGAATCCGCGCAGACGCGCCGGAACGACGCTTTAATTGTATTTTTTTGTTTTGAGCCATGTTATCCCTCCTTTCTATATTGTTTAGATATCAAGTCTTATATCATGTTACCATATTCCCCAACAGGACTCAATTCATTTTCACTAATTTATGCTATAATAAAGTATCTTACCGATGAAAAGGAGAACAAACTTATGGATGCCTATACCTTTACCAACCTGACAGGTTCAGAAGGGCTGTTTACCTTCAATTTTTTCTGCGAATCTCTTATTGGTTCACTGCATACGCTTCATCACAGTATGGAAGAAAACAAGATGACGCTTCCCCAAAAAGCGAATACACTTTCAGACGCACTTGCTGAAATGGGATCCAATTTATTGCAGGATTACAGTGAAAACAAACTCGATGGAAGCCGTTTTAAACAAGAGTTGCTTGACTTTTATGATTTAGCTTTTTCGTTAAATGACGAAGTCGCTCCCCTGATTCTCAAAGGCGACCATGCACTGCAATATTATTATTACGTATATATGCAGGGCGTAAATCTCTTTTATCCCAATATGATGCAGAGCATTCTGCGTGACTTGCCTGATGATGCCGACCCCAAACCATTTATAGAAGAAATCTCCACGGCCTTTGCCAAGTTATCATCTCCTGCATGATATATAATTGTACAAAAAAACGAGCCATAGCTGCTCGTTTTTTTTTGTATACTATATATGATTATTTTAAAATAAAGAAATAAGCGAAGGAAATAATCGCAACCAAGAACCGGTAGCAGGCAAAAGAGGTCAACGTCGATTTGTTTAAGAATCGCAGGAACCATAATACGGAGATATATGCTACGACGAAGGCAACAACAAAGCCAATAGCAATCATGACTAAATCATTGCTGTTTAAATCGTTCAAGCTTTTCAACAAATCATAGAAACAAGCAATAATCATAACCGGCACGGCAATAATGAAAGAAAAGTCGGCTGCTGCTTTACGGCTCAGTCCCAAGAACAAGCCGCCGGCAATCGTAGAACCAGAGCGGGAAAATCCAGGCCACAAGGCACAAATCTGAAAGGCACCGACGAGAAAAGCTTGCATAATAGTCATTTTTTCTACATCATTACAAACAATCCGCATCTTTGCTTTTTCAGCTGCCAGCATAAAGATACCACCGATAATCAAGCCAATAATAACTGTTCCTGCAGAAAAAAGATAGGCTTTAATCGCATGATGTGCCAAATACCCAATACACATGACCGGCACAATACCTGCCGCTACGTGCGCTAATGTCAATCCTGTATCATTGCGGCACCAATTTTCTTTTTTCAACAAATCCCAGCAACGGTATTGTTTCAGCATACGGATAAATTTTTCTTTATATATTAGAAGAACCGATAAAATAGCACCCAGCTGAATAAATACTTCAAACACGCTTGCCCGCGGACCGTCAAATCCCAGCCAGTCGCCGACCAAAATCATATGCCCTGTCGAAGATACAGGAAGATATTCGGTAACGCCTTCCACTATCCCCAATATGATTGCAATCATATAGTCACTCATTGTACGCATTGCTCCTTTTCAACCAAAAAAATTTCATACTCAAGCACATATTATATCACACTGTGAAACAGAAAAAAAGTATGCCCAACCGGTCTTTTCTCTTCGTTTCTCTGCATGCTTTTAAACTCCCTCAACAGGGTTTAGTATAGACGGTAAAGTTAACTATTTTATAAACAATATCTCAAAAAAGCCATACATTTGCGCATTGAAAAAGAGCCTGCCGCTTCATGCAGCAAGCTCTTTTCAGACGTACAGATTAATCTAATGAAATAACATGATTTGGGTTGTCCAACGTAAATTTAGCGTATTTAGGATCGCCATTGTGTTCAAAATACAATGTATTTCCTTCCAAACTGCCGCGCCAGCTGACAATAATCGGACATTCGCGGCTTAATTCCTTCAACATCTGCACGGGGTTTAAGTTTAGAATCGGTGCAAACAGGAATTCTACATTGTCAATCATTACCACGCGGGCATTCAACCGATGAATTGCGGCAGAAATAAGAGAAATTGCTTTATCCGGCCGGTCAGCGCGAGGAATTTCCAAAAATTCATCATCAAATAATTCCTTAGCTTCACAAATCTTCCATCCATCTTGAAATGTCAATTCGCGAATCAGCTTGCTCTTGCCAGAACCAGGACCCCCAATGAGAATCAACAACTTTTCATCTTCTTGAGCAATGTACTTCCAACGTTTTAAAACATCTGCATCTGTAACCATGAAAATCACCTTCATCTGCTAGTAGTATTTATATTTATTATACTGGAATTCAGTCATATAAGTAAAGCAATTTTAGTATTTTATTTAGATATAGGTCAATTTTTTTTATTATTCACATCGAGATTATTTTAATCCGTAGCGTGTCATCGGATCTTGTAAATTTTTTATCGGTGAATCAGTTAATATAACATCTTCTACATATTGTGTTTCATGCCTTACGACAAATACCAGCGACACACCTTTTTGGAATGAACTGTCATAATAGTACGCATCTACGGATTTCTCACCGCCGGGCCCCATTTCTACACGATCAGGACGGCCGTACAATTTTAAAATAGTGGAAATATGGTATCCCAAAGTAGCGCCGCGACTTGTATAGGCATTATTCGTCAATAAAAATACTTTGCGTACCGTGTTGCGCTTGTCTACTTCTACGCCATAATCGCCATACAGCCAAAAATTATGCGTATCCCGTTTGACGAGATTATTCCACATATTGTATTTATTGGCTTGGAACGGCATATCTAAGCCAAACCCCATCAATGTAAAATCTCGTGCTGCCCGCTTCTGCTGCGTCAATTGTTCATTGCCGTCGCTGTACGGAGGACGGGCCTGCATCAAGGCAACGCGTTCGATTTTACGATTGGCAATCGCAAAAATCATATCTGTATTTTCTGCCGCTTGTTGATAAACCATATAGTATACATTGGCATCGGCATCTCGCAGGACATTCGTTGGTATGCCAAACTGCCGCACCAACACCTCTGTCGGCATCTTCAAATGCAGCTCTCTGCCCAGCAGTATCTTTTCTCCATGTCCTAAATACACTGCATCCACGCCTGTACGAACAGTTCTTCTGCCTGTTTCCTGTGTTTTTAAACCAGGCACCGTATCATTGCGGCTAACCACACGCAGTTTTAAATCGTCTCTATTATACTGTATAGTCGTATAATGCGTACTTTGCGAGTATTTCGTCGGACTGCCAAAAATGCGCTTTACTTTATTCAGCGAATTGCCGCGCCGAATGGTACCTATTTGAAAATCCATTTTAGTCAACGTAACCGGAGCTGGAATTTCAATGGCGGCTATCTGTTCCGGAGTCAGCATCGTATCTGCCGTTTTATCATCTTTTTTATCCGCTTCCTGTTTAAGCACCTTCTTGGATGCCGATACAGCATGCGTATCTGTACTATTTTTTTGTGGCGGAGAAACAATCTTCTTCTGTTCAAGCATACTGCCCTGAGAGGCTGTATGGGGCTGCGGTGTCACTGCATCAGCCGCTTGTATCGAAAATGCCATGCCCAGTGCGATACCGGCAGTCAGCAGCATTTTTCTTCCTTTCATCACGATTCCTCCTCTGACAGACAGTGAAAAAAACACCCTTCGATACATTTCAAAGGGTGTCGATACCTGCATTATACCATGCTATTTTTCTAGGAGCAATACATAAATTACGTTTCTGCCAGAAAGAAACGGTCAGGTTTGCTTCTTTTTTTATGGGTACCAATTCTTTTAAGGCTGTAATGGATGAGCCTGCCAATATTCTCCTACTATAGCACCGGCTTCGCCACCGACAAGATCATACCCAGGCTGCAAGTAATGAAATTCATCTTTCATCAAGTGACGGCCTGCAAAGGTCTTAAACTGGCGGCTTACCATGATAATATCCGCATTTTCAGCAGCTAGTTCCTCTTGAGCCTGCTGGATAGGAACATACAGCTGGGGATCGTCGCGATGGTTGCCGATTTGTATAAGAAAGCAAACTTCCATAGAAGTTTCACGCATGAACTGATGAAGCATCCGTTCTGTCGCTGTTTTATATACTGCCGGATTTGTATGCAAATCGCCGTCCGTACATCCTTGACACCAGAGCATATACTGATGCCGTACATGATAGCCTTGCTGCTTCAAATACTGTCGGCATTGCTTCGTTCGCTGCACTGCATCTTGATAATAAGGTGTGCCAGGGAGCCATTCAGCAATCGAAGAGCCGCCTTTCGCACACGAAACACCTACAATAGGAATACCCGTACGAACCGTACAGGCATTTACAAAAGCCGATACCATCGAGCCGGTTTTCATTCCCGGTTCATTGTAGGTTTACCATACATATGTTACAAAAATACTAAAAAGAGAATGCTCTTTTGTGTTATGCTTAGATCACCACAACCAAAGCAACAGAAAGGAGCATTCCCTTTGAATAGCATAACACAAAATATCCAATTTCGTCTAT
>JBNMKW010000048.1:0-17654 GCA_050874545.1 Megasphaera sp. | reverse complement strand
TCAAATTATTGTTTTTGGTGTGATGATTTCATCACGTTTTTGAATTGATTGACGTCTGTTTCTTTGAAAAATCAAAGAAACGACCTCGCACTCTGGCGTTCATTCGATTCTTACATTGTTCAGTTTTCAAAGGTCATCGCCATCTTGCGACGGCTTGTATATCTTACCAAACTCAAACGAGTTTGTCAAGAACTTTTTTGAAGAAGTTTTCTTCGTTCTCGTAAAAAGACATATCCCATCAGTTTTCAGAACCCTTTGCAGTGCCCCGTTCCCGACGGCTTGATTAGTATATCGCAAATCCCCTTCGCTGTCAACTATTTTTTTGCATTTTTTGACATACTATCTAATTTCACTGTCATCACACTCTCTTTTCTCTGAAATTCCATCATCCATCTATTCCCCATTATATGTATATATAGTATAATTTATCGTAGTAATTTAGTTTTAATTATACACAATAAAGGAGTTGTTATCATGAACAAAAAACTAGTAGTCTTGGCAACTGCAACTATCACTGCTGCCACACTGCTGGCAGGCTGCGGCTCATCGGAAGATAAAAAGGGTGCCGATACAGCTGGTTCAACGTTTATCGTTGGTATGGAACCCACATTTCCTCCATTCGAATTTACGGAAGAAGACAAATATATTGGCTTCGATATCGACTTTGCGCAAGCGGTCTGCGATAAAATGGGCGTAAAAATGGAAGTCAAAAGCATGGGATTTGATGCTTTAATTCCAGCTTTAAAAAGTGGGCAGATTGATATGATTGCTTCCGGTATGGATGCTACGCCGGAACGAGCTAAACAGGTAGCATTTACAACGCCTTATTTTCATGATGGCTATTCAGTCGTTGTCCGCAAAAACAATACGGCTATCCATGGCTTCAACGATTTGCAAAACCGCGTAGTTGGTTCACAAGTCGGTACCAAAGGGGTCGAATTGGCGCAAAATGCCGGAGCAACGGTTAAACAGTATGATGCCAACAGCCAAGGCTGGCTGGAATTGAACAGCGGCACATGCGACGCTGTAATCATCAACACCTCTGTTGCATTGTATTACTTAAAACAGGGCGGCGACAAAGACTTGAAATTGGCTGGAGACTCGCAGCTGGCTCCTGACGGTTTGGCTATGGCTATCAGCAAAGATAAACCGGAACGTTTGGAAAAAGTAAACAAGGCTATCAAAGAATTGAAAGAAGACGGCACCTATGCTAAATTGTACCAAAAATGGTTTGGCGTAGAACCCCCAGCAGATAACTAATGTATTCCACGTATATTTTTGATTTTGATTATACCCTGGCCAACTCCGAACAGGGTATTGTCATGTGTTTTGAAATGCTCTTTGCAGATGAAGGATACGGACCTTTTCCTCGCCAAACGATTTGTCAAACTATCGGCATGACGATGTATGATGCCATGGCACAGCTGACGGGAGAAACCGATCCGCATCGCATTAATGAATTGATTCATTTATACAAGGTTCGGTATTCTGATAAATATATGGTAGCCAATACCCACTTGTATCCGCAAACACAGCCCATGCTGACTCGTCTAAAAGAAAAAGGAGCCAGGGTTTGTATTGTATCTACCAAGACCCGTTCCCGCATTCAGCAGACGATTGACAAAGAACATTTAAACGCGTTAATTGACTGCGTCATTGGTATTGAAGATGTCCGTGAAGCCAAGCCGTCTCCCCAAGGAATCCAAGCGATTCAATCACGCTTTCACCTTTCGCCGGAAGAAATATTGTATATTGGCGACAGCCTGATTGATGCACAGACTGCTGCCAACGCCCATGTTGATTTTGCCGCCGTGACAACAGGTACTACCTCGGCAGCGGATTTTACAGGTTGGCCGCACGTTCAGATCATGCGTGATTTGAGCGAGTTGTTATAAAGTATGTATGAAAGAGGGATTTGTTATGAACAAGAAATATGTTTCCATTGTCGCTGCTTCCATGGCTGCGCTGACGCTTCTCGCTGGCTGCGGCAATTCGGCGACTACCAAAGACGGTGCTGACAAAGAACAAAAAACGTTAGTCGTCGGAACAGAACCGACCTTCCCGCCATTTGAATTTACAGAAAATGATAAAGACGTCGGCTTCGACATTGACCTGACACAAGCTATCTGCGACAAACTCGGCTATAAAATGGAAATCAAAAACCTAGGCTTTGACGCATTGATTCCTGCGTTGAAAAGCGGCCAGATTGACCTAATTGCCGCCGGCATGGACAGTACACCGGAACGTCAAAAGCAGGTCGATTTCACAGATGTTTACTTTAAAGGCGGCTATACGATTGTCGTCAAAAAAGATAATACAGATATTTCCGGTTACGACGGTATTACAGGCAAAACCGTCGGTGCGCAGGTAGGTTCCAAAGCAGCTGATTTTGCTCGTGAACACGGCGCAAATGTTAAAGAATTCGATACAAACAGTCAAGGCTGGCTGGAATTGGAAGCGGGTACTTGTGATGCCGTATCCATTGACAGCGCCGTCGCTATGTATTATTTAAAACAAGGCGGCGATGCTAAATTGAAATTGGTCGGCGAACCGATTACGTCCCGCGGCGTAGCAATGGCTATCAGTAAGGATAAGCCGGAGCTGCGCGACAAAGTCAACAACGCCTTAAAAGAACTGAAAACAGACGGTACGTACGCACAGCTGTATAAGAAATGGTTTGGTGTAGAACCGAAAAACTTAGACTAATATATTTGCTTATTTCTATACAAAAAAGCACTTGCCAATGGACAAGTGCTTTTTTGTATATGTGATAATCAATTTCCATATATGGTCGGTGTATATATCCGTCTTTCGCCCTTTTTCTTCGTTTTTTGTTTTTGTTTTTCCTTTTCTTTCTTACTGGCTTTACTGTCGTTTGAAGATACAGAACTTTCTTGTTTCTGAGACACTTCTTTCGTATCAGAAGAAACGTTTTCTTTTTGTGCTGCCTGCGCTTTGGCAGCTAATTCTGCTTCCCGACGTATTTTTTCCTGCAATGCCCGCTGCGCAGCGGCATCATCGGCAGCTTTTTGTAAGTCTTTATCTGGTACAATAAGGATACGAACCGGCAAATTAGCGGCTCCCGGCGGCATCATGTGCATGATAACATCCGTGCCGGCAGCAACAGTATCTAAATACTGCATCTGATACGGGTCATCTTTGCCCATGCTAAGACGATCTGACGGTAATTCTATAATTTTATTGACTTCCTTTTGTTCGGCGTCCATATACGTCAATTCGATGACCCCAGCATATTCACCACCCATGGGATTAAAATACAAATGGAAATTGCCTTCCCCTTTGGTCCGCAGCCGTATCGTATAATCTACGCCGTAATTTCCTACGTTTTTGGATACACGATTATCCATCACGTCGCGTCCTACCAAAAAATAATCCATTACATCGCCTGCAATGCGGATATATCCAATCCCATCCTGTGATGAGTAAGGTATCAGCGTACTCATATACCGATTCATGCCCCAAAACGTGCCGCGAAGCTTTACGGAATCACTTGGTAAATACAGTTGCTTATGTACAAATTCCAGCGGATCTTCATTAAAGGGTAAAATCATGGATGAAACGTACATCGCTGTCGGTAATTCCATATCTACAATACCAGAAAACAGCTGGTCTGGTAAAACTCTTACTTTGTCCAGCCGACTCCCTATCAGTGCATATCCATGCGCCGGTACTACTACCTTGTTAAATGTATTGCTGCTTTCATAATACAGCCTGGATAATTCCTTACCGACTTCATAATATTCTGTACTGGGCCGTGCATATTGGCATTTTTTCAATACAACTGTTTCATCCGTATTCTCCGGATTATAAGCAATAACAACAATTTTACGCGGAATATTGCTCTGATTGACATGATAAAAATACATGCGGCAGTCACCGTTTACTTTATCACCGTATAAAATGCCATTTTCTTCCGGGTATTCCGGACTATCCGAAAACAGCAAAGTTCCTTTATTGATCGGCTTTGTCATGCCTATCACATTTTTATGCGCATGCACAAGATGATTCATCGTATCGACATCACTGGGCTTAGGACTTGCCATAGCCCATGCACATACCGTCATCAATGAAAATACACTAATAATATATTTAAAAAACTTCATTCGTTTCATTTTTCTCTTTTCCTTCTAACTGCATAGCTATCGCAGCTATTTTTTTGAATCGATGGGATAATCCCGATTTAGTCAGTCCCGACAGGGCCGCCAATTCACTCATCGGCGATTCGGGATGCTGAAGCCGTAGTTCCGCTGCTTCCTGCAGTTTGGCTGTCATTTGGCTATATTTGCCGGAGGCTTGTATTTTTTCAATATCGTGCCGCTGCCGAATGGCCGCGTCTACGGTTTTCTGCAGGTTAGCGGTTTCACAATTTACGACACGATTGACATTATTCCTCATATCTTTGACGACACGCACACTTTCAAAATCCAAATAAGCTTGCGTCGCCCCGACATACTGCAAAAAAGCGGATACGCCATTGCCTTCTTTGACGTAAACGAGATAATCTCCCTTGCGGTCCGTCATTTTAGCGGGGACATGAAACCGCCGCATAATTTTCAACAATTTCTGAGCAAACAACTCATTGCCGGTCAACAGTTCCAAATGATAATCCCCTTTTGGCTGATTGACCGAGCCGCCGCCCATAAAAGCCCCCCGCAAAAAGGCTCGCTGGCAATCGGCATTTTTCAAATCAATTGTCGCAAATTCTTCTGCTCCCGGAAACAAAGACAAGGACTTCAATACATTCGTACTGGTCTCAGTCGGCGGCACACGCAAAATATAGTAATTTTTTTTGCGCAGCCGCAGTCCCTGCCGCACCCGCACTTCCGGACGGATAGGGAAGGACTGACGCCACATTTTCAACGCTTTGCGGGCTACGGCATTGTTTGACGTGCTGAATTCGATGCCTATACAGCCTCGCGAACCTAATATCAGTGAACCACCCATACACAACAACGCCGCCAGTTCAGCATAGCGGCAGGCGGCATTTTCTGGTTGATAGTGGGCAATTTCATTTTTGACCTCTTCGGCAAACGACACAACGCCCACCTCCTATTGGTGTTTAAAATTATATCGTTTCAAATAATAATGAAGCAATTCCGGTGACAAATCTGTCCGCAGCGCATTAATCAAATCAAACAACACATTTGCCAATTTCTTCGTATCATGGGTAGCTCCCGTTTCTTTATTAACCAAATCAGACAAAATCAGCGTTGCCCCGGCCTGGCTGACTTCTTTTTTATCAATAATGACCGGATGGGAGCCGGCTGCAGCATACCGCTGTAAAATAGCTGTATCAATATTGCCGTTATTGGCAATGACAAAATCAATCACTTGCTTTCCCAGCTGCCGCTGTATCGCCTTGACATGATCAGCTACGGAATAATCATCCGTTTCACCAGGCTGCGTCATGACATTGCAAATATAAATCTTCTTAGCCGTACTGCTGCAAACTGCGTTTGCAATTTCCGGCACACACAAATTGGGCATAATGCTGGTATATAAACTGCCCGGTCCCAACACGATGGCATCAGCACCACGAATCGCATCGACTGCAGATTGTACAGCTTTCGGCTGTTCCGGCGTCGTGAATACACGTTTGATTTTTCCGTGTGCATGCGGTATTTGTGATTCACCACAAATAATTCGTCCATCTGTCAGTTCAGCATTCAAAGAAATTTTTTCTGCCGATGACGGGATGACTTTCCCGCGCACTTTCAATACTTTACTTGTCGCATCCATCGCTTCTTCTACATCCCCTAGGACTTCGATCAGCGCGGCGATAAACAAGTTGCCAAAACTATGCCCTGTCAAATTGCCGGAACCGCCAAAGCGATGAGCAAATAACTTTTCCATCAGCCCTTCTTTATCAGCCAAGGCTACCAAACAGTTGCGCAAATCACCGGGAGCAATAATATCCAAATCCTGGCGAATACGACCTGTCGATCCACCGTCATCGGCAACCGTTACGACTGCCGTCAAATTATAGGTCTTCGTCTTCAATCCCCGCAGCATAACAGACAGCCCCGTACCGCCGCCGATAACAACTACCTTCGGTCCTTTGGAAAGCTGAATGTTGGACAATATCAAGTCACTGATATTTCCCGATTCATTAGGCATGACAACGCCGAGCATGGTTCGTATCAGCCGCTTAGTAGACCATCCCATAACCACAACGCCAATACAAAGAACCACAATGCCCAATGTCGCCAACACGGTATAGTTATAATGTCCCGTAATTTCGTACAGCATGCGGAACATCCATTCTTCAATTTGGCCCAGCCATTGATAATTGAAGGTCAGGACGAGTCCAAAGCTGGTAGCCATCATACCCAGGCCAAAAATAAAAAGCCAGCGTTTGATATGCAGTCCCGGATGCAGCCATTTAAAAAAACGCATGTGCTGACACCTCCATTATTCTCCTTCATACCCCGGCGCATCTTCTTCTACTTCATTTTTATAAAGATCCCGATGTTCAATGGTAACATCAATACCCGTTTCTTTCAAATGTTTGTACATCGCCTCTGCCATGCATACGCTACGATGCATACCGCCGGTACAGCCGACAGCAATGACGAGCTGACTTTTCCCTTCCCGTTCATAATTGGGCAGAAGGAAATCAATCATATCAAACCATTTTTCCTTAAATGCTGTTGTAATTGGGAAACTTTCGACATAGTCCCGCACAGCCGGCACGCGTCCTGATTTATGGCGGTATTCTTCAATATAATAGGGATTTGGCAAAAAGCGCACGTCATCGACAATGTCCGCGTCGATAGGCATGCCATGTTTAAAACCGAACGAAACGACTGTCACATTCATATTCTTTTTGCCGTCATTAATCGCATATTTCTTGACTAATATTTCTTTTAATTCTTTGGGCTTTAAATTGCTCGTGTCAATAATAAAATCAGCCTGTTTGCGCAGCGTTGCCAATCGGCGCCGTTCTTCGGCAATGCCCTGGCTGATGCGGCTGTGCGGCGCCAAGGGATGTACGCGGCGCGTTTCTTTATAACGGCGGATTAACGCTTGGTCAGACGCTTCAATAAAAACAATTTCATAGTCCACGCCTTGTTCCTGCAGCTCTTTTAAAGACTGACTCATCGCATCAAAAAACTGACCGCCGCGAATATCGGCAATCAGGGCGACATGGCGGACTCGTTCGCCGCCTTTGATGCACAATTCAGCAAATTTTGGGATAAGTACCGGCGGAATATTATCAATACAAAAATAGCCAATATCCTCTAATACTTGTACAGCATGACTTTTACCCGCACCAGACATGCCTGTTACAATAATCAAGTGAAATTGATCCATAAGGACCTCCTTATTTACAACACAAATTTTTCAATCGCTTGGGCAACGCCATCCTCATCATTTGATGCCGTAACATAGCTGGCAATCTTTTTAATTTCATCATGAGCATTTTCCATCGTAACAGAAAGGCCTGCCGCTTTTAACATATCAATATCGTTTTGTGAATCACCTACGGCCATTGTTTCTTCTATAGATACGCCGAACAAATCAGCCAGCCGCTGCAATCCAGTTCCTTTATTTACACCTACCGGCATAATTTCCAGAAAAGTATCTTCCGAAAATAAAACCTGCAGCTTACCTGGTAATTGCCGATCTATATAGGCTTTGCGCTGCAGTAGTTCTTCATGCGTGCCGCGGCTGAGAATTTTATTGCAAGGTCCTTGGGGTTGATATACGTCATCACCGCAAATAACAGCATTCGCTCCCGTCTTTTTTTCATATTCCTGAACCCAATGATCAGACACAGCTGTACGCAATACGTCATCAATATATGTCTGCATTTGCCAGCCTTTTTCTTTGGCAATAGCCAGTACATCTTTAGCATCTTCAATGGATATAGCTTTTTCATATAATTTTTTCCCTGATTCCACGGTCTGAATCAATCCCCCTGCATAAAGGACCATCGGCATGTCACCTAGTCCCAAAATTCTTCCATATGCACGGGCAGTGCTATACATACGTCCTGTGGCAATCGCTACGACAACACCTTGATCTCGTACGGTTTGAATCATTTGTAATGTCCGTTCAGAAATCGTTTTATCACTGCGCAGCAATGTACCATCCAAATCCAGCGCAATCAAGCGAATAGGCGGATTCATTTTCATTTTGTACCGCCTTTCTGCCAGTCAAACGGCACTCCTTCTTCTTGCGAAGAAGCAGCTGTGCTGGTACTCGTATACTTCAAATCATCTTCAAACGCTTCGGCTAATTTATCAATCATTTCTTTTTGTGTTTCTGTTGCCCGATTTCGGTTATGTATTGCAGCATCTACCATTTGAGCCATTTCATAGCGAGTTAATGAATACATAGGAGAAAACTTAGACATATCTGCATTTGTCAATCCTTCTTGAGTCAGCGTGCATAACGATGTATATTCCCAAGAATTTCGATCCATCGTGTCAAACGGATTTGGCGCATATGGGTTGTACGCTGCGGCACTGCCCATGGTCATGATGGCAAAAGCCATTATAATCATACATATACGTTTCATTTCTATTCCTCCATAATATAAATATACTCCCTGCCGGGCCTAACTGCATCGTCATACCTGAAAGAGAGCATACTCATATAGTTTATTCTTCAGTTTTTACGTCTTCTTCTGTCTGCGGAGCTGTTTCTGTTACTGCTGTATCAGTTGTTTCCTGTTCAGCGTCTGCATCTTCACCGTCAATCACCATATCATCAAGCAACCGAAGTTGACTTGTCAAAATAGCACGGCATTTAGCACGGAAAGAACGGGTCTGTGACTTGATTTTATCCAGTTCCTGCTGGGAAGCCTGCAAACTCAATGTCGTTTCGTCCATCATTTGCTTTTTCTTATTGGTAGCTTCCTGCAAAATCAAATCCGCTTCTTTGCGAGCAGATACCTTGACGTTTTCTGCCGTCTGTTGCGCCAGCATCAACGTGCTGTTCATGGTAGATTCCATTTTTTCATACTGCGTCAATTTATCCTGCAGCTTGTCGCAGCGTTCTTTCAACTCGCAATATTCCCGATATACTTTTTCATAGTCACCGGCAATATCATCCATAAAGGCATCGACGTCTTCTTCGCTATAGCCGCGAAACCCTCGTTTAAATTCTTTATTATGAATATCCATTGGTGTTAGCATGGTAAAATTCCTCCTCGAATCATATCCACTATGTCCCTGATTCAGTAATTACATGTACCGTTTCAGCAATACGCCAATACGGCCCTTGCGGGATGTCCCCGTAATCTGAGTCAATTCCATGCGTCCTTTACCGCGCAGTGAAATGACATCGCCTTCCTGCACATCCTGCGACGGTCCCTTGGCAGGCTGCCAGTTGACCTGTACACGTTCACCCTTGATGGCTTCGGCTGCTTTCGTGCGGGAAATACCAAAACCGGAAGAAGCAATCGCATCCAGACGCAGTGAGGCCACCGTTGTCTTAATCTCTTTGACTTTTTCCTGGCGCGGTGCAATATCGCTAAGAGGCATTTCTTCTACAGAAACCGTAACCATGGCAATCTTAGTGAAATTTTGTTTCAAATACTGCAGCAACGGCGTATCTGCCAAAATCACGGCACCGTCGTCCTGCATGATAATATCGCCAAACCGTTCACGGCCAATTCCCAGTCCCATCAGCGATCCTAATACATCGCGATGGCTCAGCAGACGGTACCGAGCATCCCATGAAACGCGGCAAGCTGTCATGCCAAAATCAACAGGGCCTTCATAATCACTACTGACAAAAGCCATTTTAACCCGTTCAGCGCCTTCATAGCCGCCAAACGTGCGAAGCAGCAGCGACGGCACATGGGCCTGGATCGTTTCGCCGATCTGCACTGCTCCCGGTGATACAAATTCACTCACTGCATAAGGACGCCCCTTAGCTGTACTGTCTGCCAAATCAATTAATCTAGCAGCCAGTTCGCCATTATCAGTTCCTTTATAGTATCGAATAATTCTATCTCTGTTTTTCACAAGTTTTCCTCACTTATGTTTACTGCTGAGGCGTGCTGCCGCCTTCCGGTGCTTTATTGCCCCAAGCCAGCTGTGTCGTATTAAAATCATTATAATCCCGTTTGCCTCTGTCTACTGTAACGCTGCTCGGCACGCAGAGGAAAATATCTTTGCCGACTTTTTGAATATTGCCGTCCAACGCATACGTTGCACCACTAATAAAATCCACAACTCGCTTGGATACATCCGGCGATGTCGATTCAAAATTGATAATAACCGGTTTGCGGTCCCGCAAATAATCGGCAATACTCTGTGAATCGTCAAATGTCTCTGGTTCTACAATCATCATTTTCAGCGGCCGTTCAGACTGTGCGTATCCCAAAGACGGACGGCGCACAGCAGCTGTTGCCGGCGCACGGCGCTGTGGTTGTTCTTCTTCCATTGGTTCTTCATCTTCAAATTCATCTGTTTCAAAATCATCGTCATCATTCACACCGCTGACTGTGCTAACAAGTTTATCCCAATATCTTTTTACTCCCATGGTTTGTATCCTCCTTAGTAATTACGAGCACCAAAAATCGCTGTTCCTACACGAATTATGTTGGCGCCTTCTTCGATTGCTATTTCAAAATCATGGGTCATGCCCATAGATAAATACTGTATCTGTCCATCCGGAAATTTGGATTTCATATCTTCATAAAGAGCGTGGGCAATACGGAATATGGGCCGCACATCTTCTACCTGTTCGAAATTAGGGGCAATGCACATCAGGCCCTGCACGCGAACGTTTGCCAGCGTCTTAGCCAATTCGCACATAGCCGGAAATTCTTCTACTTCCATGCCGAATTTGCTTTCTTCGCGGGCGACGTTGACCTGTAGCAAAATATCCTGTACTTTTCCCAATTTTGCCGCTTCTTTGTTCACTGCTTTCAACAAATGTTCCGAATCAACAGAATGAATAAGGTCAAAATGTTCCACTGCATGTTTTGCCTTATTGGTCTGTAGATGACCGATCAAATGCCATTTCAAATGATTTTCCGGAAATGCCTCCAGCTTTTGCAGCGCTTCTTGCACCCGATTTTCCCCTACATCGGTAATACCATCCGCAGCCGCTTCTTTCATATACTCAACTGGATGATTTTTAGTAACCGCTACGAGCGTAATTGCATCGGTTCTGCCTACACGGGCAGCTGCATCAGCAATTCTTTTTTGTACTGCTGCAATATTCTCTTTTATCAAAACGTAATCCCTCCGCAGTGTATATAATTCAGTCGCATATACGACGTACTTTATAAAACATTACACTATTTCTATTATATATATTTGCCGTTATAAATGCTAGTATTTTTATAAAAAAAGTCCGTCTATCTACCTGAATTTATCGCAGCATGGCAAACGCGGCCATACGGCCTGTGCGGCCGCCGTCCCGACGGTATGAAAAGAACCGCTGCGGTGTTTCATACACGCACTGACGGCTTACATCAATATGGTCTGGCTGCAGTCCTGCCTGACACAATATATGGTACTGCAGTTTTTTTACATCGGCTGTGTATACGCCCTTTTCTTCTCGCACTGCCTCCCTAGGGTTCGAGGTTGCCATCGCCAGCCTATCTGCCATCTCTCTGCTGATAGTCAAATGATCCGAGCATACTGACGGTCCGATATACGCCGTCAGCTCCGCCGGCTTTGAACCGTAGACAAACGCCATAGCCCATACCGTCTTGGTCGTAATATTCGCCGTTGTATTATATAGTCCGGCATGAATCACGGCACATGCCTTGTGCTTCGCATCAAAGAGAATCACCGGCACGGCATCCGCTATCTGCACCATTAACAAGGCTCCTCGTATATCCGTCATCAACGCGTCTGCATGAAGCAGTGCATCTTTCTCAGACCCAGCACCGCTGCCGCATTCTTCCTTGCCAACGACCACAATATGATTGCCTTTCCCCTGCTGTACCGTTGTTATCCGATTGACAGTAATCCCTAATGCAGCACACAGACGGCGCCGGTTTTCCAAGACATCGCACATGTCGTCACCGACAGCCAAGGACAGATTTAGTGACTGCCAGTACCCTTGGCTGACACCGCCGCCGCGGCCAGTAACGCCATGACAAAGACCGGCACGATGCAGCAGCTGGCTTTCTTCCCACGCAATACCGTTTGCCTGTTCAATCCACTGCGTTCCCATCGGCACCTCCACACACATGACAACGATGACAGCCGTCAAAGCAAGGAATCGTAAAGGCTCCCTTGCGGGCTTGTTCCAGTTCATGCACTAAATACGACGGATCCAGCCCCATGTCCAGTACACTCCACGGCAGCAAGGCCTGCACATCCCGTTCCGTATACAAAAAACGGTTGACATCAAACCGCAGCTCTTTCGCTGCCCGCTTCCATCCTTTGACGCCACCGTACTCGTGTGCCTTGACCAGTAGTTCACCTACCCGGCGGTCTCCGCGGGACAACACGCCTTGGATATAACACTGCCGCAATGGCTCTGCCAAAATTTCAATCTGCTTATCTTTATCCAGCGATTTTTTGATATATGCCAGTCGTTTTTCTACGGTCTTCTTATCGGCCATCGCCATCCATTGAAAAGGCGTGCAGGGCTTAGGAATAAACGGATTAATGCTCAGTGTAATTTTACTCGTATTGCCAATGGCCGCCATATGCTGCTGGACGCGTCGCGTCATGTCTACAATACCCTGAATATCTTCATCCGTTTCCATCGGCAAACCAATCATGATATACATGCGTACATGGCGAATACCGGCCGCTGTAGCCAAATCAATGGAATGCAGCAAATGGTCTTCCGTAATCCCTTTGTTGATAATATCCCGCATATGCACGCTTCCCGCTTCCGGTGCCAGCGTAATCGTCTTTTGGCCGCTTTCTGCCAGTCCCTTGACAATCGTCGGCGTAATCGAGTCGGCCCGCAGGGATGCACAGGAAAATGCCAACCCCTGACTGCGAATAAATGATACTAATTCATCAATATAGGGATAATCGGAAATCGCCGCGCCCATCAAACCGATTTTCTTGCCGAGCGCTTTGCCCCGCAGTACGGCTTCTTTGACATATGCCAGCGGCCGCACGCGCGGACGGCGGTAGCAGTACCCTGCCATACAAAAACGGCAGTGCCGCCCGCATCCCCTAGCAATTTCAATCAGGTACATGGCACCAAATTCCGTATGCGGCGTCGCGACTACCGTTTCTCCCGGTTCAGTCAATTCCTGCCACTGCCGTTTGACATGCATGGGCGCACCCGCTTCCGGCGTAATGCGCACCAGCTCGCCTGTTTCATCGTATTCATGCGTATAAAGAGACGGGACATAGACTCCCGGCAGTTGGGCCAATTTCATTAGCAAATCATGTCGAGACAGTCCTTCGTTCCGTCCTTCCATATAGACATCCAAAAACGGCTGCATCAGGCCTTCTCCTTCACCAATCAAACATACATCAACAAAAGGAGATAGCGGTTCGGGATTAAAAAAAGCAACGGGCCCGCCCATCACGACCAACGGGTCCTCATCCCGGCGTGCAGCTGCCAAAATGGGGACTCGTCCCTGTTCCAGAATTTCTGGTATATGAAAATAATCCATTTCAAAACTAACGGACAACCCGATAATTTCAAAATCACAAAGGGACCGCTGATTTTCCATCGTCAGCAGCGGCGTTTTTTCTTTGGCATAGAGTCTTCCCAACTCCTTATCCGGCAAAAACGCCCGCTCACACAGCCAGTCCGGCCGTTCATTCACCATTTTGTAAATAATCTGCATCCCCAAATTACTCATAGCCACTTCATACGTATTGGGGTAACAAATAGCCATAGCATGCCGTGTCCCAAAGGGATATTTGTAATATCCCGATTCTTCCTGCAGCCGCTCTGTCAATTTCTTTTCAATCTGCCAGCTCATACGCGCGCTCCCTTCACCGGCAACAATCTCGATATCTGTCGTGTAGTCATTGTATCATATCTGCCCTGCATAATAAAGCAGTGTCCTTAGCCGCGCGTGCCTTTATTATGCGTATAATCCGGCAGCAATTTAGGTGATGGTACATCATCACGGAAACGGGCAGCTTTCTTTTCGGCCGCAAACTGCCGGACATGCTGCAGTGACAACGCCCCCAATTTTACTGTCTTACTGTAGCGGGCTGCTTCAGTTCCGGCAATACGGCCAAAAACAATAATATCCAGCAAACTATTTCCCATGAGCCGATTCGTGCCATGAATGCCGCCAACATCTTCACCGGCAGCATATAAACCAGGAATCTTTGTCGCACTGTGTTTGTCAATACAAATGCCGCCGTTTTGGTAATGCAGTGTCGGATATACGAGAATAGGCTGCTTGCGAATATCAATGCCAAATTTTTCATACATATGAATCATCGCCGGCAGCCGCTGGGCCATTGTACCTTCTCCATGAAGCATATCGACCATGGGCGTATCCAGCCAAAGAGCCGGCCCATGCAGGGCATGTACACCTTTGTGCCGAGCTGTACATTCACGGATAATCGCCGCCGCCACGACATCACGCGTTTCTAGCGGATTCAAAAACGCATCGCCGTCTGTATTGACCAGCATGGCACCCAAGGAACGTACCTTTTCCGTTACTAACGCACCATAAATCTGCGGCGGATACGCTGTCCCTGTCGGATGATACTGAATCGCATCAGCATATATCAACGGCACACCGGCCCGATACGCTAATACCAAGCCATCAGCCGTGGAACCGTAATGATTGGATGTAGGAAATCCCTGATAATGAAGTCGGCCGGCACCGCCCGTTGCCAAAATCACGCTTTTAGCACGAACAACGTGATATTCTCTCGTATCAAAATCATACAGCACGGCTCCTGCCGCTTTGCCTTCTTCATCCAAAATCAATTCTACAGCCGGCGAATATTCGATGACTTGAACACCGCTGTTTCGCACTTCATCACGCAGCACCCGCATAATTTCTGCCCCCGTATAATCACCGCAGGCATGCATCCGTTTACGGGACGTACCGCCGCCATGAGTCGTAACCATCGATCCATCGTCTTGTTTATCAAACATGACACCTAGCTCACCCAGCCACTGAATGGCTTCCGGGCCATGAATGACGAGTCGTTCCAGTAATTCCGGAATATTTTTATAATGACCGCCGCCGATGGCATCCAAATAATGAATCGCCGGTGAATCGGTTTCGCCATCTGCAGCCTGAATACCGCCTTCCGCCATGCCTGTATTGGCATCTCCCAAGCGCAGTTTTGTTGCCAATAGAACTGCCGCCCCATGGTTGCGCGCTTCTATAGCAGCTGCTGCGCCGGCACCGCCGCCGCCAATAATCAGCACATCTGTATCATATACAGCATGCTGCAGCTCTATGGAAACATCTTCCAAACGGCTTTTTCCTTCCAAAACAGCCGCTAGTTCTTTGGGAACTTTATCGCCTTTATTGGGGCCTACCTGTAAAATAGAAAAATTTTCCCGCTTATAATCCGGATGATAATGCAATAATAATTCCTGTTTTTCTTCTGTCGTATATCGCCGCAGCTCTTCATGAAGCCGCAGATTTCGTGTGGCTTCGACACGAGCCTGTGATGCCAGCATTTCTTCTGTATATTTCATACGAGCCTCCTATTTTTCAATATCCCGTTGTTCATACAACCGACGCAGTTCATCACTTGACATATGTCCCAACGTTTCTATTTCATCCACATAGGCCCCTGCCTTGATTTCTTCCACTCGTTTGGCAAGAGGAATGCTTTTCTTGGCAATAAATTTTCCCATCAGCCGCCGTGCCAACAGTCCTACTGCACTATGGCTGATTTTTACAGGACAGCGGGACGCGCAAATATCACAGCTGACACAGCGAAACGATTCCTTAGCACAACCGGCATAATCGCCGCGCTGTGCCAAGGCTATGTATTTCATGACATTGAGGCCCTGAGGACAGCTCTTAGAGCAGGCATTGCAATGAATACAATTATATATTTCCGGATATAATTGTCCTACGACGTTGCCGGCAACAGGCAGATTGTCCAAATCGTACTGCATTTTATGAATGGGAAACGATTCCAGCCGTCCGACACACATGCCGTCCTCCACCTTCGTCTGACACGCCAGGGCCGACTTGAGTTCCGTTTGCCCCTGCAGCCGATATACCACCGCGCAGGCACCACAAAAGCCACTGCGGCAGCCACAGCCGCGCACCAATCGAAATCCGGCATATTCCATCGCCCGCATAATCGTCAAATCATCCGGCACGATACATCGCTTTCCCAACAAATATACCGTCGCCATATGTTTTTCAGCCATACCTATATCTCCTATTAGCAACCAAAAATCAAAAGACCCGACGCATCCCTCTCACCATAGAGAAATATGTCAGGTTCTATCGACACCATAGTACCAACTATCCACC
Organism: Megasphaera sp.; assembly: GCA_050874545.1. Lineage (GTDB taxonomy): Bacteria > Bacillota > Negativicutes > Veillonellales > Megasphaeraceae > Megasphaera. Next base: position 1,264 of record JBNMKW010000048.1, on the reverse strand, counting down.
GGCTTGTCAATTATTCGGCAATAAAAATAAAAAGAACAGCCATACAGACGGCAGTACATCGATAGAGAGAAAGAACTGCACTGCCTGTATGGCTGTTTGTATATCAACACAGATACATCAGAAAGGGAGTTAGGATATATCTGATGTTGAGGATATATCTGATGTTGGCGTATTGCCTACCATATAAAATTGTTAGAATTTATAGCTTACCTGTACGCGCGTGTAATCGCCCAGGGTAAAGGATTCCGGTCCGTAGAGCGTATCCCGCTGGCCTGTGGATTTCGCGCCAAAGGTGTAGAATGCTTCGAGGAGGAAGTTCTTCGCCGGGACGTATCCTGCACCCAAGGTGAAGCTGCGGATGCCGTCGAGGTATCTGTCCGGCAGGGCTTCGGTGCCGTTGCCGCCAAAGAAGGAGCCGTGCTGGAAGTATTTGTAGTCTGCAAAGGCATTCCAGCTGCCCGGCTGGTCCGTATCAGCATGGCCGATGTCAGCACGAAGTACCCAGAAGGTCGGGTTCGAGCCGCCGCCGGTATATCTACCGTAGGCATCGCGACCGCCGTTGAAATAACGGCCTGTTTCGGAGCGGTTGACGCCCCAATCAAAGGACAGGCGGGATGTTCCCAGTTTCCACTGCGCACCCAGTCCAAAGATGTTGGCAACGTCCATGTCCTGACCGTACGTATCCCATGTACCGTTGGTTTCTATCATGCCGGTCTTATGGAATTCATCGCCAGAGGAGCGGAGATACCAAGCCGTCAAGCCCAAGTTATCGTTGAGTTTTTGACGTACCTGAATGAAGGCTGCTCTGTCGATAGACGGTACGACATTTTGTTTAATGATATTGCCCGGAACCACAATACTTAGCGGCAGGGAGCCAACCGGTACAGAAGAACCTTCAAATGGATCGAAATGTTGAACAACCTCATAAAAGAAGCCGTTCAATACATTTTTACTGATAGCCTGCGTAGGCTTACCACTTATCTTGGTGCCAACAAATTGCACAAACAGGTTATCTAATGCGTCTGCTTTGCTCAATGGATTCCCTGTCGCATCCACAAACGGTGTCGTTGTCGTTCCTGCATATTCTTTTTGTACCGCGTCATATACAGATTCCAAATAACCATAAATATTACGTTTGCCAACGGTTCCATATTCCGCGTCCGCTGTGGTATCCAACATTTGTCCCCAGCTTTTATCCTGCAAACCATATTTTCCACGCAATCCTGGATTTGTAACAATAACTGATTCTCCCTCTCCGCGTTCC
>JBNMKW010000047.1:0-18173 GCA_050874545.1 Megasphaera sp. | reverse complement strand
TATTATAACTATACAAAATGGTGGTTTTTATTCATCCCCAATTATATGGTATCTAATCAGGTGATCAATATGAAGCTGCGTGCAGAAGAACGAAAAGAAAAACGTATACAAGAACGCAAAGAAGAAATTCTGCGCGTCGCCATGGCCTTATATGACACCATGAAATTATCGGATATTACGATGAAAGACATTAGCCAGCAAATTTCTTTCAGCCGCGCATCGATTTACAACTATTTTCCAACGAAAGAATCTATCTTCCTCGCCTTTTTGACAAAGGAAGTCCACGCTTGGGACAAGGAACTGCGCGATGTGGAAGAATCGGACACGATTTTGTCGCGCCATGACTTTTGCTGTGCCATCGCCTGCTCACTGCAGCATCGGCAGACTATGCTGCGTTTGTTGTCTTTTGACTGGGGCGGACTGAAAACGGAAAGTGAAGAAAGCGATTTAATCCGTTTTTACAATCATTGGGATATGGCGCTGGACAGCCTGCGCCAATGCATGAAGCGGTTTTTACCTGCTGTCGGCAAGAAAAAACAAGACGAATTTATGGCTTGTCTGACGACATACATGTACGGTCTATACCCGCTGTCAATGATTTCGGAAAAAGAAAAGAACGCTATGAAAGCAGCTCATTTCCTCTATCAGCCGCTCTCTTTGTTTGATGCTGCATATATGGGTATTGATAAATTTTTGCCAAAGTAGGTGAACAGAATGGAATTACGCATGCTGAGGTATTTCTTGGCAGTCGCAGAAGAAGGAAATATGACCAAAGCGGCACAGCATTTGCACTTGACGCAGCCTACGCTGTCTCGACAGATCATGCAGCTGGAAGAAGAATTGGGCGTGCCCCTGTTAGACCGCAAAGAAAACTTGGCACTCACGGAAAACGGCGTGCTGATGAAAAAACGAGCCGAAGAGATTTTGGCACTTGTCGATAAAACGAAAGATGAATTTACGACGGTTTTGGAACGGTTGTCCGGAACGATTCACATTGGCTGCGGGGAATTTGCCGCCGCTGCCAAGTTATCACATATACTGGCTGCGTTTCAACAGCAGCATACCCAGGTGTATTTTGAAATCCATACGGGAGATGCCGACACGCTCATGCAAAAGCTCAAAAATGAAGAGCTGGATATCATTATCACGTTGCATGCGGCAAACGACGAACCTGCCATCCATGTATTTCCCCTTCCTTGGCAGGAAGAATTGGGGGTTTTTACTAACGATGACGTATTGACGCAGCAGGAAACCATCTCGACTGACGACATTGCCGAACGCCCTCTTCTAGGCCCTTCTTCGCGTTTGGAAATGAGCTTGGTGCTGAACTGGCTGCAGAAAGAACGCAGCAGCCTGCATTTCATCGGCGAAGGCAACACGTTATATAATAAGATGTTATTAGGTTCTGCCACGCACGGTCTGGTTTTCTCTTATCAACCTCATGAAGAAACAGGTCATCCGATGCACTGGAAACCTCTTTCACCATCTTGCCGTATTCCACTCTGCATGAGCTGGAAAAAAGATGCCGGCCAGTCGGATGCCGTCAAATCCTGCATTGCCTATATCAAAGAAGCGGTTAGTGAGTAGTAAAACTACAAACTATAAAAAAACAAGGCGTATCCCATCATGCGATACGCCTTGTTTTTTTATGCTCTCTTACCATGCAGTACCTGCAGCGTCTGCCGCAGTGTCGCTACGTCCAGCTGTCCCGGAGCCGATGCTTTCTTGGCTGCGCCAAACGTCATGGCAGAGCCAAATACTTCGCCGCTGATACGGCTGATGACGCCCAGCTGTCCCATAGACATCGTGATGAGCGGTTCATCGGGATACAGCGTTTTGACATGGTTCGTCGCCTGCAGCAACGTCAGGACATCACCGGCACACTGGGGCATGCAGGCAAGCTTAGCTACGTCGGCACCCTGCTCTTTCATCCCTAGCAGCCGCTGCACGATTTCTTCATATGGCGGTGTTTTTTGGAAGTCATGACTGCTCATGACAATCGTCACGCTTTTTTCTTTGGCAAGTTGTACGACTGGCTCGGTATAGTTCCGGCTGCGAAAATATTCAATATCAACGGCATCAATCAATCCAGATTGCACAGCCTGCATCAGAAGTGCCGCATAATCACGGTCGGAAATCGCCGCTTCGCCGCCTTCTGCCTGCGTGCGAAAGGTAAACAGCAACGGACTATGCGGCAGCATCTGCCGCACGGCTTGCAGTGTAGCCAGCATGATACCGTCCTGCGTCACGCCGCGAAGAAAATCGACGCGAAATTCTACGACATCATAGGGCATATCCTGCAAATACCGACATTCTTCCTCTATATCATCCAGTGTCTGTCCGACTAAGGGAACGCAGATTTTGGGAATGTGATTATCCAGTGGCACGTTTCCTATATATATCATTACTATATCTCCTCATATTCTAATAGGTTTTAATTATACTGATGGTCAAACGGGCTGTAAAATACCGTTTTTACCAGCATGTATCCTGCTCTCTTTTTCCAGTTTACTGATAATAAATCGCAATACTTTTATCTATATACGTAAAACGGTACAGCAAAAGGACTGTGACAAAATAGGCTAACATTTTCTCATTTTGTTACAGCCCTCTTTTTTATTCTACCAGTTCTCTATCATATGAATAAGCCTGCTGACAACCTCTGCACTCGATACATCATTAGCAATCGTATAATCCGCCGCCGCGCGATACAGTTCAATTCGTTCTGTATATAAATCATATATTTTTTGTCTGCCTGTCGCTAACAGCGGCCGACTGTCTGCATCGACATCCGCCATAATCGCCTCTGGTTTGCGGTCAATAAAAATAATACAACCTGTTTTTCGCAGTGTCTCTATATTGCGCTGCCTTTTGACAACACCGCCGCCGCAGGCTATGACAATACCCTTTTTTTCTGACAGTACCTTGACTGCCCGTGATTCAGCATCGCGGAAATATTCTTCGCTGACAGCAAACATTTCTTTTATTGTTTTTCCCTCTTGCGCCACAACAAAATCATCTGCATCATAAAAAGGACGCTGCAGCTGCTGCGCTATGGCTTTGCCAAATGTCGTTTTACCGCATCCGGGCATGCCAATCAATACAATGTTTTTTTCGCTATTCATATTGCTTTTCCATTTCTTTAGCTATTTCTTCAATGACTGCATTCTCAATCGAGCGATTCAGCCAGATTTCTTCTGAGCCAATCGCCTGCGCAACAAGCATGTACATGCCGTTTAGTGTTTTGGCTCCTTGTTGTTGGGCATATTGCAGAATACGAGTTGTTTTAGGGTTATAAATCAAATCGACAACAGCCGGATACAGGGAGGCAACAGTTGCCGGCACAGGCGAGGCATCTATATTCGGATACATACCGACAGGCGTGCAGTTGACCAGCACATCACCGTCTTTTTTGTCCGCCAGTTCTTCATAGGAAATCATATTGCCATTTAATTTTTGGGCAAAAGCGGTAAATTCTGGTTTTTCCTTTGGATTCCGTGAGGCAATGGTAATGCTCTTGGCACCTTTATCGTATAGACATTTGACAATGGCGCGGGCTGCACCGCCCGTCCCCAAGACAACACAATCTTTATTTTGGACGGCAATTCCGGCATGGTCAAGAGAACGACCAAACCCGCTATAATCTGTATTATACCCAAAATTGCCTTCGTCTGTCATATAAATGGTATTCACAGCACCGATAACCTGCGCTTCGCGGGCAGTATCTGCTAAAAGCGGCATAACATCTACTTTATAGGGAATCGTCACATTAAGTCCTGCATATCCTTCTCGTTTCAGGCGAAGTAATTCATTGGGTACATCACAGCGGTTCATTTCAATCAAGTCATATGTGCCTTGGATGCCCAAGAGCTGAAACAGCTTGGTATGTATGGCCGGGGATTGGCTGTGTCCTAATTTTTCACCGATTAATCCGAATTTCATTCTGCATCATCCCTTCTGTATCAGCTGGGTAATTTCCTAATATTTTGAAGTATTTACAAGTTCGTTTCAACGCACGCAATGTACGTACTACGCCTGGATCTTGGAGGCTCCCCATGACATCAATATGGAAAAAGTATTCAAAGGGATGCCCTTCGATAGGACGGGATTCCAAATGGGTCATATTCATATCATTATAAAAGAAATGACCCAGCACATGATACAAGGCACCGGGCGCATGATGCACAGTCAGCACGAGCGTAATTTTATCTGCCTGTTCTTGTTCTTCCGCCTGCGGCGCAATGACAAAAAAGCGGGTAAAATTCGTATGGTTGTCATTGATATTGCATTCCAGCATCGTCAGGCCGTACATTTCCGCTGCCGTACTGTTTGCCACTGCAGCAATATCATGACGTTGTTCGTTTTGTACCAGCTGCGCGCTTTGTGACGTACTAAAATACGGCTGCAGGTTCCAATCCGGATGGGTATTAAAATATTTGCGGCACTGCGCTAATCCCTGAGGATGAGAATATACGGTATGAATATCTTCCAGCCGTGTCCCCGGTATAGTCAGTAAATGATGCTCGACTTTGACGTATTTTTCGCCGACAATATGACAATTCAGCCGGTGTATCAAATCGTATACTTCTGTAATGCCGCCTGTTGTAGAGTTTTCGATAGGCAGTACGCCGTAACGGACAACACCGCCAGCTACAGCCTGCACCAAATCGGCAAACTGTCCATAATAGGACGGCTGTATAGATTTCCCTGTAAAATGTTCTTTCATCGCCCGATAACTGTAGGAACCAGGCGTGCCAAAACATCCTACCGGTATGCTGTACTCATCTGCTGCCATCGTGTCACATCCTTTGTCCGCCTATATACATATCCAGCAACGTCCAAGCTGCTGCCGCTTCGACAACCGGCACGGCCCGCTGCACAATACAAGGGTCATGTCTGCCTGTAATTTCCAGCGTACAGTTTTGCTTGGTATCCGTATCTATCGTCTGCTGGGGTTGACTGATAGACGGGGTCGGCTTTACTGCCAACCGAAATAGAACCGGCATGCCGTTAGTAATGCCGCCATTGATGCCGCCGTTATGATTTGTTTTAGTTTTGACAGTATGCTGGTCGTAATAAAAATCATCGTTAGCTTGGGATGCCCGCATCGCTGCCAACGCAAAGCCATCGCCAAATTCAATGCCTTTGACAGCCGGAATGGAAAACATCATCTGACTGAGCTGGCTTTCTACAGAATCAAAGAAGGGATCGCCTATACCTGCAGGCAGCCCTTGTATGATACATTCAATACTGCCGCCAATAGAATCCTGATCTTGTTTTGCTGCCAGAATTTCTGCTTCCATGGCAGCAGCTTTATCAGCATCGAGCACAGGCAGTGTGTGCGTTTTTAATGTTTGCAGCCATGCCGCATCTTCTCCCAAGGGGGAAAATTTTCTGTCACATACACTGCCAATTTGTAAAATATGCGCACCAATTACAACACCGTGCCGCGCCAAAATCTGAGAAGCCACGGCACCGGCAAAAACCAGAGGCGCTGTCAGGCGTCCGGAAAAGTGGCCGCCGCCGCGATAATCATTGTAGCCGCCATACCGAATCTTGCCGCTGTAATCGGCATGACCAGGCCGCATCACATGGCGCAGCTGATCATAATCTTTGGAATGATGATCGCCGTTGACAATACGCATGCAAAGCGGCGTTCCCGTCGTATGGCCGTTGAAATAGCCGCTGTCTATAGTAAAGGCATCTTTTTCTGAGCGTGCCGTCGAGAGGGCATTTTTTCCCGGCGCGCGTCGTGCCATCTCTATACGGACAGCATCCCAATCAATGACTTCTCCTGCCGGCAGTCCATCTAATACCGCACCGATAGCCGTGCCGTGGGATTCTCCAAAAATAGTGACTGTTATCTTATTGCCAAATGTATTCATGTCTTACCCTTTCTGCTCACATTGACCGCCTAAGGAAGCAAAGTCTTCCCAAAATGCCGGATAGGATTTACGAACGCACGCTGCGCCTGTAATGGTCAATGGCTGCTGACAACGCTGCGAAGCCACAGCCAGTGCCATAGCGACGCGATGGTCGTTCCAGCCATCGACGGTGCCGCCAGTAAAGCCGGATACACCGTGTATTACGAGGCCTTCCGGTTCTTCTTCGATACGCGCGCCGATTTTATTCAGCTCAACGGCCATAGCATGCAGGCGGTCGCATTCTTTCAGGCGTACCCTCGCTGCATGCGTAATATGGGTAACCCCGTTGCTGCATGAAGCGACAACTGTTAGTACTGGCACCAAATCAGGGCAGTCTTCTACATCAATCGTTCTGCCAACAAGGTTACTTGGCACAGCCTGTGCACCTGTTTTTGTATATGAAACGGCACCGCCCATGTCCTGCAGAATGGAAACAATCGCTTCATCCCCTTGGGAAGAATGCTGCCGCAGTCCCGTACACGTAATGGGATTGCCAAGAAGTCCCGCCGACAGCCAAAATGCTGCCTGTGAATAGTCGCCTTCCACCGTATAGGCACCTGACCGGTACGACTGATTTCCCGGAATATGGAAGGTGTTTTTGCCATCCCACTGTACCTGCACGCCATGGCGTGCCATGCAGTCCAAAGTCATCGTAACATAGCTGAGCGATTCTAACGTTGTCGTGCTTTCCAACACGGAATCACCATCCAGCAATGGCAGCGTAAGCAATAGGCCCGTAAAAAATTGAGAGCTGACATTACCTGCTAAGGCATAGTGTCCCGGCTGCAATCTTCCTTGCACCGTCATTGGCAGACCACCGTCCGTCAGCGTGTACGCAATCTGATGGTCTGCAAAGATTTGATAATACGGGTCTAAGGGCCGTTTAGGCAGTTTTCCTTGGCCAACAAACGTAACAGTCTGGTCATGGAGTAAGCCGACGGGAATGAGAAAACGCAGCGTCGAGCCGGACTCACAGCAATCTGCCGTCACTGCTTTTTTCTGCTGCCGCAGGCCGCCCTGGACACGATAGGCCGTGCGCCCTGGATAAGCAGACGGTATTTCTTCTATGTTAGCCCCGAATGCCTGCAGTACACGGCATGTCGCTTCAATATCTTGAGAAACAGAAATATTGTCAACCACACTCTCTCCAGCAGCTAGTGCCGCACAGATTAAATCCCGATGGCCAATACTCTTGGAAGACGGAACAGACACTGTACCACTGAGTGCCTTGGGCGTAATACATATATTCATTTATTCTATATCCGCCTTTCGTATATATTTTGGCAGTTCATCTGCCTGTATGGGAAGGAGCTTGCTTTTGCCGATTTCCTGCAAAACAATCAGCGTAATTTGATTGCCCCGTTTTTTCTTATCGTTGCTGATATACTGCAGCAAGTCGTCTGCCGCAGCGGCTACTTGGCAAGGAAGGCCGTATTTTTTGACGACCTGGGCAAGCCGTGCCGTCGTCCCGGTCTGTGTAATCCCCATTTTTTCTGTCACGGCAGTAAGCATAACCATACCAGCCGCCACGCCTTCACCGTGCGTGTAGTAGCCATAGCCATAGCAGCGTTCAATAGCATGGCCAATCGTATGACCAAAGTTGAGAAGCATCCGTTCTCCCAAATCCAGTACATCCCGTTCGACAATGCGTGCTTTGATAGCACAGCAGCATTCAATTATATCTTCCCAATGTGCTGCAATCGTATCGTCATCTGCTTGTTCTAAGAGTGCAAACAGCTTGGCATCTTGGATGCAGCCGTATTTGATTACTTCGCCCAATCCGTCATGAATAAACCGTTTGGGCAGCGTCTGCAATAATTCCGGGTCAATGAGTACACCTTTGGGCTGGTAAAAACTACCTGCCTGATTTTTGCCGCTCGGCAGGTCAATCGCCACTTTGCCGCCCACACTGCTGTCTACTTGTGAAATAATTGTCGTCGGTATCTGGATAAATGGGATACCCCGCAAAAACGTCGCTGCCGCAAAACCGCCCAAATCCCCTACAACACCGCCGCCAAAAGTGATAATGCAGTCACTGCGCGTTATGCCTGCATCGGAAAGTTTTTGATATAATGTTAATAATTCTTCACTGTTTTTGCTTTTTTCTCCTGCCGGAAAAACAAGGCGATGTACAGAAAATCCTGCCTGCTGTAATGCATTTTCCAAGCGGCTTCCATACAATCCGTCTACAGTATCATCACTGATAATTGCAACATGGCGTGCTTTGGTAAGGCTTTTTACATATGCACCGGCACGATCCAAGAGGCCGTCTTCTATCGTAATCGTATAGGAATCTTTTCCTAAATCAACGTAAATTTGTTTCATGAACTAATTCCCTTCTCCGCATAGCGGCTTGCTGTAAATACTGCGTCATATTTTTAGCATCTTCCTGTTCCAGCATGATCGAGAATGCACGCAGTGAATCACTGAAACGGCGGATTTCATACAACAGGTTGTCTTTATTAGATAAAAATAACTGCGTCCATAAGGGGGCATTAATGTCGGCAACGCGTGTCCCATCGCGGAAACTGCCGGCAACAAAAAATTTGGTCAGCGGATTCATGGCATCGCTGTTAACAAGCGCCGTTGCCAGTACATGAGGCAAACTGCTCGTATATGCGATGAATTGATCGTGTTCCTGCGGATTGACAGTCACGACATGGGCACACCCCAGTGCTTTGGCCATATCTCGAATGATTTGGATATGAGCTGGTGTATTATCCGGCATGGGTACAATAATATAATTGGCCCTGCAAAAAATTTCTGCCTGTGCCATGCCATACCCTCTGCCTTCCCGGCCTGCCATCGGATGTCCGGGTACAAAATCCATGCCGTCCGGCAGCATGCTGCGGATCTGTTCTGCCGTATTGCCTTTGATACCCGCCACGTCAGTCAGCAATACATCGTCTTTAAAATGGGATACATGAGCAGCAATGAACGTAATCATCGCATCAGCTGCCATGCAAAAAATCAGCATATCTGCTTGTTTTAGTGCGTCTGTCCCTGTCGTGTATCCTTCATCAATGACGCCGTCTGCCTTGGCCTGTGCCAAAGCCTCTTCATCAATGTCAACAGCGACAATATGCTGTACACCCAGTCGCCGCAACCCCTTGGCATAGGAACCGCCAATTAGTCCCAGTCCTATAATGCCTATCGTTTGGTTTGTAAAAAAACTGCTGTCTCCCTGTTCCATCGTTTACCCCCGTTATGTATCGCTGTTTCTTCTATGATTATACTTCTCTTCCTACAATCGGCGCAATCTGCCGCAGCGACTGCATCAAGTGGTCAAACATCTGCGGCGTAATTGACTGCGCACCATCGCACCAAGCATTCGCCGGATCGTTGTGTACTTCTACCATAATGCCGTCCGCACCGGCTGCTACAGCCGCCTTAGCCAAAGCTTCTACCATCCAGCGTTTGCCCGTGGCATGACTGGGGTCTACAATGACCGGCAAATGGCTTTGATGTTTAACAGCCAGGACTGCACTCAAATCCAAGGTATTTCTCGTGTACGTTTCAAAGGTTCGTATTCCTCGTTCGCACAAAATAACGTTGTGATTACCGCCAGCCATAATATATTCTGCCGACATGAGCCATTCTTCAATGGTTGCGCATAATCCCCGTTTGAGGAGAACCGGTTTGTTGATTTTGCCGACAGCTTTCAGCAAATCAAAGTTCTGCATGTTGCGGGCGCCGATTTGAATAATATCTACGTTATCATCCAAAAAGAGGTCGAGCTTGTCAGCTGACATGATTTCCGTAACGACAGGCAGGCCTGTTTTTTTACCGGCATTGCAAAGCATGTCTAAGCCTTTGTCCCGCAGTCCCTGGAAAGAGTACGGCGAAGTGCGGGGCTTGAAGGCGCCGCCGCGCAGCATCGTTGCACCGGACGCTTTGATATCACGGGCAATACCTTCAATTTGTTCTGGTGATTCTATAGAGCAAGGGCCTGCCATGATAGCTAGTTTTTTGCCGCCGATTTGGGTATCGCCGACCTGAATAACAGTGTCTTCCGGATGAAATGCCCGGCTGGCCCGTTTGTACGGTTCTTCTACACGGATGACGTTTTCTACGTATTCATAGCCGCGAATTTGTTCTTCATCAATTGCTGCCGTATTGCCAACCAGCCCCAGCAGCGTCTTGCGAGCGCCTTTACTGATATCTATCTGCAATCCTTTGGCACGAATAGAAGCTGTCAGTGTATCAATGAATTCTTTTGGTGCATTTGGTTTTAGTACAATAATCATGTTTTCTCATCCCTTCTAATAAAAAAAGCAGGCTCACATGAGCCTGCTTGGTTTTATTTCAATCAATAGTGAATTACAACCGTTCTTTTATCCTGCAAAAGAACTAAGCGATGTTATCGGCTGAAATTTTCTCATGTGTACGTACTGCATATAGAATTTGTCGTAGCAAAAATAGCCAGCGCTAAAATAAAGATAGCCCCAGCTAAAATACGTAAAGACATATTCAATTGCAGCATGTATGAATGAGATATTTGTCATTTGGATAACTCCCTTGGTGCAATTTTAAAAATTCGTTGTTGTCATTGTATACCCTTCTCCTATGTATTGTCAATACAATCTGTCTAAAGTTTTTCAGTTAAATAGCAATAAACGTTTTACTTCTACTGGTTTATGTTTACAAAAAAAAAGTCTGTGTTATAATATGCTGTAACTCAGTCAAATTTTTAGCAGATACTATTTCGCTAAAAAAGCCACTTCAGGAGGGATATTATGGGAATGCAAATTGAATTCATCAGAAAATTACCAACACCGCAGGAACTTATGGAAGAATTTCCAATTACCGCCGCTGTCCGCAAAATCAAACAGCAGCGTGACGAAATCATTAAACGTATTTTTACGGGCGAAGATGACCGCTTTTTGTTGATTATCGGTCCTTGCTCTGCCGATAATGAAGATGCTGTCGTCGATTACATTCACCGTCTTGGCAACGTACAAGAAAAAGTAGCAGACAAAATCTTTATCGTCCCTCGCGTCTACACCAACAAGCCCCGTACTATCGGTGTCGGCTACAAAGGCATGCTCCATCAGCCAGATCCTGAAGGGAAAGAAGATATGCTGGCCGGCATTATTGCCATTCGGGAAATGAACGCCCGCATCGTTCGGGAAACAGGATTTACGTGTGCCGAAGAAATTCTTTATCCGGAAATTTACCGCTATCTTTCCGATTTACTCTCCTATGCAGCCGTCGGCGCCCGTTCCGTCGAAGACCAGCTTCACCGCATGATTGCCAGCGGCGTCGGAATTCCTGTCGGCATGAAAAATCCGCCATCCGGCGATTTATCCGTCATGCTCAACTCTATCGCAGCTGCCCAGCATTCACAAGAATTTTTATTCCGCGGCTGGGAAGTCCGCACTACGGGCAACCCGCTGGCACACGCGATTCTGCGCGGCTATGTCGATAATTTTGGCAACAGCCTTCCCAATTATCACTATGAAGATTTACATCATGTCTTGGAAATGTATAACGAACGCAGCCTCTCGAATCCGGCAGTCATTGTCGATACGAATCATGCTAATTCCGGGAAAAAATACATGGAACAAATCCGTATTGCCAAAGACGTTATGCACAGCCGTCATATGAGTGCGGATATCCGCAGTCTCGTCAAGGGCTTAATGATTGAAAGCTATATTGAAGACGGCAACCAAAAAATCAGCGAAGGCACGTACGGCAAATCGATTACAGACCCCTGCCTCGGCTGGGAAAAAACAGAACGCCTCATCCTCGATTTGGCCGACTTAGTATAATCTGCATGGCATATAAAAAGCTTCCACACTGTCACAGACAGCATGGAAGCTTTTTTTTGCAGCCTATTAAAATGAATCAAGAAGTTCGTAGCCTTTGCCGCGGAGAAATGTTTCTGTTTCCGGTTCACTCGTTTTGAAAACGGCAACCGGTGTGGATGCTTTGCGGTTGTATGAAATGTACAAGTAATCAATCGCTACATTAGCACTTTCCAAGTTTTCCAAAATTTTATCGAGACTCCCCGGCGTATCTGCCATATCAATCGCCAGTACTTTATCTAAACGGCATTGATATCCTGCATCCTGCAATACCTGCAATGCCTTTTCCGGTTCTGTAACAATCAGACGGATGATACCAAATTCTGCGCTGTCATTAGCCAGCATAGTATATAAATTGATATTGGCTTCTGATAAAATGTGCGTCATGCGGCGCAGTGCCCCTTGGGTATTTTCTGTGAACAACGAAATTTGATTAAGCATAATGTCCTCCATTTCTCTACAAAAAAAGCAGGCTCACATGAGCCTGCCGAGTCTATCCAATGAAGCAGCCAATCTCTGATTATGCTGCCATGTATCCTTGTCTTCTCATGTGCATGTTACGATAAAATTGATATGCCAAACAGCCAGCGCTAAAATAGCTCCAGCTAAAGTACGTAAAGGCATATGCAACTGTATTCTTACGTTGTAACATGACTTTCATTTGGATGGTCTCCTTTTTGTAATTCTTAAAATTTTGATGTCGCCATTGTATACCGAATCAACCTGTTTTGTCAAGGATAAACGTTCAGTTTTCTGTCTGCCGCTTACCAAGACGGCGGAATCGCTGTGGTGACGACACGGAAGGTGTATCCCTGGTCTTTTAGCATCTTGATAATGGTCGGCAAGGCTTCTACCGTTGCTTCATGGCCGGACGCATCATGCATTAATATAACTAAATGTGAATGTAAATACGGGCGCAATGCCATTTGATTTTTGATGTTGGCTACTTCTTTTTCTGCCGTTTTACCTGTACCGTCTGCATCTCCTGTCAGTGCATTCCAGCCAACTTCAATATACCCAATATCCTGAATAGCCTGCCAAAACGCCGGCGTAAAATGTCCCTGCGTGCCGCCGGGTGCACGAGATATGACGGGACGTACGCCAATGGCATTGTAAATCAGTGTATCCGTTTGTATCATCTCATCGACATAGGCTTCCGGTGAAGCATATATTTTTTTGTAATCATGCGTATACGAATGCACGCCGATGGCATTGCCGGACTGATAAATCTCTTTGACAACCTCCGGATATAGACGTACATTTTGTCCCGTCAAGAAAAACGTCGCATGGATATCTTCATCATGCAATATCTTCAGAATTTTTTCTGTATTTTCTTTATTGGGGCCGTCATCAAACGTCAAATATACGACATGATCTCCGTAATAATATTCACGGGTCTTACCATAAGTCAGGGGCAGTCCCTTGGCTTTCCGTTCGGCAATTGTATATTTATCATACACCGGTTTATCATTATCAGCAGGCGGTAAGGAAAAATCATCGCCGACAAATGCCACATCCGGCTTTTGTTCAACAATAGACGGCATAGGATGTTCTGCTGTCTGTGACAGGTGTTGTTGGTTCCGCTGATAGCAGATTCCCCCCGCTGCAGCCAGGAGACAAACAGCAATGCATCCAATAATTATTTTGCTGGTTTCTTTCATCATTTTCCTTAACTACTACTTTCTCTTATTCGTATCGTACGTTACATATTGGCGAATGATGCAGGTTTCCCGATATCCGTCAGCCAATACGCTGGCAACTAATCCCAAATCTCCCAAGTCATCCAATAACGCTTCTGTCATGCGGTGCTGTACCGCATTGTATCCCGTACAGAACAACACGCGTTCGCAGGGCATGCCCCGGAATAAGCCGCGAGGGTGTTTGAGCAGTTTCGCCAACATAGCCGGCGTAATAATAGCGCCTTCTTTACGTCCCATAATAACAGACGCTGTATCAATGCCTTCTACTTTTTCACTGGTTAAGGCATTGCCCAACATCTGCAGGTTGAGGACGCCGATGACAGTATCACAATTTTCCGGCAGCGGCACATCATCGGGAAGCGGTGCCTTGAGCCATTTGTTTTTGGCTTCGTCGCCTTCAATCAAAATATACCAAGCAGGATGCCGATCTTTAATTTTTTCAATTACTTTGGGCGAAAGGCCTATATAGCGGTCATTACCGTCCAGTCCTTGAAACCAAGCCGGCACATGACCGGACGCAATGCGTTCAGCACAGAATTGTTCCCCTTTTTCTACATCATCAGTACAAATGACATCAAAAGGTTCTACGTTGTCTACACGAGCGCTGTCCATCGGCACCGTACTGCTGACCATAATCGGCAAATGCCCTTCATGACCGTATTTGCCTAACCGTTCCAATACCGTTGTTTTACCACCGGCACCAACAATAGCCGTAATACCTGGTTTTAATAGTCGAAGCCACCGATTGTCTTGAAACATATTCGTTCCTCCCTATTTACAGCAAATTTATTTTTTCATGACCGTTTGTAATTGTTTACTATGGCCTTTCCATGCTTCTTTAATCAGCTTGCGAACCATTTCAATAGTTAAGGCACGCCGTTCTGCTTCTGAACATGTGCCATAATTGGCAAAATGCAGTTCTTCACTTGCCAAATGCGCTACATTTTCCTTAACAGCCATGCCTTTTTCTGTTAATTCTTCACTGGCACTTTCGGCAATCGCCGCCGCATCCGGACGGCCGCCGACGACAATCCGCCAAGAATCATCAGCATATAACGAAACAGCACCTGTTAAATACGGCTCATCGACTGCAGACAGACGATACGCTCTGTACGCCGTATACACGAGTTCTTTGGCAATGACAAGCTGCGTTACCATTTCTCCCATAGGCGGACAGCCTAGATAGTCTTTAAGATTCATGCGGCCTTTATCCTGCAGCATGACATCCACGTGCAGGGACAATAAAATAGGCAGCACGACGGAAAAAGGCATTTTAGAAGCAACCAGTGCCCCCAAGGTGCTGCGGCGTTTTTCTTCACAAGCCGGTATTTCTTTCAAATACCGGCAAATGGCACCGCCAGCCACTTCTTGCATCAGCAAAGACACGGCTAACTCATTCATAGTCACCATGGCACCAACTACGATTTCGTCACCGCAATCTTCTATGCGGTTTAATCCTGTCTGTGACAAATCAACAGCTACGTCATAGTGTTCTGTTTGATGTTTAACGCCCTGCCGCCCTGCCAAAAATACGGCACTGGCCGCGTCTTTATATGCAGCATATGCTTCCGCCGCACTCTTTGGGGTAATGATTGCAGTACTGGTAATCAACGGGCATACACGCTCCTTAGTATAAAATCTTCTCTGTATAATCACGACTGGCAATGTTTTTTCTGCTTACATCCAGCGCAAACGAGCCATCCGTTTCTTCAATAATCTGTTCGACAACAGCATCAACGCCAATGCTGTCACACAACGCCAATTCTTCTGTATACAACAACACCGGCATCAACAAATCTATTTTTTTGCCATCCTGCATCGGAATTTCTCCCAATTCTCCATCAAACTGGACAATCGTCACGCCGGAAAAAGGCGCATTTGAAGAAAAAGGAGTATGTTGTTCCGTATTGGCTAAGACAAACCCATAGGCCATCCAAAGATGATGCACATGGGGAAACCTGCCTAATTCCATAAGCAGCCAAAGAGGCCAGCCAGCCGGATCTGCCAATGAAATAGGCCGATGCGGACGAAAAGGCCAGTCTGCCGGGAGAATCAAGGATAATTCACTGTACCTATCTTTATCTTGCGGTAAGGTGCTGCCCGGACAATGCATAGAAGCGGCACTCATTCCCATCGTATGCAGCAAATAAAACGGTTCTTCTGCCGTCGGATACAACACTTCCACATCCACAGGCAGCGGATTATCTTTACTATCTGGCACAACCTGCCACTGCCGCCATGGAAACAAGCGATGAAAATAAGCTTGTACTTGTTCTTTATATTCTGGATGAAGCGGTGTTATTTTTTCAACATCTGTCATGGCAAAGAATCGCGGCATACATTGCCTCTGCATACTATCCCTCCTTATGGCTTTACATTTTATTATAGCATAAAACAAACATACATCCTAATTTCTACCAAAGAAGCTGCCCGGCAGCCACGCCCAGCCAACAGCAGCAAAAAGCACCAACAATCGTACCGCCGCCGTAGCCAAATGCCAAGGCCATATCCCCAGCCCGCATCAGCGTCAGCCACTCCATATTAAAAGTAGAAAATGTCGTAAAGCCACCGAGAATCCCTGTCACGGCAAATAATTTAACAGCTGGCGGCAAATTGACATGCGATTGAAAAAACATCATGAGCAAGCCAATGCAAAATGACCCTGCCAAATTGACAATCATCGTTCCATACGGAAAGGTAACGCCGCCATGAGCATTAGCCCAAAGCGTCACGGCATACCGAAGCGCCGCACCTATGCCGCCGCCAACGGCAACGGCCAATAACTTTTCCATTTTAAAATCCTTCTTTCTGTACCAACAAAAAAGAGGCCGTCACATAATGCATTGGTTTATCATGCACCCTGCTCTTCCTCTAACTGTTTTTCATTTTTTATTGCAAAAAAATAAATCGTAATACTGCAAACTATACACATAGAACGGCATAGAAAAAGGCTGTGACAAAATGGTCTAAAATCCCCCTTTTGTTACAGCCCTTATCAGCATACACCATTCAGGCGAACGCCATCGCCTCTGTACTTCGTCCTTTATCATACCAAATGGCATGATTCATTGTCAATGATACCCTCATCTTCTCTTGAAAATCTTCGACATCATTTCATCGGTGCCGCGTTTAAGCATACTAGCGACACTATTATCACTGCGGTCCCGTTCTTCTACGATAGATGCAATCAGTTTTCCTGTGTGAATATCATAGACATCATATTTAATTTTCATATACGAATAATATGCGTCATACGGATCTACCCAGCGCTGCCGCTTTTCAGGACGACGCAGTGTTTGCTTGCGTCCTTTTTCATCAATGTATTCATAATCCATATATTGCGTATATTCTTCATAGTGTCCTTCTACGCGAGATTTCGTCGTGCCATACAACTGAATGCTAACTCGCAGTTCTACTGCATGGGGAACCGCCATCCTTGCCTGATCATAGCTATTTGCCGGTGCGTTGCGATCATCTTGAATTTTTTTCTTTTTCTTGCCGCCTACAGTATATAACGCCTGCATGACTTCATCTTCCGCACCATCTATATGCGTAAAATTATTCCATGGTTCATTCATTGTATCTTCAATAGATGTAACTCGTATTTCTGTTACCTGACTCAAATCATAGCCCGGATCTACATACGGCGTAGCTGCCCAAGCCAACACACTCATACATACCATGCAAATTGTCATGCTTATTATTTTCCATATCTTCATTCTGTTCACCTCGTTTTACGTATCCTATGCTTTTCGGCACAATGCAGCAAAAACATGTTCTATACTGCGCCGTAAATCACCCGAATCCCAAGGCGTATTAAATCCGCCCGTTACTTTATTTTCAAATATGGAACCAATGAGCTCCCCTGTATGTATATCGTATACCTCATATTTTATTTTCATATACGAATTGGTCCAACGGTAGCCGGGTACCCATTTCTTTTTCTTGACCGGCCGAGAGCCTACTTGCTTTTTTCCATAGGCATCATAATAAATAAAGTCTTCCATTTCCGTATATTCTTTATAATACCCTTCTTTTTTCCCGTAGGAATGCCCGTACAGTTTAATCGTTACGCGAAGCTCTACTGCTGTCGGTGTCGTATCCTGCGCCATATCCCGTACAGGCGCCGGTACATTGCGTTCATCTTGGATGATTTTTTTCTTTCTCGTGCTAACTTGATACAGTGTCTGCATCACCTCATCTACTGCGTCTTCGCCAGGAGTATAATTTTTCCACGGCTTCTGATTTTCATTGTCTATCTTCGTTACCCTGAATTCTTTTACCTGACGCAAATCATATCCGGGGTGGATATATGCATTATCTGCCATAGCCGTCATGGACGCGCAAACAAATACAGCCATCCCAATCAATATCTTCCAAAACTTCATGAGCCTCACTCTCCTTCTTTAAAAGTATGCTTATGTATAAGCATACCATATAAAAAGATACACCGTCTATCTATTTTTATCTATGTGTTATTGGAAATTAAAAAAGATCTCCGCCCTAATGATATAACAAAAATCTAATACACTTATTTGTATGAAGAAGAAATGAAAAAAAACATACCTCAGCAAAAGATATTACCGTAATTATAGTATATTACAGCACTTTACAACTTTTACGCAGCCTCGATAGCTACCGAAACCAGTTTATACAAGGCCTGAACTAAGTTAGTGGAATTTTTTGCAGTTTGGGCCTTAGAGACCAACGTGTCAAAAAATATTTCACGCTGTATTTGCCAG
>JBNMKW010000046.1:0-18288 GCA_050874545.1 Megasphaera sp. | reverse complement strand
ATGTGTTAAGCACGCCGCCAGCGTTCGTCCTGAGCCAGGATCAAACTCTCCATGATATGTGAAGAGCCGTTTGGCTCAAATTATTGTTTTTGGTGTGATGATTTCATCACGTTTTTGAATTGATTGACGTCTGTTTCTTTGCCAAACAAAGAAACGACCTCGCACTCTGGCGTTCATTCGATTCTTACATTGTTCAGTTTTCAAAGGTCATCGCCGTCTTGCGACGACTCATTTATTCTAACAGACTCATTCGAGTTTGTCAAGAACTTTTTTTGCATTCTTTTTTTACCGGAATGCTTCGCCATTTACAAAATAAATACAGTGTTTATTTGCTGTATCATTTGTCATTTCCTGACGACTTGCTTAGTATATCGCAATGTGCACAAAATGTCAAGTAATTTATTTGCAAAAAATATCACAAAGCCAAAACAATCGTTTAATCTCCGATTTATTTTACAAAAAGGCATCGCAATTTGCTAGTTTTTCGTTTTGTTATCCTTCTATTGATACACGCATATCATCGTATACCAAAAAGAAGGAAAAGCCAGCTCAGACTTTTCCTTCTTTTTTATATTTAACGCTTCTTTACTTTTTAAACAAACTGTCTTGTGCAGCTTCTTCGTCGCCTTCAATCGTTATCGTATCCAATGCGGCCACCTTGTCGTCGCCTTCTAGTTTTTGAATCTTGACACCTGATGTGTTTCTGCCTTTCTTGATGCCAATACTTTCAATATCCGTGCGAATTACGATGCCATTCGTCGTGATAACCATTAATTCCTGGTTTTCATGTACAACTTCTACGCCTACAATATCTCCGGTTTTCGGTGTAATTTTAAAGTTCTTTACCCCTTTACCGCCGCGGAGCTGAATCTTATACGCATCCATATTGTTTCGTTTACCAAAACCTTCTTCGCTGACCGTAAGCACCTGGCAGTCTGGTTCCAAAACATCGGCACCGATAACACTATCGCCATCTGCCAAAGAAATGCCGCGAACACCGCGCGTATTTCGACCCATTGGGCGTACATCATTTTCATTAAAGCAAATAGCCATGCCTAATTTAGTTGCCAAAATAATACGTTGGTCCCCTTTAGTCAGCCGAACCTTAGCCAAATGGTCACCTTCCACTAAGGAAATAGCAATTAGGCCATTGCGGCGAACATTTTTAAATTCGCTGAGTTCCGTTTTCTTAACCAACCCTTTTTCCGTTGCCATAAACAGGTTCATCGACGGATCTACTTGATCAAGGTCAATCAATGCATTTACTTTTTCACCTTTAGCCAGCGGCAGGATATTAATCGTCGCAATCCCTTTCGAGTTGCGGCTGTTGGCTTCTGGAATTTCATAGGCTTTTAACCGGTATACACGACCCAAATTGGTAAAGAATAATACCGTATTTAATGCCGATGTATACAACAAATGGTTGACCGCATCTTCATCTTTGGTTCCCATGCCCTTGATGCCGCGGCCGCCTTTATTCTGCGTATGATATACGTTAGCGTTAATCCGCTTGACATAGCCGCGCCGTGTCAGCGTCAAAACCATCCGTTCATTAGGAATCATGTCTTCAATCGCAAAATCAGCCGCATCCGCAACAATTTGTGTCCGACGTTCATCAGCAAATTTCTTTTTCGCATCCAAAAGTTCTGTTTTTACGATTTCCATAACTTTGTGTTCATCAGCTAATACGCTGCGCAAATAAGCAATGCGTTCTTCCAGGTCTTTATATTCTTGTTCAATTTTTTCACGTTCCAAGCCTGTCAGGCGGCGCAGACGCATATCCAAAATAGCCGTTGCCTGTTTATCGCTCAGGCCAAAGCGGCCCATCAAAGACTGTTTCGCCGCTTCATCCGTTGCGGATTCACGAATAGTCTTGATGACTTCATCAATATGGTCTAATGCAATCAGCAAACCTTCCAAAATATGCGCACGTGCCAAGGCTTTATCTAATTCAAACTTGCTGCGCCGTGTAATAACACTTTTTTGATGGGCCAAATAATAGTGAAGAACTTCTTTTAATGTCAAAACACGCGGATGCCCATCTACAAGAGCCAGCATAATAACGCCAAACGTTTCCTGCAGCTGAGTGTGTTTATAGAGTTTGTTCAACACAATATCTGGATTGACATCTGCACGCAGTTCAACTACAATTCGCAGTCCCTTGCGGTCTGATTCATCACGAAGTGCTGTAATGCCGTCAATTTCACGATTTCGCGACAATTCAGCAATGGATTCAATGACGCGTGCTTTATTGACCTGGTATGGAATTTCCGTGACAACAATGCGGTTTTTCCCTTTGTTCATCGGTTCAATCGTTGCACAGGAACGCATTTTTATACTGCCCCGTCCCGTAGAGTACGCTTTAAGGATGCCGTCACGTCCCATGATTTTAGCACCTGTCGGAAAATCAGGACCTTTAATTTTCGTCATGATTTCTTCCAAGCTTGCTTCCGGATTGTCAATCAGCAAAACGCAGCCGTCAATTACTTCGCCAAGATTATGCGGCGGAATATTGGTAGCCATGCCGACAGCGATACCTGCCGAGCCATTAACTAACAGGTTTGGAATCTTAGAAGGCAATACAACAGGTTCCTGCAGCGAGCCATCATAGTTAGGCATAAAATCAACGGTATCTTTGTCTATATCTTCTAGCATTTCTCCCGTGATTTTGGCCATGCGCACTTCGGTATAACGCATCGCTGCCGCAGAGTCACCATCGACGGAACCAAAGTTGCCGTGACCGTCTACAAGAGGGTAACGCGTGGAGAAATCCTGAGCCAGGCGGACTGTTGCATTATATACAGAGCTGTCACCATGAGGATGATATTTACCTAATACTTCCCCAACGATACGCGCTGACTTTTTATACGGTTTATTCGGTGTCATGCCTGCTTCATGCATAGCATACAAAATACGGCGATGTACTGGTTTCAGTCCATCACGCACATCCGGCAAAGCGCGAGTAATGATAACGCTCATCGCATAGTCAATATACGATGTCTGCATTTCATTTTCCAGGCAGACCGGTAATATTTTATCTACTTGTTGTTCGTCCACAATTTCACCTCATATAAAAATTAAAAAACGACGCTCTTATATAGATATATATGAGCGCATACATGTATATTATAGCAAATTTTCGTCTTTTTTGATAGTTTTAGAGGAAAAATGCATGACGCATCACTGTCGATTGATAATGCAGGCCGCCAATACTTTGGCTCTTTCAAACAATGACGCCGTATCCGCATATTCACGAGGAGTATGATTATATGCCCCCTTGACACCCATAGCACATACAGTCGGTACGCCAGCCAATACAGTATACGCCGAATCTGAGCCACCGCCAACCATCATGGCATGTGGTTTGGTAAGCCCCATTTCTTCATACGTTTTCCTGACTGTTTCAAAAAGCATCTCTGTCGCTTCCGTGCGCTTCATCGGCGCAAATCCCGCAACTTTCTGCAAAGTTGTTTTCGTATCCGGAATATACTGCTTTGCCGCAATTTGCTGCAGCGTTTGTTGAATATCTTCGATATATTCCGGCTGTATATACCGTACATCAATTTGAATCGAGGCTGTATCCGGCACGGCATTGACGACAGTACCGCCTTGAATCAAGCCTACGTTGAATGTCGTTTCTTTCTCCCAATCCGTTGCGTTTTGAATATCAATGACCTTATGAGCAATTTCCAAAATAGCACTGCGCCCGCCTTTCGGGTTGTTGCCAGCATGCGCGCCGACTCCCTGCACGCTCATCGTATATACGGCACTGCCTTTTCGCTGCACGACCAGACCATTGTCTAAAAAGCCGGTTTCACAATTAAATGCCGCAACAGCTCCCTTGGCTTCTTTTTGTATATAAGCAACGGCATTAGACTGTTGGTGGGCCATTTCTTCATCACCAGCCAAAATCCATTTAATCGGCCGTGTTTGATAGCCGGCAGCCTGCAGGGCTTTTACTGCATACAGTGCAATAACCAGACCGCCTTTCATATCCAAAACACCTGGACCGTATGTATTGCCGTCTTGAATTGTAAACGGTCTTTCACGTATCGTACCATTAGGAAATACCGTATCCATATGGCCAAGCAGCACAATAGGCGCACAGTCTGCGCTTCCCCAAGAAGAAACGACCATGTTGCCGGCATGCGGCATTTCTATAATTCGCGTCTTAGCTCCCAAGCGATCCAACTGCTCCTTTACTTTTTGCGCAACAGCATCTACGCCTGTTTTATACTGCGAGCCGCTTTCTATTTGAACCAGTTCCCGCCACAAAGCCAACATTTCTTCCTGATGAGTATCTATAAACTGCCATGCTGCTTTTTTCATTGTTTTCATGACCGGTCTCTCCTTTGCAATACATCTTTATATATTCGTATTGTATGACCAATCTTTGAAAATGGCAATGGATACTCACTTTACGTTACCGCTGCAGGCTGTCGCTATTACGGCATGCAAAAAGGGGCTTGCCGCTTTATTCGTGCGACAGCCCCTTTTTGTGAGGAGGGATTATTTATTCTTTTTTCGCTTCCTGTTTTTGCGCAATAATTTCATCCTGCAATTTCTTAGGTACTTCTTCATAATCAAAGAATGTCATGTTAAACGTACCTTTGCCCTGTGTCATAGAACGAAGGACTGTGACATAGCCTTTCATTTCTGCCAACGGAACCTGTGCTTTAACGACAATAATACCCTTACGGTTGCGGTGATGTTCCATACCTAAAATACGGCCGCGGCGACCACTAAAATCACCCATAACATCGCCCATATATTCTTCAGGAACCACTACATCGACACTGTAAATCGGTTCCAACAATACTGGTTTTGCTTCCGGCACGCCCTTTTTCAAGGCTAATGCTGCAGCCACTTTAAACGCCATTTCTGACGAATCAACAGAGTGATAGGAGCCGTCTTTCAAGGTAACTTTTACATGAATCATCGGATACCCTGCAAGGAGGCCTTTTGCCAACGTTTCTTTGACGCCCTTTTCAACAGCCGGGATATACTGCCGCGGTACGGCCCCGCCAAAAATCGCATCAACAAATTCAAAGTCTTCGCCATTCTGCAATGGTTCAATATCCAATATAACATGACCATACTGACCATGACCACCGCTTTGTTTTTTATGTTTGCCTTCGGCAGTAGCCTTACCTTTAATCGTTTCACGATAGGGAATATAGACATCCTGCAATACTGCTTTAATGCCATATTTGCGTTCCATCTTATTTAGGATGTGATCCAGATGAACATCACCCATGCAGTGGACGATAAGCTGTTTGCCTTCTACACTCTTTTCTACTTGACAAGTCGGATCTTCTTCGCTAATACGCAGCAGCGCATTCATTAATTTTTCTTCGTCGCCTTTCTTTTCCGGCACCATAGCTACCGTATGCAGCGGGTTGGGGAAGCGAATCGGATCATACACAATGGGAAAATCCGGTACGGCAAACGTATCGCCGGTTCGTGCTTGCTGCAGTTTGGGCAATACGACAATATCACCAGCCACGGCTTTTGTGACGGGCACTTGTTCTTTTCCAACCAAGGTCAGGAGTTTACCTAATTTTTCTTCTTTATCTTGGCTGACATTATATAGCTTGTCGCCTTCCTTCAGTTCACCGGAAAAGACACGGACATAGCTAAGTTTGCCGGCAAAGGGGTCAATAAACGTTTTGAAAACAAAGCCGGTAAATGGTTTATTCGGATATACAACGACGGGTTCTCCTGATTTTTTATCCGTTCCCATCATAACTTTCTGCGAAGCAGCCGGCATATATGTAATAATACGGCGAAGCAATTCAGCCGTGCCAATATGATACGTGGCACTGCCGCACATAACTGGGCAGACGCGGCCCGTCAGCATCCCTTGCCGAAGCCCTTTGCGCAGTTCTTCAATCGTCAGTTCGTCGCCGTTAAGATATTTTTCCAAGAGTTCGTCATCGCCTTCAGCAGCCGCTTCCATACACATTTCACGAACTTCACGGGCTTTGGCCATATATTCAGGCGGGACCTTGATTTCTTCACATTTACCATCTTTCCATTCCCAAGCAAGCATCTTGCAGACATCAATCATGCCGCGGAAATCTTTGCCTTCTCCAATCGGAATCTGCAAAGGCATAATGGATTTGCCAAATACATCGCGCATTTTTTTCAGGCAGCCAAAGAAATCTGCATGCTCTGCATCCATTTTATTGACGTACACCATGCGGGGCAGATTCAATTCTACGCCGTAATCCCAAGCCCGTTCCGTATCCATTTCGACGCCTGATTCCGCAGAAATAACAAGGAGAATGCCGTCACTAGCACGAAGCGCGGCCCGCACTTCACCGCAAAATTCAGAATACCCCGGCGTATCTAGGAAATTGAGTTTATATCCTTCCCATTCGCACGGCGCGATTCCCAGCTGAATCGTTACATTTCGTTTGATTTCTTCCGGTTCATAATCCATGATATGCTTATTATCTTTGCCTACGCCAACGGCATCTACTGCGCCGCAGGCAAGGAGCAGCGATTCGACAACAGCCGTTTTGCCGGCGCCATCGTGCGAAAGTACTGCTACATTACGAATTTGCTCACTAGTATATTCTTTCATAAATAAATCGCCTCCTATAATCACGTTATTTATAAGATTCGTGACTAAGAGGCGATTCTCCTTTTTTTATTATGAGTTTTTTCTAAATCATCTATGAATTTTTCAAAAGCAGTATAATTATAGTACAAATTTCGTTTGTTACTTAGAAAGGGCTCTGCAAACAAGCATCGTCATGAGTTCTACACCAATAGGCAAACTGTCTTCATCAATAGCAAAATGAGAGTTATGCAGAGGGTACATATCCTGGCCCGGTTTGGTTGTTCCCAACCAGTAAAAGCCGCCGTCATAGGCCTGCAGATACCCGGAGAAATCTTCTGCTGTCATCGCCGGTTCTTGGATAGAAGCCAACGCCTGCTTGCCGAAGCATGCAGCAGCTGTATCAGCAATAAAAGCAGCTTGCTTAGGTGAGTTCACAACGGCCGCATATCCTCGTTCATATTGCAGCTCGCTTGTTGTACCATACATCAAATCCAACCCTTTCAGCATATTGCCCAAGCTGGTTTCCACCATATCCTGCGCTTCTTTATCATAGGTCCGGCAAGTTCCTTCTAGTTCCACCGTATCCGCTACGATGTTATACCGCGTGCCGCCGCTGATGCGGCCAAACGTAAGTACAGCCGGATACAGCGGGTTAATCTGTCGACTGATAATATCCTGTGCTGCTGTAATAAACTGTCCGGCTGCCACGACAGCATCAATTCCTTTATGAGGCATCGCCGCGTGGCTTGATTTGCCGTGAATTACAATACGCACATGGTCTGACGCGGCCATCATCGGACCTGCCTTGACGCCGATTTGGCCTGTCGGCAGATTGGGCCATACATGCAGCCCATAAATCGCATCAATGCCATCCAAAACGCCAGATTGAACAATCGCTTTTGCACCGCCTTGAGGCGATTTTTCTTCTGCAGGCTGGCAGACAAATACTACAGTTCCTGCTAATTCCTCTTTTATTTCACTAAGGACTTGTGCTGTCCCCAACAAAATTGCCATATGTCCATCATGACCGCAGGCATGCATAACCCCAGGATTTTGAGAAGCAAACGGGAGCCCTGTTTCTTCAGAAATCGACAAAGCATCCATATCCGCCCGTAACGCGATCGTCGGACCGGGCCTGCCGCCTGTTAATCTGCCGAGAACTGCATGCGTACCTGCCACATGTTCTTCTGTTTCTATGCCAAATTGCTGCAGCATCTTTGCCATATAGGCTGCTGTTTTTATTTCTTCATTAGATAATTCCGGATTTTCATGGATATGGCGGCGCATACCACAAATATCATCTGTATATTTTTTAACTAATGCTTTAATTGTATTGCAAGATACCATACGTTAATTCCCCCTCTTAATGTGCCTTAAATTCTTTTAAAATATTCTTGATTATATCACACCCCACTTTAAATGCCTAGGCCGTCCGCTTCCTTTGCCTTGTTATTTGTCCCCGATGTCCCCCTTTTATTTTTTGCCAAGAAAGCTTATAATTTAAGATGAAATCTCAATCACAAAGGGAGGATACTCATGAAGTCATTTGATATGGAACATAGTGCATGGGCTCGCTTTTCACCTGAAGAACGAGGCCAAATGGAAGCATACAGTGTAAACTACAGACATTTTTTGGATACAGCCCGCACAGAACGCCTGGCCAATAAAGAAATTCTCCGCCAAGCAAAAGCAGCCGGCTTTAAAGCATTGAGTGAATATACATCGCTGCAGCCGGGCGATAAAGTCTATTGGGATCAAAAAGGGAAATCCGTCATTTTGGCTGTGATTGGTTCCAAACCGATTGCAGAAGGCATGAAAATTGTCGGCTCACATATTGACTGCCCCCGTTTAGATTTGAAAGCAATGCCTGTCGTTGAAAAAAACAAAATTGTTTACTTCAAAACTCATTATTACGGCGGCATTTTAAAATACCAGTGGGTCTGCATGCCGCTGTCCCTCATCGGTGTCGTCTTCACAGCAGACGGCCGTCAAATTGATGTATCTATCGGCGAAGACCCGGAAGATCCTGTTTTTTATATCAATGACCTTTTACCTCATCTTGGCAAAGACCAAGCTACCAAAAAACTGACTGAAGCCATTACCGGGGAAATGCTTATGCCTATTGTCGGTACAAACAGTGCAGAAGAAAAAACTAAACCGACGATTCTTTCCCTTTTAAAAGAAAAATACGGTATTGAAGAAGAAGATTTTGCCAGCGCAGAACTGGAAATCATTCCGGCACAAAAAAGCCGTGAAGTCGGACTCGATCGCTCCATGCTTATGTCACACGGCCATGACGACCGCGTTTGCTCGTACGGCAATTTAGCAGCCATTCTCGCAGCTGCTCCCGGCGAAAAGACACAGGTAGCTCTTTTTGCTGATAAAGAAGAAATCGGCTCCGTTGGCAACACCGGTGTTCATTCTTCGTATTTTCTCGACTTCGCAGCAGAACTGTTAGCCCTGCAAGGTCACACAGAAGAGCTGTATTTACGCCGTATGCTCCGCAGCAGTGAAGTGTTATCGGCTGATGTCTGCGCAGCTCTCGATCCCGTATTCGCCAGTGCATATGAAGAAAACAATGCGGCAAAACTTGGCTACGGCATTTGCCTTTGCAAATACACCGGTGCCCGCGGAAAATCTGGCAGCAACGATGCTAACGCTGAATACTTAGCCAAAGTCCGCCAAATCTTCAACAGCAACAATGTACCTTGGCAAATTGGTGAACTTGGCAAAGTAGACCAAGGCGGCGGCGGTACAATTGCTTATATCATGGCTGATTGGGGCTGTGATGTCGTTGACTGCGGCGTAGCTATGCTCAGCATGCACGCTCCGTTGGAACTCGTAGCTAAGTCCGATGCTTACAGCGGTTACCTAGCTTATAAAGCATTTTTCGAAAGCAAATAAATCACAAGACATATACCTAGAAATTACAAAAAACTGCGGCAAAATGAGATGCTTACATTCATTTTGCCGCAGTTTTTTCGCTATACTATGTTACATACACCGTTTACAATGTGATGATTCATTTACTTTAAACTTTAAATCAAAAGCTACAATTTTTTTAGTGTATATAGTTATCATGGCAATAGCATTCAAACCAGTACATTATGTTCCCTGCAACGCTTTTTTAGCCCATAACACATCCTGTAAAAGAGGACGGCCTACACCAATTAAATCCGCTGTTTTATTGGCCAACAGCCGGTTTGCATCTTCCAAACTCCGCACGCCGCCAGTCGTCATAACAGGAATAGACACAGCTTGTTTGATCGCTTTAGCTGCATCGCCAAAATACCCGGCTTCTTCGTGACCTGGACGGGTATAACCGCACATGCCGCCGGAAATATCCAGCAAATCTATCCCTTCTTTTTCAAAGATTTTGGCCGCTTCCACGCCATCGGCAATCGTGCTGCCTCCTTCCATATAATCACATGCCCCCAAACGCAATGCTATCGGATAAGCTGCACCGACAGCATTACGAACGGCCCGAATAATTTCAACATGGAACCGCACACGATTTTCAACGGAATCGCAGCCATAGGCATCATGCCGCTGATTCGTCAACGGAGAATAAAATTGATCCAGCAAATATCCATGTGCTGAATGAATTTCTACACCGTCAAAGCCAGCATACCGAACGCGAATAGCCGCATTGGCATATTTAGCAACCAGTCCAGCAATTTCTTCCTGTGTCAATTCATGCGGCAGTACAGCATCAGGACTCCATGGATGATGAACCCATGCAGCACTCGGTCCTACAGGGCCGCCGCCTATATCCGCTGTTTCTGAAGCCACGCCGGCATGATTCAATTGGGCAAAAACTTTCGTCGAACCAGCTGCATGAATGCTGCGAACCAATTGCTGCAACCCAAATAAATCAGCGTCGTCACCCAGAGATACTTGCTTGGGATTTGCCCGTCCCAACTTATCCACATAGCAATGTTCCACAATAATCAAGCCCAAATAGCCGCCTAATGCCCGTTCACTATAATACTTGCATAATGCACTGGGGACATTGCCATTTTCAGCCATGCGGCGTGCCATAGGCGGCATAACTAAACGATTGGTCAACTGCAGCGATTGAATTGAAATCGGATCTGTAACTTCCATGATTTTCACCTCTTACATAGAATCATTTTCATTTTATATGTCTTATTTTACTATATTCCTGCCCCAAAAAGCTACTCCTATTTTTACTCTTTCTGAATTGACAACATGCTGTATATCTCGTATAATACAAAGCAATGCTTTAAGGGAGTAATCAGTACATCATATGTACAGTAGTATCGACATACTGGCGCAGTCCGCCCGGTGCTATTTGAAATGATGAGACTTAGAGGCAGTCTGCTGACTGTCAATAAGTCTCTTTTTTTATTATAAATCCCTAGTATCTATCTTAAAAAGGAGCTGCTTTTATGAATGCATTAGAATTATTCATCCTAGCGATTGGATTATCAATGGATGCTTTCGCTGTTTCCGTTTGTAAAGGTCTTTCTCTAGGCCGCATCAGTTGGAAACACATGTGCCTTGCCGGTGTCTGGTTTGGCGGCTTTCAGTTTCTCATGCCAATTATTGGCTATTATCTGGGAAATTTTTTTACAGAAATTATTACTTCATACAATTACTGGGTCGCTTTTATTCTATTAACACTTATTGGGGCCAATATGATTAAAGAGTCACTGGAAAAAGAAGCCTGTCCTGACGCAAACATGGCGATTCCGGCCATGTTTGCCCTTGCTGTCGCTACCAGTATCGATGCCCTCGCTGTCGGCGTTACGTTTGCCTTTATGGACGTCGCTATTATTCCTGCTGCCATTGCTATTGGCTGCGTAACATTTTGCTGTTCTGCCCTTGGGGTCAAAACCGGCAGCCTGTTTGGCCTGAAATATAAAGCCAAAGCCGAACGCGTCGGTGGTTTGGCATTAATTCTTTTAGGCTTGAAAATTCTCTTAGAAGGCTTGGGCATACTATAACAGCACGTAAACCAGTATAGTAAAAGGGATGTCGCAAAATGAACTGAAACTTTTCATTTTGTGACATCCCTTTTAGCGTTACGTTTGGGAAACAATTTCTGCCTTAAAAACATTGATAACGTCTGCATCAGGACAGCAGAACACGGCAGTTCCTGTCGGCTGACCCGGTATACTTCCACCGTACCGCAGAATATCAACATACGGAAAGGCCGCATGCATCGCCATCGGGCAGAGTTTGCCTCTATCCGTATCAAAGTCAAAAGTATCCCCTACGCGATGACCGTGATGACAGCCTCCTGTACCGATTTTTTTGATTAATGTCAATGTAATTTTCGGTCTTGCCATGGTTATTCTCCTGTAATACCAAAAATCCGTCTGCCATTTTCCAGCGTAATTCGCTGCACGTCTGCCACATCCATATTACGAAGACGGGCAATTTCTGCAGCTACGTACTGTACATAAGCCGGTTCATTTCGTTTGCCACGATACGGCGGCGGCGTTAAATACGGACAGTCTGTTTCAATAAGAATTCTGTCCATAGGAAGTTCACTGACAATCCGTTTGAGCTTTTTCGATTTAGGAAATACCATCGTGCCGGTAAATCCTATATAAAATCCCATTTTAATGAGTTCTTCTGCCATTTCTAAGCTGCCGGAATAGCAGTGGAACACGCCGCGAATACCTTTGCCGTATTGACGCAGAATATCCATAGTATCGCCATGTGCTTCTCTATCATGAATATCAATCGGCACATCCAATTCCACAGCCATCTGTACCTGTTTTATAAATACATCCTGTTGAATTTCATGAGACGGTTCGGGCCAATGATAATCCAAGCCAACTTCACCAATGGCGACAACCTTGGGTTCGTTCAAAACCCACTGCCGGATCTGTTCAAGCCCTTCCGGCGTTGCCGATGCGGCTTCTTCGGGATGAATGCCGACAGCGGCATAAATTTGTTTGTATTGATGTGTCATTGCCACTGATTCTGCCGATGTTCTAATATCCGTACCAGGACACATCATATACGTCAATCCTGTTGCAAAAGCCCGCTGCAGCATATCTTCCCGATCTGCTGCATAGGCTTCATCATTGACATGGCAGTGCGTATCAAACAACATTAGCGTACCCGGCTTCCTGCAGGCATGCCGTCTGCACTAACGACCTGCAGTTTGTCAGCTCCGTCAAGAGCAGCCAAAATCATGCCGTTTGATTCTACGCCGCAAAGTTTGACCGGCTTGAGATTCGTAACGACAACAACGCAGTGGCCAATCAATTCATCCGGTGCATAATGCTGAGATATACCGCTGACAATCTGTCGTGTTTCTGTTCCCAAGTCTATTTGGAATTTCAACAATTTTTTAGCTTTAGGAATTTTTTCACAGGCAATGACTTTCCCTACACGCAAATCACATTTGGCAAAATCATCAATCGTAATTTCCGGTTTGGTCGGTTCTTTAGCAGCCGGGCATGCCTGCGCTTCTTTCTTTTCTTCTTCGCTCTCAGCAATTTCTTCTTCCAAATCATACCGCGGGAACAGTGCATTGCCCTTGCAGACTTTGGTATTGGCCGGATATTTGCCCCATACCTGTGCATCCGGAATGTTCGCTGCCGCAAAATCACCTAAGCCAAGCTGCTTCCACATTTCAGCTGCGCTGGCAGGAATAAACGGACTGACCAAAGTCGCGATGATACGCATGGATTCAAGCAAATTGTACAACACGGTCTGCAGCCGTTCTTTTTTAGCATCGTCTTTAGCCAAAACCCATGGCGTCGTTTCATCGATATATTTGTTGCTGCGGCGGATAAGAGCCCAAACATCATTGATGGCATCGTTAATTTTCATGTCATCCATATAATTTTCAAAGTCTTTCGCTGTTTTTACAGCACAAGCAGCCAAATCATCATCTACAGCTTCTTTCATAGTCGGGCCTGCGGCTACGCCGTTTTCATATTTTTCTACCATGGCCAAGGTACGCTGCAACAAGTTGCCCAAGTCGTTTGCCAAATCTGAATTAATGCGTTTGATAAAAGATGGTAACGAGAAATTGCCGTCTTGTCCCAAGCGTACTTCTTTGAGGAGATAGTAGCGAAGCGCATCGGCACCATAGCGGTCAATCAGCGGAATCGGGTCTACAACGTTGCCGAGGGATTTACTCATTTTTGTGCCGTCTACAATCAGCCAGCCATGGCCAAAGACTTTCTTCGGCAAAGGCAAGCCGCAGCTCATCAGCATAATCGGCCAAATAATCGTATGGAAACGAACAATTTCTTTGCCGACAAGGTGTAAATCAGCCGGCCAGAATTTTTTAAATTTTTCTGGATCGTCTATATAGCCGGCTGCTGTCAAATAGTTGGCCAAAGCATCAAACCATACATATACGACATGTTTCGGATCCCAAGGTACTTTAATACCCCAATCAAAAGAAGTACGGGATACGCACAAATCTTCCAAGCCGCTTTTAACAAAGGCAATCATTTCATTGCGCCGTGATTCCGGTTGAATGAAATCAGGATTTTCTTCAATAAATTTCAGCCAGCGGTCTGCGTATTTATTCATTTTTAAGAAATACGCTTCTTCTTTGACCAATTCCAGCGGACGACCGCAGTCCGGGCAGATATGTTTTCCTTCCGGCAGTTTGTTTTCCGGCCAGAACGATTCACATGGCGTACAGTACCACCCTTTATATTCTCCCTTATAAATGTCGCCGTTATCATAGGAAATCTGCATTAATTTCTGCACTACTTTTTCATGACGCGGCTGTGTAGTACGAATAAAATCATCATTGGAAATGTTCAATTTTTTCCAAAGCTGCTGGAAAAGAGCTACGATTTCATCGACATATTCAATTGGTGTTACCCCTTTAGCTTCAGCAGCGCGCTGAATTTTCTGGCCATGTTCATCAGAACCGGTCAGGAAAAATACATCATCGCCGCGCAGACGATGAAAACGAGCCAATGAATCGGCAATGGTTGTGCAATACGTGTGCCCAATGTGAAGTTTGGCACTTGGATAGTAAATCGGGGTTGTGATGTAATACTTTTTCTTTTCAGACATGTGGTTTCCTCCTATACCGACAAATGAGCCGGTTTATGATAACGTGAGCGCAGCCTGATACACACTGCGTTTGGGCACACCGCACCGTCTAGCGACCATGCGGACAGCCTCTTTTTTATCTACGCCTTGATCCATCAGTTCTTGAACCAAAGACGCATAATCAACGTTGCCGTCAGCAGCAGCCATCGTTTTAGGCTCTGCTCCTGCAACGAGAATAACAAATTCACCGCGCGCACCCTGTGCCGCCAGTTCGTCTTTCAGCTGGCCCAGCGTGCCGCGCATATATTGTTCATACTTTTTAGTCAGTTCTCGGCAAAGAACAGCTCTTCTATCGCCAAGAACCGCCATGATTTCAGTCAATACGTGTTGAATACGGTGCGGTGCTTCATAAAAGATAAGCGTGCCTTCATATTCTTTGATACTTTCCAGTACGGGCAGCCGATGTTTCTGCGTTTTCGGCAAGAATCCAATAAACGTAAACCGTGTTGTATCCATACCCGAAGCAATCAGACCCGTAAGACCTGCATTAGGACCTGGCAGCGGCACAACAGGAATACCGGCTTCAATAGCCAAACGCACTAAATCGCTGCCGGGATCGCAAATTGCCGGCATGCCGGCATCGCTAACCAAAGCCAGTATTGTACCTTCCTGCAGTTTTTGAATCAACAAAGGACCTTTTTCTGCCTTGTTGTGTTCATGATAGCTAGTAAGCGGCGTATCAATTTCATAAGCAGACAGCAGTTGTTTAGTATGACGTGTATCTTCTGCTGCAATGAGGTCCGCTTCCCGCAGGCACCGTACCGTTCGATACGTAATATCTTCCAAATTGCCAATAGGCGTCGCGCATAAGTATAAAGTTCCTTTTTGAAATACTTCTGCCATTATCTGCTCCTTGTAGGTTTCTCTTGAGAAACCAATATGCTACATTTTTCCATACAACTGCAGCACGGCATCACTGTATGAGCCGTCTGCCCGGTGAACAATCAGTGGCGGCAGGATTTCCATGCCCGTACTGCCGCCGTGAATTCCTTCAACGAGAAACAACTTAGCTTTTTTGTCAGGCCGGCCATGAACCATCTGAATGCATTTTGGTTCAATATTATGCGCACGCATAGCTTCTAATATATCTGTCAGCCGTTCCGTAATATGAACCATGCGGAAGCGGCCATGAAATTTAAGCGCATACTGCACAGCGGTCAGTACATCATCCAGCGTAGCCGTTTCTTCATGTCTAGCCCGGCGTATTCCCTGTACAGCACTGTACGCACCGCGGCTTTTTTCCCGATATGGGGGATTGGCATACACAACTGCATAGGCGCCGCTAGCTGCCCACGTTTTGATATGACGGTAATCCTGTTCCAAAATGGTAATACAATCATCCTTAGCATTTAATGCCACATTGCGCCGCGCAATATCTGCCATGACCGGATTCAACTCTACGCCTGTAACTTGTCTGGCTCCGCGCGCTGTCAAAATCAAGGGAATCGCCGCGGTTCCTGTCCCCAAATCCAGGGCCGGGCCGTGGGGAATCCTGCCAAAATGAGCCAGCAGCACTGTATCCAAGGAAAAACAAAATTGGTCATCGCGCTGAATGATTTTCATGCCGTCCAATACTAAATCGTCGAGCCGTTCATGCTCCTGCAGCTTAACCTTCATGTTCGGTTTCCGCTACATCCGACCAAGGTACGTTGACGTTGTGTCCTGATTCCAACTGCACCTTGACGGTATGATCTTTCATGTGAACACGCAGCACCGTGCCAACGCCTTCATCTGTAATAACACGCTTGCCGACGACGGGCGGCTTTTGCTGTTCGCATTTCTGCTGACAATTTTGGCATTTCAGTTCTCCAGACGTATACAGAGAATTTTCATACCGCAGGCAGCACATCAGACGACCGCAAATGCCAGAAATCTTTGTCGGGTTTAGAGACATGCCCTGGCCTTTGGCCATACGAATCGACACGGGTTTAAAATCTCCTAAGAAAGTGGCACAGCACAGTGGCCGGCCACAGCAGCCAATACCACCCACCATTTTGGCTTCATCACGCAGCCCAATCTGGCGCAGTTCAATACGCGTCCGAAATACAGCCGCCAAATCACGAACCAGTTCTCGAAAGTCAATTCGTCCATCAGCCGTAAAAAAGAAAATGATTTTTCCCATGTCAAATGTATAATCGACGTCGATGAGTTTCATTGGCAGTTTATGCTTGGCAATTTTTTCTAAGCATATAGAAAATGCCTTCTTTTCGCGTTCTTTATTTTTTTCTACTTGCCGTACATCTTTTGCCGTCGCTTTACGAATAATCGGCTTTAAAGGCTGTACTACTTCTGCCGAATCCACACTACGCGGCGCAATGACAACTGAACCGTATTCCATGCCGCGCGCTGTTTCTACGATGACGCCGTCATTCAAACTCAACGGAATTTCCGTAGGATCAAAATAATATATTTTACCGGCAGGTTTAAACCGTACACCTACAACTATCAACTAAATACCTCCTTTTTGCGCTATGCATTGTATGCACACATAATCCCACACCAACCGGATGTTGACATGACGAGTAATCGCTTCTATACCTTCTTCTAAAATACTCATCATATGAAAAATACCTGTATCTGTCCAGTAGGGGAGTACTTTCAACATATCCTGCTTATAGGGTACAAGCCGTAAGAGGGATGTATCAGCACCGCTGCGCAGCACAGCCATATCTCTAAAACACAATCCCAGTGCATGCAGTATCTCTTTACTTTCTGCATCGGTATACTCACCGGACACAGACAGCCATTTGGCATACGGACAGGCGTGAGTCGTCATAATATGCAAGAAATCCAACGCCCGCTTGAATCCCTGCGCACCGTTTCCTTGCAAATATGCCAGCACGGTTTTGACAATGCCGCTGCCCCAAGCCACTGCCTCGGTATACCTATCAGCCTCACCGCCCTGCAGCTGCATCAGTCCCTGCAGCATTTCTTCATCGCTAACAGGCTCAAACAAAATTTCTGCACAACGAGAGATAATTGTCGGCAGCAGTAGGGCTGGCTGGTCTGTAATCAATACAAAATAAACGCCTGTCGGCGGTTCTTCCAATATTTTCAGCATGCGGTTAGCAAATTCTGCATTCATCGTTTCTACATGATCAATGATGCATATACGTTTGCAGCCCGCTTTTCCCTGCAAAACCAAATGACTCTGCAGCTGCCGAAACTGGTCTACCTTGAGCATGGCACCATTAGGTGCCAAGTAATAGCCGTCATCTTTATCAGCAATGACAGGCATATCTGTTTTTTCATCTATGTTTACATGTGCAAAGAGAGGTCGTCCCACCATAGCCGAAGCAACGGCACGAGCCATCATCGTCTTGCCGATACCAGCCGGCCCGGCAAAAATCATGGCATGGGGCATGCGGTCTTTTTCCAACAGCCGCAGCAGACGTTTTTTTATTTCCCGATGCCCAATAATCGCTTGAAAATACTGGGAATACATACGCCGCCTCCTTTGTCCAAAAAAACACTCTAACTAATTTATTATAAAAAAAATCGGCAGTAAAGTCTAGGATAGTGTCAAGTTGTTGTGGGTATTTTATTTAACTGGAACTTGTTGGCAATAAAATCAGTTTGTTATTTATGAAATATGATGGTACCCTCCGTTCTTAATACCTTTCATCCAGCTTCCATGAAGTGCTTCTTCACTT
>JBNMKW010000045.1:0-18443 GCA_050874545.1 Megasphaera sp. | reverse complement strand
GGATTGATAAGATGATCTTGGTCTTGAATTCAGACGTATACTTTTTTCTTGGCATGATGGCAACCTCCAATTTTGTTACCTATACTATATCATGCACGCTTAAAATTTTCAGTCCTGGTCTGAATTCATGGGCCCATTATATATACTACCTCAAAATCCACTCGTTGAACAGACTGATAATGATATTTTTTCTGCAATAAAAGAATCGAAAATTGCTTAAATACTTCATCAAACCACTGTATGTAAAAACAACTGCTCAGGATGCGAACTGCCACCCGTCTAATAGATACTCAAAAAAATATAAATAGGTTTGGTTTCTTTGCCGGCATACTAAAATACCCTCATACATACACGCAAAGAAGCGTCATGTATGAGGGTACTTAACGTATGATTAGATATTCAATTTAGATACCCGTAGTATCTTATTTTTGTGCCGACTGCGGTGCATCTTCTATGGGATTATCCAATGATGCCGGATAGCCGTGACGGGCAAAATCAGCAGCTGCCGTAAAGAGAATATCTGTCGAAGAATTGAGTGCTGTTTCTGTAGAATCCTGTAAGACACCGATAATAAAGCCTACGCCAACAACCTGCATAGCCAAATCGTTGGAAATACCAAACAAGCTGCAAGCCATCGGAATCAACAGCAAGGAACCACCGGCAACACCGGAAGCACCGCAGGCACCTACTGCAGACAACACGCTCAACAACAGGGCTGTCGGAAAATCGACATAAATTCCCAGCGTATGTACTGCTGCCAACGTCATAATAGAAATCGTAATAGCAGCACCGGCCATGTTAATCGTAGCACCTAACGGAATCGTAATCGTATACGTATCCGGATTGACTCCCATCTGTTTAGCCAAGGACATATTTACAGGAATATTGGCAGCTGAACTGCGCGTAAAGAAAGCCGTGACACCAGACGTCTTGATGCATTTCCAAACTAACGGATATGGATTTCGTTTGATTTTGCAGTATACGATAATGGGATTGACAACAAATGCAAATAAAAGCATCGTCCCCAGCAGTAACACCAAAAGCTTTGCATAGCCCAGCAAAGCACCGATGCCATTGGATGAAATAGAATCTGCTACAAGCCCCATAATCCCAAACGGAGCAAAGCGAATAATCCACTGTACGCACTTCGTAACGGCTTCGGCACAGTCATCAACGACTGCCTTGGAAGCAGCAGACACGCGGCGCAGTGCAATGCCAAATAAACAAGCCCAGCCCAAAATACCAATATAGTTGCCCGTCATCAGTGCATGTACTGGATTATCAACAATGTTTTTAAGCAGTGTAATCAATACTTGTGCAATGCCTTCCGGTGCTTCTTTGGCGGCTCCGGCTACATCCATCTGCAGCGTGAGCGGGAAAATAAAGCTGACAACTACTGCAAACAACGCAGCAAGAAATGTCCCAATTAAATATAAAATAATGACTGATTTAATATTGGAATCATGCCCATCCTGTTTGCGGCTCAATGCGGACGATACCAATACAAAAACAAGTACCGGTGCA
Organism: Megasphaera sp.; assembly: GCA_050874545.1. Lineage (GTDB taxonomy): Bacteria > Bacillota > Negativicutes > Veillonellales > Megasphaeraceae > Megasphaera. The sequence continues at coordinate 16,919 of JBNMKW010000045.1, read as the reverse complement.
ATCCCCTTCAATGCCCCTACAAATAAAATCCCCAGCAATGATAGTTCTTTACCGGCAGCCGGGAATGCCGTTGCTACAGCAATGCCGATAATAAGTCCAACGATAATCTGTTGAATCAAGCTAATCTTGTTAAACATGTGCCATAGTTGTTTCATCAAAAATCCCCCCTATATACGAATTACACAAATGTACAATATATATGTACACTTGTGTATTGTACTATTTTTATATATATTTTTCAAGTTTACTTTTTATATTTCTTTTAAATACATTAAAAAACTTCCGTTTATTTTAAAAATTTTTGACATGGTTTTATGTATTCCGTCTTGTCTTATATAGGCTGGAAACAACAGCGGTCACGACAATAATACTACCTCCCAAAATTTCCCGTCCTGACGGTACGGCTCCCAACAATAAAAAGGCAAACAAAATGCCGTACACGGTTTCCAAACCATCCAAAATGCTGGCGGTCTGCACCGTAACGCCCTGCAGTCCATTGATAAACAGAGAATGAGATATAGCAGTACAAATAATGCCATACACAGCCAGTTCCCCTATAGTCTGTGCCGTGCCGGAAAATGGTACAAAGATCAGTACGGGAAGCAATACAATCGCAGCAATTCCTTGTTCGTAAAAACTAATCACAAACCCATTATATCGTCTTGCAAACCAGCGATTCACCAATGATAAAATCGTATACGCCAAATTGGCAAACATACCATAAGCCACACCCATCGCCATATTGCCGCCCAAAGCATCTAGGGGCACCAATATAACTACACCGCCAATCATAATCAGAGATACGAAGATGTTCAGCGGCGTTACCCGTTCCGAAAAAAAGATCGGTTCTAAAAATGCTGCAAATAGAGGAAACGTCGCCGCAGTAATCACGCCAATAGCCACACTGGACAACTGAATCGCATAGATAAACGTTGTCCAATGCACGGCTAACAACGCCCCCATCGCCAAAAAAGCCAGCCCATCTTTACGTGAATCTATGTGAATAGACGTATTTCTTGCTTTTAGAAATAAAAATAAGACAAGCGAAGAAAAAACAACACGCCCTAATGTAATGAGTACAGCAGGCAGCGCAATATCTTTTCCTAATACACCGGAAAATCCAAACAGCAACACAGCTGTATTAATTTGCAGCATGCAGGATGTACTTGTTTTCATGCCTTCTTCTCCTCTCCCAAAATCAGAAAATCCCGTCTCAACAACAGTCAAGACGGGGTTTTCTTTATGTATTATATGATAGTATTGCGAACCTTAATCTTTAAGGACAGCAGCGCAGCGAGCGCATAATGTCGGATGTTCCGGATCAGAACCAACCGTTTCACTATGAATCCAGCAACGTTCGCATTTTTCATTAGCAGACGGTACGACAACAACTTTCATATCCGTATGGTCTTCGCCGGCAACGGCTTCAGCCGGTGCATTGCCTTTTACTAAGGATACTTCACTGACAATCAGCAAGGTTGCCAATTTGTCCTGCCACTGGCTGAGGAAATCATAATCTTCACCATCAGCGTAAATCGTAACAGCTGCATCCAAAGCATGACCAATCTTCTTATCCTTACGCGCACCTTCCAATACACGCGTCAAATCACGACGATAGGAAAGGAATGTATTCCAGCGAGCTTCTAAGTCCGCATTGAGATATTCTTTGTGTGCTTTAGGCCAATCAGTCAACAATACACTTTCTTCTTTGCCTTCTACAGCCGGCATATTCTGCCAAACTTCTTCCGCTGTAAAGGAAAGAACCGGAGAAATGATTTTAACCAGCGTATCGAGAATCTGATACATGGCTGTCTGTGCGCTGCGGCGTTCCTGAGAATCTTGTTTTTCCGTATACAAGCGGTCTTTGATAACGTCGAGGTACATGGCACTCAAATCAACAGTGCAGAAGTTGTGAATAGCATGATACATAACGTGGAACTGATAATTTTCATAGGCATCCGTAACAGCTTCATATACCTGTTCCAAGCGCAGCAGTGCCCATTGATCGAGTTCTGTCATATTTTCATAAGCAACTGCATCTTTAGCCGGATCGAAGTCATCCAAGTTGCCCAGCAAATAACGGAACGTATTGCGAATCTTGCGGTATACATCGGAAAGCTGTTTCAAAATCTTAGGTGACAAGCGGATATCGCCCTGGTAGTCTGCGGAAGATACCCAAAGACGCATAACATCGGCACCATATTTTTCAATAACTTCCTGCGGAGCTACGGTATTGCCGACAGATTTACTCATCTTGCGGCCTTCGCCGTCAACGGTAAAGCCATGAGTCAATACGGATTTGTACGGCGCATAGCCATTGATAGCGACTGATGTCAGCAAGGACGAGTTAAACCAGCCGCGATGCTGGTCAGAACCTTCCAAATACATTTCGCAGGGATAATCTAATTCTGGATCGTGTTTCAAGACACCTTGATGGGTGCAGCCGCTGTCAAACCATACATCCATGATGTCGCTTTCTTTTTTGAAATGCGTGCCGCCGCATTCCGGGCATGTAAATCCTTCCGGCAGCAGTTCCTTTTCATCATGAGCCCACCAAGCATCCGAGCCTTCTTTGGCAAAGAGCTTCTGCAAATGCGCGATGGTTTCATCATTGATGATATGTTTGCCGCAGTCCTGGCAGTAGAAAATAGGAATAGGAACGCCCCATACACGCTGACGGGAAATACACCAGTCGCCGCGGTCCCGGATCATGTTATAAATACGGTCATGACCCCAAGACGGAATCCATTTAACATGGTCAATCGCATCCAATGCTTTTTGACGGTATCCATCAACAGAGGAGAACCACTGTTCCGTAGCCCGGTAAATAATCGGGTTCTTGCAGCGCCAGCAATGCGGATACTGATGGCGGAATGTGCTCTTGGCAAACAAAGCACCAATCGATGCAAGCTGTTTGATAACCGGTACATTGGCATCAAAGACAAACTGACCTTCATATCCAGGAACTTTATCTGTATATTTACCAGATGGATCAACCGTACCAATCGGTTTAACACCCCAGGATGCATATTTCATGCAGACTTCAAAGTCATCCTGCCCATGGTCAGGAGCGGTATGAACAAGGCCGGTGCCGGCTTCCAATGTAACATGGTCGCCAAGAAGAACCGGTACTTTACGGTCATAGAACGGATGCTGGAAAACAAGACCTTCCAACTGTTTGCCCATCATGACATCCGGCAGTACTTCATAATTTTCTACTTTGCCGGCTTTCATGGTCGGTTCTACCAAGTCTTTGGCCATGAGCAAATATTCATCGCCGACTTTGACCCAGACATATTCAAAGTTTTCGTTGGCACTGATTGCCAAGTTACAAGGAATAGTCCAAGGCGTCGTTGTCCAAATGAGCGCATATACCTTGTCCGGATCAGCACCTTTAGGCATATGACAGTTTAAATCGACAGCTTTAAATTTAACATAAATAGAGAAGGATTTATCATCCTTGTATTCGATTTCAGCTTCAGCCAGTGCCGTTTCGCAATATGGGCACCAGTACACGGTTTTCAGGCCTTTATAAATATAACCTTTTTTAGCCATTTCGCCGAATACGCCAATCTGAGCTACTTCAATATGTTTCTGCAGTGTCAGATACGGATGATCCCAGTCACCAAGCACGCCAAAACGGACAAAATCTTTTTTCTGTTCTTCTACGCGGGCTAAGGCATAATCACGGCATTTAGCACGCAAATCGAGCGGTGCCATTTCATGACGATTCAATCCCGTATCTTTGATAACGGCATGTTCAATCGGCAAGCCGTGTGTATCCCAGCCAGGAATATACTTCGTGTAATACCCTTGCTGTGTCTTATATTTTAAAATAATATCTTTTAATACTTTATTTAAAGCATGTCCAATATGGAGTTTGCCATTGGCATACGGAGGGCCGTCATGCAAAATAAATTTCGGGGAACCATCCCGTTTTTGCAATCTTTTTTCATAAATTTTGTGTTCTTGCCAGAATTTCAAGAAATCTGGTTCCCGTTTCGGCAAATTGCCGCGCATTGGGAAATCGGTTTTAGGTAAATGTAATGTCTTACCGTAATCCATTGTGTTTCCTCCTCCAAGATGTAAAAAAATAACGTCTTCATCCCCAAAGGGACGAAGACGTATAAATCACCGCGGTACCACCCTATTGACTGCTGCTGCAGCCACTCTGACGCAAATAACGATGCGACCCGTCAGCTGGTTCACAGCTGCTGCTCCCAAGTGATCCACTCATATACCTCTTTAGCAGGCTCACACTCTCCCTGCTTCGCTGAAAAGATTGACGATACAAGACGTCTTGTTCATTGCATGTATTCATGTCTATACAATTATTTGTACATAGACGTATTTTACTGGCTTATTTCGTATTTGTCAAGATATTTTTTAGGAATCTTGCCGCTTACTTTCTTTTATAAAACGCACTTAAAGCTGCTGCAATGGGTACCGTAAAAATAACACCAAAACTAGCAGAAAACCCTTTCATAATTTCAATGCCAATTGCATTGGAATTGATTAACTGCAAATACGGCAAATCATAAACATAATCCAATACCCAGACGCCTAACGAGCCGCCAAAAAATGCTAAAATAAGCGTTGTAGACATCGTTCCCATGACATCACGCCCGACATTCATGCCAGCCTGAAATAATGCTTTTCGTGAAATATACGGATTATGCTTAACAATTTCAGCGCAAGCTGAAGTGACATCCATGGCAATATCCATAACAGCGCCTAAGCTGGCAAATAAAATACCGGCAAATACTATTTGTCCCACATCAATCATCGTATTTTGTGCGACAAACATCAGGTTTTCAATATTAGATACATTATATCCAGACAAATTCACAGCATGCCCAAAACTAATGGCAGCTGCTCCTGATATCAAAAGTCCCCCAATGGTTGCCAAAAAGGCAATACCGCTTTTTCTCGTCCAACCATTCAGCAAATACATGGAAACGCCCAATACAATGGCTGAGGTAATCATCGCCGCTAGAATCGGCCATATGCCTCGCAATATCATCGGGAAAAACAGGAACGCAAAGCAAATAAAGGTAAATAGTAAAGAAACTGCGGATTTGACACCTTTTTTACCGCCAATAATGCACAACAGTATTAAAAATACAGCAATATACAAATAAATCGGCAAGGAACGATCGACATTATATACAGTTTGCAAACCTAATTGCCCAATCGTACTAGAAATAACAATGACCTGCATGCCTGGCTGACAAACCGTGCCAAAGAGAAGACCGTTCGGACAATTTGCCTGAACGGTTTCTCCTGCATGGGGACCGCTTTCCATTTGCAAGGATACGATTTGATCTCCTACACGGCTGCCATCCTCTTGTATATTGTCTTGTATGATTTCTACGACTTGTGCTTTTTCAAACGTTCTGCCATCGGAATTCACCATTTGCGGCTTAGCAATTTGATTATACTGCCATAAAAATACCCCGCCTATACCAATGATAATAACCGTAATCAGAACGCGTATCCATTTCGTATGTATCATAAAGAATATCTACCTAACTATTAATCTTTAACAATGCTGTATGTGCTGTCAATCGGCGTGCCTGTTTCCACATCGTATGTTTCTACGGAGAAGGTGTCTTTCGTAATGTGAATAACAGAATACGTTGGCCGCCATGTCTGACTGCGAGCGGCAATATAATCCTGCTGTTGTGGAATCAAGTTATAGAATTTAGACCCTGTAGCAGAGTTGGAAGACATATAAAATACGCCTTTCGGATTATGGAGAACACCTTGCTTCATATCCGCAATAGTATAACACAAGTTTTGTGATTCATAATTATCTTTGAATGCTGTATTTTTTAACGCTTTATTCAATAAGCTATGTGTTTGACCAGTCTGTCCCTTTACCTTCATGTCATCAAACGCAGCATGTTGTTTACCATCACTGCTCAACTGATACGTGCGGGCATACGTATGATCATGGCCCTGCAAGACAACATCAATCTTATTGGCATCGTAAATAGGTGTCAGCTGTGTACGGAGCAAAATGCCGTCAGAATCGGAATGATCCAACCCGCTGCCGTAAATATCTTGATGCATCACGACGATACGCCATTTTGTGTCGGGATGAGCTTTGACTGCTTTTTCAATCAAGGCTTGATGGTCGGCTGCATTATAGTTATTTGCATTGATAACAATAAAGAGCGCATTGCCATACGTATAATAATATCCGTGACCTGCTTTTGTCGGATTTGCTTCTTCCGTAAACGGATTCGGTACATTAAAATGATTTTGATAGCCGCTTGTCAAGCAATCATGATTGCCGATACTCGTGGCTTCAGGAAGACTGCGCAATGCTGCGGCTGATAAATAGCCGGCATACTGATATTCCTGCAGCTGAATCTTTTCCGGACTCTGGTTTTCTGCCGGTTCATTAATCTGATCGCCGGGAGATACAAGGAAGTTGATTTCCGGATGCTGCGAAAGAGCTGTATTCAACGTCTTATTCCAGTTGTATGAATCATTTCGGGCAGCTAATTCCCCTGTTTGCTTAGACGTGCTGTCAGATGGTGTCTGTCCTGCAGATGCACCAATCTGCGGGTCACCGACGTACATAAACGTAAAGTCATCCGGATTACCTGTTTTAATAGATCGTGCCTCCTTCCAAGTACCATTGATTTTGACTTGATACCAGTATGTTGTTTCTGGTTTTAAATCTTTTACGGTTACTTTATTGGAATAATACGGCGTGCCGCTGATAACTGTTCCTTCTGTATTGGTACCTTTAAAGGTCTTTGCATGCTTCATATCTTTAGTATCAGCAATACGAACTTCTGCAGCTTTTGCTTTCGTTTTTGAATACCAGCCAAAATTTAACTGGGAAGCATCTGCACCAGGCGCAATCGAAACTTGTTCATATTGGGTTTTCGTTTGATCCCAATTATCTTTCCATTGCTGCCAATCTGTATTATCTGATACAGCCGTTTTTGTCGTCACCGTTGGCGTAAGAGACGCATCATTCCAATGTTCAGTAGCTGCAAATACACCGACAGAAGCCATACATAATACAGCCGCAGCACTAATAGCGGCCAATTTTTTATGCTTGTACATACGAAAGGGACACATATTCATAACATCTCCTCTAGAAAAAAAACTATTGATTACAAAATAAACAGTACGCTTGTTTTGTAATCAATAGTTATAAGAAATGTCAAATTCACGTAAATATATCCATTACGCATTTTTTCTACGCCGCCATACTTTTTTTATGAGCCGGAAATAGCTGCTGCCAACAGGCGCAGCGCAACTAAGGTCATACAAATATCTTTAATGTCTGTGAGGTAATTTTGCGGTTTGAATATCTGCGCATACCGATACATGACCGAAAAGGCAACATCATGATTGTAAAATCGCTGTATGTACCGCAGTATAAACTGTCCTTGAAAAATGAGGTAGCAAACATAAATCCCCATAATGACATGTAAGGCAAAGGCTTCCTTGCGTACAGATGCCACCGTCTGCTGTACACATATCATGCCAACAATATCAATACATTCAAAAATAGCAAATACGAAAACAAACAGTATACAAATCGTACGAGTCGAAAAAAAGGAAAACGAATCAATTTGCGCCACTTCTTCCCGCCGTTTTGCTTCTTCTTCACGCGCTTCATCTTCGCTGTCATCGTTTGTTTCTACGCCATTATCACGCCATATCGTATAAATAGCTTCTTTGATTTTCGGAATCCACCGCTTTTGTAATGTATATAAATACCACAAAAGCCATACTAAAGCAAATACAGCCGTCATATTCATCTGAATCATCATTATTTCACCATTTCTATCTATTATTTCACGCCGCGTTTTACACGCTCATCCCACGCTGTTACAAACCTGTTTGCAAACAAACACCATCTTATATACCATCAATATAATGCGTAATTAAGGCTTGTGTACCTAATTCTTCGTTCTGTGCATCCTTTTTTACCAAGTCTTCATAATTTTTCAACGCCTGCTGCAATATCTGCAAGTGCAAGTGAGAATGCACTGCTTCTTCCTGAGCAATCTTCATGTCTTTAATAAAATGCTTCATATAAAAACCAGTCTCATAATTATGCTGTATGATTTTCTCTCCAAAGGCATTGAGCTGTGCGCTTCCTGCCGCACCGGTCGCTACAGATTGAAGCAGTACTTCCAAATCCAGTCCTTTGGCTTTCGCATACGCAAAGGCTTCGCATACACCGGACAACGTACCGGCAATCATAATTTGATTCGCCATTTTTGCATGCTGGCCAGCCCCCGCTTTTCCCTGATAGTTAATATTCGTCCCCATCGCTTGAAACAGCGGCAGGCAGGCTGTAAAATCAGCTTTATCACCACCGACCAATATCGACAGCGTCCCCTGTATAGCCCCTGTATCACCACCGGTAACAGGCGCATCCAGCACATGAAAGCCTGCCGCAGTACCTTTGGCGTATAGTTGTTCCGCCAGTGTCGGGCTCGTCGTAGTCATATCAATTAAATACGTTCCCGGAGCGGCACTGTCTAAAATATTCCCCTTTTTGAAATAGACTTCTTCTACATCCGGTGGAAATCCTACCATGGTAATGACAGCATCACAGCCTTGTACACATTCGGCAATCGTTGCATAAAATGCCGCACCCTCTGCGATTACGTCAGCAACTTTTTCTTTCGTACGAGCATAAATATGTAAAGAAAAACCGGCTTTCATCAAATTTCGCACCATAGGTTTTCCCATAATTCCGACACCAATAAATCCAATTGTTTTCATGCGGTTTGCCTCCTATATGCCGTTTATAATTGGTTTTATTGTATCATACTTTATGCCTATGCCATAGCTCTTTTTTATAGGATAAATGCTTGACAAATATGCCGCATTCTTGTATACTAAACAAGTCGCACGAAGATATTCATGGGCGGTTAGCTCAGTTGGTTAGAGTATCTCGTTGACATCGAGGGGGTCGATGGTTCGAATCCATTATCGCCCACCAAATTTATATTTTCGTGCAAAGAACGTCACTGCTGATGCAGTGATGTTCTTTTTTTTATACTTTTGACAGCGATTTATATACTGCACTGTTCTTTCTTTTTCACGTTATACCCATCACTCTTTTTACAAAAAAAACATCGCCATTTTGACGATGTTTTTTTCAATGATATATTTTTTACCTAAAACCTGTTTCTGCATTATTTCCTATTTCTCATAATAAAATACGCTAATTCTTTTTCTGACAATGTACCCATATGCCGTTTTTTTATAGTACCGCCTCGGGCAATCATCATAGACTGCGGCACTTCATATATATTATAATCGCTGGCCATTGCCAATTCAGCAGTATAAAACGGCATTGTATACGGGCTTTTTTGATAAAATTGTTGGGCTTCTTTTTTGGTATTTCCCAAAGAAATGATAACAAAATATACGTCTTTCCCATATTTTTTATAAAGCGATTCAATGGCAGGAAGCTGCTTTTTACTTTCTTCACTCCAAGGCATCCAAAAAAATACATACACGGGCTTTTTGTTATATAACTCCTTCATCTGCACATCACGACCATCTATCGTTTCCAGTGCAGCATTATGAGCCAGTACTTCTGTTTCTTTTTGCGATACCTCTTCGGCAGCCTTAACATCCTCTGTGCTGACTGCATTTTCATCTTTTCCCGTCCAAAAGCAAATCATCAACAGGCAAAGTACGACAGCCAATATAGCCAACACTTTGTTTTTTATATTTTTATTCTCATACTGCTTCATATATGTTTCTCCTATGCATATATTACGAGCCTTAGTATACCATAAAATATTTCATAACACTATTTCTTTTACAAAAAAACTACATGGTCTACAGGTCATGACAGCGTTTATGGCTATTAAAAATTTAAAAGGGAAATAAAATATTGAATTTATAACCGAGAACAATAAAACCCGCACAAACATTGCATTTGTGCGGGTTTTCATATGCATAGATTTTGACGAAAATATACGAAATATTAACGTTTTGAGAACTGAGAAGCCTTGCGGGCTTTTTTCAAGCCGTACTTTCTACGTTCTTTTTCACGCGGGTCACGAGTTAAGAGACCTGCTTTTTTCAGGGACTGACGGAAATCTGCATCAACTTCCAACAGTGCACGGCTGATGCCGTGACGAATTGCGCCAGCCTGGCCGGACGGTCCGCCGCCTTTTACGTCAGCGATTACGTCATACTGTTCAGCAACGCCTGTCAATACGAGCGGCTGTTTGATGATTAATTCGAGCGTTTTACGGCCGAAATATTCAGTCAATTCTTTTTTATTTACTGTAATTTTGCCTTGACCCGGAACCAGACGAACTCTGGCAACGGATGTCTTTCTACGGCCAGTGCCGTAGTACTGTGCTACTGCCATGAAATCTTCCTCCCGGTATGATTAACGAATATCCAACTTTAATTCTTCAGGTTTCTGAGCTTGATGCGGATGTTCTGCACCAGCATAAACACTGAGTTTACGGTACATCTGTTCACCCAATTTATTTTTCGGCAACATGCCGCGAACAGCCATTTCTACAACACGTTCCGGACGTGTTTCAAGCATATGGCCAGCTTGTGTAAATTTAGCACCGCCGGGATAACCGGAATGACGGAAATATGTTTTCTGGATTAATTTTTTACCAGTTAATTTAACTTTTGCTGCGTTGACTACGATAACATAGTCGCCTGTATCTACATGCGGGGTAAATGTCGGTTTATGTTTTCCCCGAAGAACTTTGGCTACTTCGGCAGCAAGACGGCCTAATGTCTGACCTTCAGCATCAACAACAAACCATTTACGTTCGATGTTGCCTGCATTAGCCATAAATGTGGTTTTCATGCTGTATAATTCCTCCCTGATACGACTAACTAACCAAGCTTTCGTTTCTTTTTCTCCGGGGCTAAGTGGAGTCCAAGTAAAAAGCTTACTTATTTATTCTACAGATATATAACAACCTTGTCAAGCATTTTTTATTGCATATTTTAGTAGGACACTGAGTTTTTTTATATAATACATCTATTTAGGCTGTGCCAACACATCCGTAACTGTATACCCTGCTTGTACAACCGTTTTAAACAACGTATCATCACTAACTTCACCGTCTAAGACAACCGTTGCCAGTCCTTTGGGCAAATCCACGCTGACTTTTGCAACACCTGGTACTGCTTTTAGTGCCTGTTTGACATGGTCAGAGCAATTTTGGCAAACCATGCCTGTAATATAAATGTATTTTTTCTGTCCTTCTTCTTGATGAAATAACTGGCTAAAAAATCCCATATTTCTCTGCTCCCATCTATTAAGATTCTCATTCTTAATTTTTATTATATACCAAGCCTTATGGGAAAAAAAGTCCTGTTACTATAAAAATCCTATTCTCCCCTTACGCTATAGTATCTTTTCACTTTACAGGGCTTTCATCTATATACATAGCTGCACTGCCGTCACTATGGCTTTCGATTCGTGCGTATACGCCTAACGGTAACAAAAGATTGTCTTCTCCATGTCCTACAGGCAAACCTGAAATCGTCGGTTTCCCTGATAGTTTAGCATAATACTGCAACACTTCTTCTGTCGTAAAATCGCCTGGGTCATGGCGGCACTGAATAAATTCCCCGTATGCCATGCCTCGAATGCGATGCAATAATCCGCTCTGCCAAAGCTGCTGCATCATGCGATCTACTCGGTAGGCATCTTCACCAACTTCTTCCAGCACTAGGATGGCTCCCTCTCCCTGCAGTTCATACGGTGTCCCAACCGCTGCAGCCAGTATCGCTAAATTACCTCCTGCCAGTATCCCGTCCGCATTTCCCGGAACGATAGCATGCAAGGACTTACCCTTAGGCAGGGGAACCGGTCCTAACGGCTGGTTAGAAGAAATTCCTTTGGCAAATTGCTGCAAGGTATACGCTGATGAAACATCCGGATTCAACGTACATTCCATCGGCCCATGAATCGTAACAAGATGGCTTTTTTCTCCTAACGCAGTATGCAGTGCCGTAATGTCGCTAAAACCAATAAATAGTTTAGGATGCTTGGCAATCATCGTATAATCCAGCTTATCCAAAATTCGTGCCGAGCCATACCCGCCGTTGGCACAAAGAATAGCCTGCACATGGTCATCGTTAAAATAGTGATTCAGCTCTGCCGCTCGTTCGTCGTCTGTTCCGGCAAAATACCCGTACTGCCGCATGGGAGCCTGCACAACATGGTATCCCCACGACTGCAGCAACGTTACCGCTGGCTGTCTAGCCGCTGTATCTGCAGGACTTGCAGGCGATATGACGGCAATCGTATCTCCAGGACGCAGTACATTTCCTTTATTTCGTTTGGCCCCATCTGCCCAACAGCTTTCATATCCCACAATACACCAGCATAAACATATCCCTATTACATACTTCCATTTCTGCACCCTGCAGTCTCTCCTTTCATATTGCTCCCAATGCGTTTACGTATGCCATCCAACCAAGCTACTTCGATTTGTTGATTCAGTTTGGTTAACAGCCATATTTCCCATCAAAAAAGAAATGAAATTTATTTTTCATGCATATCATTATAGTAATCTTTTCCTACAATACGTCAACCACTACGTATTTTTCTTCCTTTTTTTTACAAACTATGCTAAAATAAAAACAGAGATAGTCCGATGGCTGCACATCGGCTCTCCTCTATTATTATAGTCTTGAAGAAGGCCGTGTACCGCAAGGTATGCGGTTTTTTTCGTTACGTTTTACTGATTACTTACGTATTGAAATAATCAACACGACTAATGTAGCAAAAGCTATCATCAACGATAATGCTTCGTATACACTCATGCTGATCACCTCGCTCTCGCAAGGAAAACCGAATACATCGAACTACCTCATGTACTAAGTTTAGCAAATTTATGTTCGGACGGCAAGCTCAAAAAGCCTAGATTTCTACGTCATACAGTTTCTTTTTACTGCCGAATATGATACAATAAAAAACAGAGATAGTCCGATGGCTGCACATCGGCTCTCCTCTGTATAATAGGTTGAAGAAGGCCGTGTACCGCAAGGTATGCGGTTTTTTTCAATGGTAATATAAATTATTTACGTATTGAAATAATCAACACGACTAATGTAGCAAAAGCTATCATCAATGACAATGCTTCGTATACACTCATGCTGATCACCTCGCTTCCGCGAGGAAAACCGAATACATCGAACTACCTCATGTACTAAGTTTAGCAAATTTATGTTCGGACGGCAAGCTCAAAAAGCCTAGATTTCTATGTCATACAGTTTCTTTTTACTGCCGAATATGATACAATAAAAAACAGAGATAGTCCGATGGTGGTACATCGGCTCTCCTCTTTTGATAAAATGTTGAAGAAGGCCGTGTACCGCAGGGTATGCGTTTTTTTTTTCAAGCATTATAATAAAATCAAAAGCCATGAACGTATGGACAAAGTGCGCTGACCCCCAATTGTTAGACCAAAAATCTAACTTTTTGAGGTCAGCTCAATCATATCATGCGTTCATGGCTTTTTTCATTTATCGATTTCTTCTACGCTTACCAAACAGACGCTCACATACAAAACAGCTGGTTTATCTTTTCCATCAGATTACCTTTTTTAGCATATACCAATGTATCACAAAGCTCAATATGATGTGTATTTATATGAACTTTATCGCTAAAACCAAGGAGATATCGCAGGCAAATACGATAAATAATTTCTGTCGGCGCACATCCATATACTTGCTTATCAAAAATATGATTCAATCGTTCCGCATTATCCGGGAATAACGCCTTCATCTGCTTATTTTGATAAAGCCGGGTAACGATTTCGGCAATATACATTCCCGATTTCATATACAAGTCTGCAAACGTATGATTGGGATCTTCAAAACATCCCGGATTTTCTTTTTCCAAAAGGTCCACCATTTCTTTGACTACCCGCTTAGGCGTGAAAATCTGATTCGTTCGTTGTGGCGGAATATAGTCAAAAATATCCTGCCTCTGCTCTTCATCAAAATAATTGGCCAGTTTAGTGCGTTTCGCCATAAATTCCTGCACAGCGTCATTAAAAACCACTTCGTCAAAAAGGTGTCCATCAAAATGTTTCATTTCACCCGTTTCCTTGTCCTTATACTCTCCGCCATCCCGAAGGAAACGAAAATCGTCCAACGTAATGCCTTTACCTGTCTGGGGATTGACAGTAACCTCCCAAAATACATTAGCTGGTACTAAAGAATCAAAATTAGCCAATGTCGTATTTTCATCGCCATAGGCCATAAGAAAAGCCGGAATTGTACGGGAAAAACCTCGCAAATGATCTCGAATATCCCCTTCAATCGTCTTTTTCTGCTTATTCAGTTTTTCCGTTTCTACAGTTTTTACAATCGTTTCAGCCGCTTTCTTTACAGTATCATCACTATGCAGTTTTTCATGTATATTTTTTATCATATCCTGACGGTTTTGTTCTCTTCTCTGTGCGTACATTTCATCAAGGTGTGAAATTTTCTGCATCGAAGCACCTGCTTGCTGGGCTGCTGTAAGTTTATCCTCTCGTTCCTTTTTGAGTTGATGATCGCGAATCGTATAATCGCCATATGCCTGACTGACAACAGTATTTGTTGTTTCTTTTACTTGGCGTTCCAAATAATTCTGCGTTGATCTTCTCAATTCGCTGCCATATTGCTGTTTTGCTGTATCCATCAAGGTTTTCGCAATCGGTTTGGCAAATGCCTCCTGCAGTCTCTGCAACTCATCTTTTTGAGGATCTTTAAGTAAACCAGTTTGCTTCGTAATCTCATCCATAGTCTCTGTCAATTTCTGATCAATATCCCCATATACTTTATCACCAAAAATTCCTTTAGCCGTACCAATAATCCTTTCGTTCGGAACTTCCACTTCACCCTTTTCATTCAAATACAGAGCTTCTTCTGTGTTTTCATCGATGGGCACCGGGGAAAGCTTTTTGGGTTCTTCCATCGCTTGCATGCCATTAATCAAATCGATAACTTCTTTAGGAGCCCCAAAAATACCTGAAATATTAGCAAACAAGAAATTGGACATAAAACCGCGTTCCACTACTTCCTTGGCATGAATATGGCGGGGAATCGTCAGCACTTTTTCAGCATCCAATTCGATCATCGAGCCATTTTCATCTTCACCATAAACAGGGAAAAAATTCAATAACTCACGGACATGCTGTTTACGTTGGTCAAAATCCCCTTTGTCGCCCGAAGTTTCCGGAATCAAATCATTGGCAAACTGTTCAAAAATTGTCAACGTCCGCGCCGGGTCAAAGTCAAAAACATAGGCATTTTGTTTTCGGTACGTAGTATTCTTTTCCTTATTATAAAATAAGCAAGGATTTTGTGCACGGAAAGCAGCCTGCATATAAAGGGCCGGCGAAGCCATATTGGACAGCATCAATACAGCTGTCCATTCGGGGATAGTAACTCCTGTCGTTAATTGCCCTACAGACAGCGTAATCGTCTTGTCGCACTCTGGAATAGCCTGCTTCACCTTATCAAATGCTTTTTCATTTTCGTCATCATCATCTAGTTTGCCGTCACCAGCAGCCAAGATAATATGATAGTCTTTAAAAACTGGATGCAAGCGCAATTTGTTTGCCAAAGCCTTGGCACTCGATACACGGTTCAACAGCCAAAAAGTATGTTTTAACTCATTGCGCAATGCATGCGTTGAAAAAGGAAATTTTTCCTGCCGGGTTAACGCATCGAGGAACTTATCAACATCGGCATCGTGAATAAATTTTCCTGCTTCAGTCGTCGCAAAAAACTCATTCAAATCAAATGCATATTCTTCGATATCATGATCTGCTAGTTCAATTCCCTGCCGCACTTTATTTTGTACAATTTCTGACATCTGATAGGTATATAAATTTAACTGTGGTAATTTTTCATACGGATTTTCCAGTTCACTGGAATCGTCCCAATCTCGCTTTTTCTTCTGTTCATCTGCATACGTCCAGTTATAAATGGCATCTTCAGGAAATTTTTCACTGGCTAAGGCTTTAAACGGTGTACCCGATAAATGAAGTGTCCATTTTCGTTTAATATGATTAAAAGCTGTATCCGTTTTATAGGTATCCACACCTTCATGCGCTTCATCAATGATAAGAATATCCCAATGAATGCCCTTTTCTGCACTCACTTCAGCCAATTTATCATATTGCCCACCAAAGTAAATAGAACCTTTTAAATCTTGTAAACTGACAAATTCAATATAGCCTTTCGTATTATCATCGACATACCGTAAGTATTTCTCACGACTAAGGACATGTGGCTTATTCTTAATACCATCTACATTGCTGACAAAAAGATATCCTGACTGCGGCCCTAAAAACGTTTCATAATCAGAATACCAAGAATTGGCAATAGCCGGTCGATTGGTTACAATAAGTATATTTGTCGCCTTTAACCGTTTACAAAGATCATAAGATGCCAATGTCTTGCCAAACCGAGGTTTTGCATTCCACAGAAATTCACCATGTATATGACGATGAAAATACGCCAGCGTTTGTTCTACAGCACTATTTTGTTCATCTCGCAAACGATAAGGAATAACGGGAGCTGCTTTATCTGCATCTATCACACCATGATTTTGCGTAAAATTAAGAAAGTCGCATTTTGCCTGATTGGGTTCAATGTGAAACCATTCTGTGCCATCTTGACGCAAAACACCTAGCTTTTTCAAATACGCATGAAAATCCTTATCCGTAAAATTTTCAAAAGGTTCTGTTATATAGGCTGCTCGATAATGCCACCATGTCTTATGTGCAATTCCTACGGTATGTGTTTGTTCTTTTATGCGAGTTTCTACATCTCGTTCAGTAAAGCCAATCTTTGTCCAGCCATCATGAGCGGGGACCCCCGGCGTGGTATATGCATAACATTGCGGAGTGACTTGTTTAGAGGTTTGGATC
>JBNMKW010000044.1:0-19158 GCA_050874545.1 Megasphaera sp. | reverse complement strand
TCCACTAACTTAGTTCAGGCCTTGTATAAACTGGTTTCGGTAGCTATCGAGGCTGCGTAAAAGTTGTAAAGTGCTGTTTAGCTAATTATATCATATCTATTCCAAAAAAGATAACGAAGCTCTTCTTTTCTGTCAACATTTTCCATTGCATTACTACGTAACACAAAAAACTGAATGGGTTTATCTTCATGGAATTTTAAAGCTATCACCAAGTGGCAGCGAATGTATACATTAAAAGAAACTTTTTCAATATGTTTTCTATGAAAGCCCTTGCGTCAGTCAGACTGCTTTTATCCCGCTCGCTAGCTGTACTTCGTAGAAAAATCAGTATAGAAAAATTTACATATCGGAAAGATTTGCAAACATTCCTTTTTCTGTTGCTGTAACGTGAAAAGGCTTTATACTCAATGTTTGGTTTCCGTTTCACAAGAACCTTTTCTATAAAAAATAAGACATATCTAAACCGCATTTCAACTCAACCACCATGAAGAGTTGAAAGTAGTATAGATATGTCTTTGTATCTTCAGCAACCGGCGTATATTTCCAAACACCGGATTGTGTCGTATGGCAGAACGAAACGCCCACCGGTATATTCCAAATATTAGCATTGTCCATATCATGGCTAATGCCGAGGCTGTCCGTAGATAACAGGATTTTCTTTGGTTTCTATAAAACAAAAAAGCACTTTCTCAAAAGCGGTCGGTATACCGCCCTGAGAAAGTGCTTTTGCATATTTAGACAGATATAAGAAGCTACAGCATCCAATTTATATTAGCAGCCTAAGCTCATTACATATCACTGATTCTGCCTACTTTTTGTGGTTTTTGTTTTCCGTAGCTTCCGCGATGCCCCAATTTTTCTACGATAATAAAGAGCATCGGAATAAGGAATACACCTAAAATGGTTGCCATGGATGTACCGAATACAACGGCTATGCCCATCGTAACACGAGAAGCTGCACCTGCACCGGTAGCAGTTGCTAACGGAATAGACCCGACGACAAATGCCAAGGACGTCATGATGATAGGACGCAAACGGATTTTTGCTGCTTCAATCGCTGCCGATACCGGATCCATACCGCGTTCATCGACACGAACTTTGGCGTATTCGATAATCAAAATAGCATTCTTAGCTGCCAAGCCAATGACTGCCAAAATACCAATCTGGAAATACAAATTGTTGGTCTGATTAAAGATATACGTAAATAAGGTAGCCCCAAATAAACCGGTTGGTACGCTGAAGAGTACAGCAAATGGTACTTTCCAGCTTTCATACAATGCAGCCAATACCAAGAATACGAAAAGCAATGCCAACGCAAAGACATAAATCGTCTGGCTGCCGGCTTTGACTTCTTCACGGCTCATGCCGGACCATTCGTACTGATACCCTTCACCCAACGTTTCTTTGGCTACTTCTTCCAATGCTTTCAGCGTATCACCGGAGCTGACACCTGTTGCCGGCGACCCCATGACTTTGATGGCTGGATAGTCGTTAAAACGGTTTAAAATAGATGCCGAACCGACCGATTTAGGTCGAACGAAGTTCGCAACAGACACTAATTCATTTTTCGAATTGCGTACGTACAAGTTATTGTTGTCTTCAATCTTCTGACGGAATTCTGGTGATGCCTGTACAATAACTTTAAAGTTACGGCCAAAAATAGTGAAATCATTAATTTGATAGGAACCATAAAAAGCCTGCAATGTAGAATATACAGAACTCAAGGAAACACCTTCACGAGCTACTTTATCCCGGTCGATGTCCAGTTTGTACCCAGGTGTATCATTGGAAAAAGCTGTATAAATGGTACCGATTTCCGGACGCTTGCGGGCTGCTGCCAAGAATTTCTGCACCGTGTCATTCAACTGTGCCGTCGTATGACCGCCGCGGTCTTCAATCTGCATCGTAAACCCAGACGATACGCCCATCCCGTCGATTGGCGGCGGGTTAATAGCGACAACCGTAGCCTGAGGGATTTGCATGCCGTGCATCATAACTTTACCAACTAATGTATCAACTGACAAATCTTTCGTCTTTCGTTCATCCCAATCATTCATAGAAACGAAAGATACTGCACCGTTAGATTTCGCACCACCAGCAAGCATACTAAAGCCGACAACGTTCATAGACATTTTTACGCCTGGCTGAGATTCAATCCAACTGCCCAAATTGTTAGCGATTTTCTGTGTTTCTGTTTGTGATGTACCTTCCGGCAACGTCGTATTGACCATCATAAAGCCATTATCTTCTGATGGAACAAACCCTGTTGGAATAATGGTAAACAAGAATCCGGAAATGCCGGATATGATAACCAAAAATACAACACACCATTTAATACGCTGATTCAAATATGCCAACCGAATACCATACCAATTGACGATACGGTCAAAAGTTGCATTAAACCACTGGAAAAACTTGAAGATGCCACGGGCATTTTCTGTCGGTTTATGAACCCGCAAAATAGATGCACACATAGCCGGTGTCAATGTTAAAGCAACAAAAGCCGAAATAACAACGGAAACGGCAATGGTCAACGCAAACTGGCGATACAATACACCACTCATGCCGCTAAGAAAACCGACTGGCACAAATACAGAAGCCAATACGCAGGCAACCCCGACAACCGGTCCCTGTACGTTTTGCATAGCAATGATTGTAGCCTCACGCGGCGACCTGCTGTTATACTTGATTTCGTATTCAACAGCTTCAATAACAACGATAGCATCATCGACCAACAAGCCGATAGCCAATACCATGGCAAATAATGTCAATGTATTGATAGAAAAGTCAAGCACCTTAAAGCAGGCAAAAGTCCCCAGCAATGATACTGGAACTGCCAACAGCGGAATCAACGTAGAACGACCGCTCTGTAAGAACAAATAAACAATAGCAGCTACCAAAATTAATGCTTCTATGAAAGTAATAATAACTTCTTCGATAGATGCTTTTACAAATTTCGTGCTGTCATATACAATTTTATAATCCAAATCAGATGGGAAGGATTCTTTTGCCTTCGCTAATACTTTTATCGCATTTGTAACAGTCTGCATGGCATTTGCATCAGACGTCAGGCTAATCATGAAAGTTGCGCTCGGCTGTCCATCAAAATACCCGTGAACGGTATAATCCTTAGAACCCAATTCAACCTTCGCTACATCGCCGACGCGAACCATTGTCCCATCTGCATTCGTGCGAATAATAACCTTTTTGAATTCATCAGCTGTCGTCAAACGGCCATCTGCACGCAGCGTGTATTGGTATGTCTGGTCGGACGGAGTCGGCTGTGAACCAACTGTACCAACAGCAGCCTGTGTATTCTGTGTCTGAATAGCGGAAATAATATCAGTCGGCGTAACTTTCAGGACACTCATTTTTAATGGATCCATCCAAATACGCATAGCATAGTCAGAACCAAATTCCTGTACGTCCCCGATGCCGGATACGCCTTTTAATTCATCCATGAAGTACTGCGTTGCATAGTTCTTCATAAATGTTTCATCGTACGAACCATTAGGAGAATACAGCGAGAATACCATGGCAGTACCACTGGAAGATTTCTGTACTGTAACACCTGTCTGCGTAACTTCCTGTGGCAGTGTGGACTGTACCTGACTGATACGGTTTTGGGTATTAACCATATCCATATCATCGTCAGAGCCTGTTTCATACTGTACCGTCAAGGAATAGCGGCCCGAGTCATTACTGGAACTTTCCATATTTACCAAGTCATCGACACCGATAAGCTGGCGTTCAATGACACTGGCAACGGTATCGCCGATAACGTCGGCGTTTGCCCCTACATAGGTAGCAGATACACTAATCTGCGGAGGCGTAACGTTTGGATACTTAGCAACAGGAAGCGTAGCCATCGAAAGGAGCCCCAAAATGGAAATAATCAGGGATATTACAATGGCGAAAATCGGCCTGTCAATAAAAAATTTAGATATCACTGTCTTCTCGCCCCCTATTTAGCTTGGCTTGCTGTATCACTGCTCGTGGTATCATTTTCTATATCATCTTTAGAAAGCAGATGCTGATCTAAGGTTGCGCCATTTGCTTTTTGGTAACCGTCAACAATAATCAAGTCTCCATCATTCAAGCCATCATTGATAATCCAGAACTTGCCCACTTTTTGTCCCGGCGTAACTTCTTTATTTTGCGCCTGGCCGCTTTCATCAATAACAGAAATAAAGTATTTGCCCAATGTCTGCTGTACAGCCCGCTGCGGTACAAGCAATGCTTTCTGCTGTATCTGCGTGTCAGAAACAACCGTACCGTATAAGCCTGGAATCAACAGGTTTTCCGGATTTTCAAATACAGCTTTCACAATGATAGAACCGGAATTACCGTCCATGCCGTGGTTGACCTGGGTGACATGACCTTCATAGGCATACATCGTACCGTCGCTCAAACGAAGCTGTAAATGGTCTCCCCAGCTTCCCGGTGCGTCCGGTGCTTTTTTCGTCATCTGCAGATATTCCGATTCGCTGACGGAAAATTCCACAAATACTGGATTTGTCGAAGAAATAGTAACCAAAGCCGTAGAACCAGCCGTTGCATAGGTGCCAACTGGTACATCATCTACATTCAGCTTGCCATCAAACGGTGCATAGACAATTGTGTCATCAACATTGTCCTGTGCCGCCTGAACCTGGGCTTCCCGCGCTTCTAAAACAGCCTGCTGCTGCTGCGTAGCCGCTTCCTGATTCGTTACGGTTTGTACGGAAATTGCATCTTGATCGGCTAATGTCTGATACCGCTGCAAGTTTAGCTGTTCATTGGCAAGATTGGCCGCTGCCTGAGCCTGTGTGGCTTTGGCTTCCTGCAGTGCCGCATCATAGCTGCGGCTGTCTATGCGGAATAATGGCTGTCCTGCCGTAACCGTCTGACCGCCCTGTACGTATTTTTCTACGACGCGGCCGGAAATTTTAGCCCGTACTGGTACTTTATCCGTTGCCGTGACGGTGCCGCTGTATTCTGCCCTAACCGGCGTATCTTCTGCATTTACTTTATACGTGTTGACAGAAACAGCTCCGCCCTGTGCTCCTTTTTGTGCGCCACAACCAGCCAGCAAAGCTGCGACAGTCAATATAGTGACGCCCATGGTAAGAAACTTATGCTTTTTTATCATTCGTTAATTGCCCCCTATCTGTTTTGATTCCATATAGAATGACGCAAATACATCGTTCCATGTATTCTGGAAAAGAGTAATCATGTTTTACTTTATCAAAGTAATTAATGACATCATCAGCTGCACTATACAACATGTGAAGCAATAAAAACTTATCAAACGGCTTAAAATCGTCTTCCTGCTGGGCTACATCCAGCAGTTGGCCCAAAATATCCCAATCCGCATTTCGCGCAACTTCCAATTTTTTACATACATCCGGCATTTTTTTTAGTAAATCTGTCGTTTTTCGCACAGATAATACTGTAATGTCAGCAGACGTTACTTTAAAAAAACTAATAATTTTTTCTTCTGTTGTCATATCCGGATCAGCCAGCAGCTTTCGATGTTCTTCCTGAATCTTGTTCATCATGGAAAGAAGGGATTCTTCAATAATAGCCTGTTTAGACACAAAATGTTCATACAGTGTCCGCTTGCTGATACGGAGATTTCGAGCCAAATCATCCATATGGAAATCCGAACCGCGGCAATTGATTTCACGCAGGGCTTCCCTGATAATTCTCTCTCGAATATCTTTTGCCATCTCAACACATCCTAAATTAAAATTGATACATTGCGCAGTAAAGAAACTCAAAATGAAAACTCAGTACCAAGATATAGTTTAATATACTGCCTATGAAAAGTCAATAAATATTCCCTGAGTTGTCCATGATTTCTTCGTCTATAAAGCAGTGAATATACCATCGTATCTCCAGCCTGTATCTTATATTTTAATTTTCATGATAACTTTTCGTATTGGACGTCCTATGCCGTCCGGTGCGCACAAGCAGCGGTGTCCGTCTGCCGGTGTAAATATGGCAAAAGTCCCTTCTCCCATCTGAATCGGCGTATCGGCAGCCAGAGACGGATTGTAAAACCAAGCATCGGCAGCACTTCTGTCTTCTACGACTTCGCCGGCATTTGCAAGCGGCTGATACCCTATCTGTTCGCTGCCGTTTATAACCATTTGAATGTCTATATATGCCCGATGAGCTTCCATCTTACGCTGTTCTGCCGGAGCGGTTTCTGTTTCATCTACATTCATGTAATTACCGTTGCCTAATTCATGTCGTCCCGCTGTAAGATGCTGTATATCCAATGATGCCAATTTTTCAATCCAAGGAATTAGTTTAGATGGCAGATACGCGGTTTCTTTTTGCCATTGCTTAATATTTCCTACATACATTGTCGTTTTTCTCCTCTATTCTTCTTGTTCTCGCTGTGCCACGTTTCGGTCAAACAAAGCGTCTGCAAATTGAGCCGCATCAAAGGGACGCAAATCATCTGCGCCTTCTCCTACGCCTACCCAGCGAACTGGCACGCCTAATTCTCTCTTAACCGATAAAATAATGCCGCCTTTGGCTGTGCCGTCCAATTTGGTCAAGACAACACCTGTAAGGGGAACAACATCACCAAACAGTTTAGCCTGGCTGACTGCGTTTTGTCCTGTTGTTGCATCCAGTACCAGCAGCGTTTCGTGCGGTGCGCCTTCAATGTTGCGTCCGGCAACGCGGGCCATTTTCCGCAGTTCTTCCATCAAGTTGGATTTGGTCTGCAGCCGTCCTGCCGTATCGACAAGAAGAATATCGATACCGCGCGCCTTGGCAGAGGCCGTCGCATCAAAGACAACAGCAGCCGCATCGGCTCCTTCTTGGTGTTTGACAATCGGCACGCCCGTACGCTGCGCCCAAATCGTCAACTGTTCCGATGCAGCCGCGCGGAACGTATCACCAGCTGCCAGCATAACAGATTTTCCCTGCTGCGTATAATATTTAGCCAGTTTGCCAATCGTTGTCGTTTTGCCGACACCGTTGACACCGACAATGAAGATAACTTCCGTAGAGCCTGTACGATCCGGCAGCGGTTCGTTATTTTCTTCCAATAAGGCGACGATGCATTTTTCCAAATAGGGAACTACATCATTACCGTCTTCAATTTCTTTGGATTTAACGCCTTCGCGTATTTTACCAAGCAGGTAATCTGTCGTTTCAATACCAATATCCCCAGTCAGCATAATCGCTTCCAAGTCTTCATACATTTCCTCATCGATTTTGGCATAGCCGCGAACGACAGTTTCAATATTTTGAATCAGTGAATTTTTAGTCTTTTCCAGACCTTTGCGCAATCTTGAAAAAAATCCCATAGTTTACGTTCCTTTCTCTAATAATTCATCTACTTTTACAGTTAGCAGTCGGGATACGCCCCGTTCTTCCATTGTGACACCTTGGAGCGTATTCGCCGCTTCCATCGTCTTGCGACGATGGGTAATGACAATAAACTGCGTATGACCGCTGTAATTTTTTAAATATCGTGCCATTCGTTCTACATTAGCTTCATCTAATGCCGCGTCTACTTCATCGACCAGACAAAACGGTGCCGGATGATATGCCAAAAACGCCAGCAGCAACGCAATAACGGTCAACGCGCGTTCGCCCCCAGACAACAACGTCAGTTGCTGCTGTTTTTTCCCAGGGGGCTGGATAAAGATATCCACACCTGCTGTCAAGACATCATGCGTATCAGTAAGAACAACATGCGCCGTGCCACCACCAAAAAGCCGACTGAAAATTTGCTGAAAATGTACACCGATTTGCTGGAATGCCTGGCGGAACTGTGCGGCCATGGCATCGTCAATTTCCGCCACAATGGCCTCCAACTTAGTGCGGGATTCCCGCAAATCTTCACATTGGCTGTCATAAAACTGCTGCTGTTTGACAGCGGCTTCATATTCTTCTTCAGCATTAGGATTGATTTGGCCTAAGTCGGCAATTTGTTGTTTCAATGTGTTGACCTTTTCATGCAGTTCTTTCAGCGAGCCGTCCCGCCGCCTGTCCATCGCTTCCTGACGTGTCAGGCCCTGCATCGTCAGCAATTCTTCATTACGCCGAATTTCTCCGTGATATTTTTCCAATTGCAAGTCCGCATTATGCACGCGGCTGCTGCACTGCTGCCTTTTTTCCTGCAGTGTTTTGCCAGCTGCTTCTAATTGCTGGCTGCGTTTAAAATTATCTTCCCTAGCTTTATAAAACGCTTCTTTTGCTGTATCATGCGTTTGAGTTTCTGTTTCTTTGGCTGCAATTTTAGCTGCCAAATCAGTCAACAAGTGAGCCGTTTCCCCTTGTCGCTTTTGCAGTTCTGCCTGTCGCTGCGCTAGACGGTCACAATCTGCCTCATGCTGTGCCCTGCTTTGTTTGTGCTGCGCACGCTGCTCTTTTATATGCCGAACCTGTTCACGCAAAGTTGCCACATGAATTTGTCCATCCGTCAACATACCGCGACAAGTTTCTGCTTCTTCCAATGCTTTGCGGCGTGCTTCTTCCAAGGCATGCGTATCGGCTGTTGGACTCGTTTTGGCTGCAGTCAATGCCTGCTCTTTCTTCAGTAATTCTGCTTGTATATCAGACCGCACCTGCAGCAGGGATTCACATTGCTGATCTGCCGCATGCCAAGCCGCTTCTTGTTGCTTAGTCTCTTTTTGCGCCATCGTCATTTGCCAAGTACTTTTTTGCAGTTCTACCGTAATCTGCTGCAGCTTCTCTTCAGCAGTTTCCATAGCAGCGCGTGCCGTTTCAACTTCCTGCCGTTTTGCAGTGCCTATCTGGACAGCTTCTGCCAGTTTTTTTTGTTGTGCCGCCGCTTTTTCTTTTAGTTCCTGCAGCAGTACACGCCGGCTAATCAGCGAGCTTTCCTTGGCTTTCATACTGCCGCCGGTCAGTGAACCGCCGGCATTAAACTGTGTGCCGTCCAAGCAGACAATACGCAGCCGATGACGGTACTTACGCGCAACAGCCGAGCCGTCTGCCATCGTTTCTGCAATGAGCGTTTTCCCCAACAAGGACATAAACACAGGCTGATAATCTGCATCATAGGTGATCAGCTCATTGGCAAACCCCAATATGCCTTTTTCCTTAGCAGCCTGTATTTCATCTTGTGTGCGGGTTCGTTCTCTAATCGTATCCAATGGCAAAAACGTCGTCCTGCCGGCATGCCGTTCTTTGAGATACGAAATAGCTGCTTTAGCTGCGCCTTCCGTCTGTGTAATAACATAACGAGCTGCTGCACCTAACGCTACATCTAATGCCGTCGCATATGGTATAGGGATTTGGCACACTTCGCCGACGATACCGCAGATACCGCTGCGCCATGGCGTATGGGCATCCAATACGGCTTTTACCGGACGGCCTGCGCCTTCATGTTCCTGCGCCATGCTTTCCAGTACCCGGATACGCTGCGTCAGCGCATCTACCGTTCCTCGCAAATGCCGGTATGTGTTTTCGGCTTCCTGCATAACAGTTTCACACGCCTGCAGTATTTTTTTCTGTTCCGCGGCTTGTGTCTCATGCTTTTGCGCTTCTTGCTGCAAAGCCTGGCATTTCTTTTCTTCTTCCTGCCTGCGTGTCTGAGACTGTGTCCAAGCATTACGCTGCTGCTGCAGCGTCTGATTTACTTCTTTATATCGTGCGCTATTTTCCTGCAGCCTGCGACGCAGTTCTTCAGCATCGCGCTGCAGGACAAACAGCTGCTGCTGCCTAGCTGTATTAGCTGCCGTAACTTCATTTAAATCGGCTGCTGCTTTTTGAGCATGCGCTTCTGCTTTGCCAGCCAGTGCTTCAGTCAGTGCCAATCCTTTTTCCGCTGCCGCAAGTTCTGTTTCTTTTTGCTGCTGCTGTTCTGCTAAACTGGCTTCTTGTTTTTCCAGCTGCACGGCCTTTTGCTGCAGTACAGTTTTTTCTTCGGCTAATTCCTTCTCATTTTCCTGCAGTGTGACCTGCCGCTGCAAGAACGCATCATGGCGGCTTTTCATACTATCCAGTTCGTTGTGCGCGTTGAGAGCCTGTGCATCGAGATTACGCAGCATTTCATTTTCCTTTTCCATGGTCTGCAGCAGCTGCTGCCGCTGTGATTCTATCGCTGCTATTTTTTTTTCGACATCTGTTTGTTCTGCCAAGGATGCCAAGCGATAATTTTCTGCCTTAGAAAGCAGTCGTTCGCAGTTGCGCAGTTCCTGCAGCGTCAATGTGCCTTCATACGAAATACGCTCACCGTCCAATGCCCGAAACTGTTTTACCTTTTGTGCCTGCGCAGCCAACGGTTCCATTCGCTCTGCCAGCATGCTCATTAGATCCTGAATACGTTCCAAATTGCGTTCTGTTTCTGCGATTTTGCGGAGTCCATCCTGTTTGCGTCCTTTATACCGACTGATACCGGCCACTTCTTCAAAAATGACCCGCCGTTCTTCCGGCTTGCTGTTAAGAATCCTGTCTACGCGGTTCTGTCCAATGACTGCCATCGAATCCTGACCGATACCGGTAGAAGCAAAGAGCATATGAATATCTTTGAGTCGGCACGGACGTTTGTTGATATAAAACTCACTTTCGCCAGAACGAAACAAACGGCGCGTAACAGCGACTTCCGAAAAGTCCAAATCCAGCGCATGGTCGCTGTTGTCAAAATACAAGGACACTTCGGCCGCACCTTGAGGCTGCCGTTTTTCTGTCCCGGCAAAAATAATATCTTCTGCCTTCTGCCCGCGAAGCTGCCGGATATTTTGTTCACCCATGACCCAGCGGACAGCATCTGAAATATTGCTTTTCCCGCTGCCATTCGGGCCGACAATCGCCGTAATCCCTTTGTCAAAAGTAAGGGTCGTCTTATCTGCAAAGGATTTAAATCCCCGCAGCTCCATTTTTAAAAGTTGCAATAGTGTAATCCTCTTTCACGGAAATCTTATAACCATCCTGCAAAAAGATGATAGTATATAATAGGTATAAAAAGAGCCGGCAAATAATCCGTCACTTTTAACTTCGTAATGCCCAGCATATTCAGCGAGATAGCCAAAATCATAATACTGCCGACAGCATTAAGCTCCCGAATGACATCTGGTGTCATCAGTGGAGAAACCATATGGGCCAATACATAAAAAATCATTTCATAGACAACGATGACGATACACACCGGCAACGTGCCCATACCATAAATCGCGCCAAAAATAATGGACGCCACGCCATCCAAAACGGATTTAAAATACAACAGTGAATAATCACCCAGCAAGGCGGCCTGCACCGGGCCCAAGATAGCCATGGCACCTACAACCTGTATAATCGTAACAACGACAAAGCCCTGCACAAATCGTGAATCGCCGTCTGCTCCCAGTTTATTTTTCAACCATTCGCCGCTATGATGCATGCGTTCTTCCAGCCGCAGCACCGTTCCAAGCAAAGTTCCTATCGTCATAGAAGCCAAGAGCAACAACAAATTCTCTGTTTTGACAGCTCCCTGTACACCCATAATACAGACACACAGGGCAATAGCCGAAAACAACGCCTTTGTAATTCGTTCAGGAATTCCTTTCTTCAGCAATATGCCCGCTGCTGCGCCCACAAAAGCCGCAATTCCATTGATTAATACACCAAACAACGATACTCCTCCTCTGTGCAGCCCTATCACCACGTATTTGCCCGTTCGTACGCCATAAGCTGTTCTATACCCTAAATACACTTTATTATAGCAAATTCCTTTTATTTATAAAAGATTCCGCCGAAAGGAATCTCCAAACAAACTAGGACTCTTTGCTTTTTACAATAAATTTACGAGCAAAGTCCGTAAAATGTTGTATTTCACTTGACGAGATTCCCATTTATGCTTATATTAGAATTTAGGGTTATTGCCCGCAAAAACTAAGAGGAAACGGAGAAGCGGAATGATTCAAGTTTACAAACACAGCAATGGCCATTTGGAAGACAACATATCCTTGGCTTCTGCCGAAAAAGGTTCATGGATCAACGTTGTAAATCCTGATTCCGAAGATTTACAGCTCGTATCAATGGTCACCGAAATCCCAACTGACGTCCTGAAGACCGCGCTGGATACAGAAGAACGTTCTCACGTTGAATTAGAAGATAACTATATATTTGTCGTCATTAATATTCCTATTATATTAGAAACAGACAGCTACGATACGCTGCCGCTGGGTATCTTCATTACGCCTGACTTTATTATTACTCTGTGTATTCAGGCCACAGAAGTCATGCGGGCATTTACACAGAACAAGTATCCGTTATTTTATACATTCAAAAAAACACGGTTCTTGTTTCAAATTCTCTACCGCAGCGCGACGCTTTTCCTGCGGTACTTAATGCAAATCAACCGCCGCACGGACGATATTGAAGAAATTCTGCGGCATTCGATGCGCAATAAAGAATTTTTTATGCTCTTAGAATTACAAAAATCATTGACATACTTCACTTCCGCCCTGCGCAGCAACGGCATCGTTATGGAACGCCTGATGCGGCTGCGGCGCAACACATCTCTTCATCATTTGCTAAAAATGTATGAAGAAGACGAAGACTTGCTGGAAGATGTCATCATTGAAAACAAGCAGGCTATTGAAATGGTAGAAATGTATTCCAACATTCTTATGAGCATGTCTGATACATTCGCCTCTATTATCTCCAATAACTTGAACTTAGTCATGAAATTCTTAGCATCTATCACGATTATCTTGGCCGTGCCGACGATTATCTTTAGCTTATGGGGTGTCAACGTTCCCGTTCCATTTCAAGAAAATACCATGGGCTTTTTCTATATTATTATTTTAGCTCTCATTTGCGCCTTGGCAGCCATCGCCATGTTGTGGCGAAAAGATTTATTTTAAAAACACAGCAGCCCTTTTATACAAAAAGCACATACCCTCTATCGTGACTGACGATAAGAGTATATGCTTTTTCTTGCTTTTCTCGTTATTTTTTTACAACTAGCAGGACTTAGCACATCCCATATAAACAACCAAACTTTCTCACTAAATGCCCTATTCTAAATGAAATTTTTATGATATGGTATATAGCGTGTGATTTTTACAATAAATTTGCATGCATCAATAAGGATTGAATCATGAAGTTTTATGCCATTAGTGCCGGCCGTAAAACCGGTATTTTTACAAAACAACAAGAATATACACAATATACGACACATTTCAGCGGTGTTTGTGCTAAAGCGTTCGCAACCAAAGAAGCGGCAGCAGCTTGGCTAGACGGCAAAAAACAAGCCGGACTCATATCGACAACGCCTGCAGCCTGTTCTATCCGCCATCCGGCAAAACGCTATTATGCTATCAGCAAGGGGCGCAAAACGGGTATTATTACCGATACGACACAATACTATTCCTATACCCAGGGATATAAGGGAGCCCGCGCTAAAAGTTTTTCTAATTATCAGGCTGCCAAAACTTGGCTAGAGCGTGAACAAACATATCAAATCAATGAGGCAAATGGCACGATTTCCACTTTGCTTCATACACATCCCTGCTCTGCCACCCTGCAGCAGCGTATTCAATTATCCCGTAAGGTCAAATCTTATATTCACACCTTGGATGCCCGGCGCGTATTGGTATTAGATATTGAATTGACAGGACTGCTTCCTACAGATGAAATTTTACAAGTGTCTATTGTAAACGGCTTGGGACAAGTTGTTTATAATAATTATTTCTGTCCTAAAACAGTTACTTCTTGGGATAAAGCCATGGAGATTCATCATATTACGCCCGCCATGGTAGCTGATAAACCGTTATTTCAAACAGCTGTTCCTGCTTTGACACAATTATTTGCTAACGCGCAATTAATCGTTGGTTACAGCACCATGCAGGATATTAGTCATCTTCATAACTATGGCGTACAATTTCCGCATGCGTCTATCTATTTAGATATCGGCGATGCCTATTCTTTTGTCCATACAGATATATTACATCCTCGTACGTATGCCAAATTAAAAGCTTGCGCCGCTCATTATGGCTATGCAGATGTCAGTTGGCACAATAGTCTCGCTGATACAAAAGCAACGCAGTATTGTTTTTATGCCATGTTGGATGACGCAGACGCATTGTTCCGTCTGATGCCATTATGAACGTACTTCTTCCTATAGGAGCGGGAGACTTCTTGCAAAATCCGTTAAAGTCTTTATCATGACGACAGCATAATAAAAAGCATTCATACTGCCATGCATCTCAGCCATGATACGTTGCATACTACCATAATAAAAAAGACTGCCGCATAATACGACAGTCTTTTTTTTGTATAATCTTAGTTTTAAGGAAAAACTTATTTACCTTCAAATGTCGGTTTACGTTTTTCAATGAATGCTTTCATGCCTTCTTTTTGGTCTGCTGTTGCAAAGCAAAGACCGAATACTTCTGCTTCATAAGAAATACCTGTTACTACGTCGCAGTTAATGCCACGGTTAATAGCAGCTTTTGCGAGCTGTACAGCAACCGGAGCTTTTTTCGTAATCGTTTTTGCTACTTTCATAACAGCATCCATCAATTCAGCCTGCGGAACAACTTTATTGACCAAACCAATGCGAAGCGCTTCCTGTGCATCGATGATATTAGCCGTATAAATCAATTCTTTGGCATGACCACGGCCAACAACACGAGTCAAGCGCTGTGTACCGCCAAATCCCGGTGTAATGCCGAGACCAACTTCCGGCTGACCAAATTTAGCATTTTCAGAAGCATACCGAATATCGCAGGCGCAAGCCAATTCGCAGCCGCCGCCTAAAGCGAACCCGTTGACAGCCGCAATAACTGGCTGCGGCAGGTTTTCAATTTCCGTGAAGATATTTTGACCTACCTGACCCCATACACGACCTTCTACGGCGTTTTTCGTAGACATTTCAACAATATCAGCACCTGCAACGAAAGATTTTTCGCCAGCGCCTGTAATGATAACAACCTGAATGGCTTTATCTACAGCAATTTTTTCTACAACATCTTTTAATTCTGTCAATGTTGCCAAATTCAATGCATTCAGTGCTTTTGGACGATTAATAGCAATGGTTGCAATGCCGTTTTCTACTGTATAGTTAATGTTTTCGTATGCCATGATAATAACCTCCTAATCTGGACAATATTTGTAGTATGTTTGGACACCATGTTGCGTGCTTTATGGCAAACATGGGCGTGATTTCTCACGCCCACTGTCTGCGGAGCACATTTTGCTCAATATTATTTTGTGTAATCGTAGAAGCCTTTACCTGTCTTGCGGCCGAGGTAGCCAGCGTTAACATATTTTTTGAGGAGCGGGCATGGACGATATTTCGGATCACCAAAGCCATCATAAAGAACTTCCATAATATGAAGAACTACGTCGTCACCAATCAAATCGCTCAAAGCCAATGGGCCCATCGGATGATTGAAGCCCAATTTGCAAACGGTATCGATATCTTCTTTAGAAGCAACGCCTTCCATCAAAGCCTGGATAGCTTCATTAATCATAGGAATAACAACACGGTTGCCTACGAAGCCTGGGAAGTCAGCAACTTTAACAGGGAATTTGCCCAATTCAGTAGCTGTTTCCTGAACTTTTTTGAATGTATCATCGGATGTTGCAATACCATTGATCAATTCGATTAATTTCATGACTGGAGCCGGGTTGAAGAAATGCATGCCGATAACTTTTTCCGGACGTTTCGTAGCTGCACCAATCTGCGTAATAGCTAAAGAAGATGTGTTACTTGCCAAAATAGTATGTTCTGGGCAAAGTTCATCTAATTCTTTGAAGATAGCAGATTTAATTTTCAAATCTTCAATAGCTGCTTCAACAACGAGGTCAATATCAGCCATGTTTTCTTTTGTACGAGTTACAAAACCAGAAACACGAGCCATAGCTGCGTCTTTATCTTCCTGTGTCATTTTTCCTTTAGCAACTAATTTTGTTAAAGATTTATCAATTTTAGCTTTGCCGCCAGCAACAAATTCATCTTTAATATCGTTCAAAACAACTTCGCAGCCGTGTGTAGCAAAAACCTGAGCAATACCGGAACCCATTGTACCTGCACCAATTACCATTACTTTTTTACAAAACATGTTTAAC
The DNA here is from genome assembly GCA_050874545.1 of Megasphaera sp. Classification (GTDB taxonomy): domain Bacteria; phylum Bacillota; class Negativicutes; order Veillonellales; family Megasphaeraceae; genus Megasphaera. Next base: position 3,126 of record JBNMKW010000044.1, on the reverse strand, counting down.
TCCTCCTTATTCAGCGTGATTTTTTTCACGTTATTTCTTTTGAAAGTCTCACGCTGTTTCAAATAAGATGCACTGCTTACATTCATAAGTATAACACTTTCTACGAAAAAATCTACTAAAAAGCTTCATTATTTTTAAAAATCTTCCTATTTTATATGCTTTTTACGCTATGATATAACAAGTCAAATACAATTTTAGCATAATTCAATATAAATACCGCATCCGAGTATGTTATATTATGAACTTTTAGCATGTACTATGTGAAAATATCCCTATATATCTGCAGCTATTCCCTCATTAAGTGCTTTAACGATATGATTTCTTTTTTTATATAGTTCACGATATAACTTGGTATGATCTGGATTGGGCTGATAGGTATCTTTAACAGTCAATTGCCGCTGCAGTGCCTGCTTCAATTCTTTTATGTCGCCTACACTATACGCAGCAACAATACAATTTGTCGGTACCGCTCCTCCGGCTACCTGCAGCGTAACGACCTGCGTGTCCAGCATATCGGCTTTGATCTGATTCCACAACGCATCATGACTGCCGCCTTCCGTAATAGTCAGCTGTGTCAAATCAATTCCCGCATGCCGGTAGCGATCTGTAATTTCCATATAATCATAGCCAATTCCTTCTAAGACGCAGCGCCACATGGCCCCTTGGTCAGAATCCAGGGTAAGCCCGGTAAATGTTCCTCTGACATGCGGAAATTCGCCGTTTCCACCAGTCAAATACGGAATAAACATAGCCCCGTCACAGCCTGCTTGATGGCGGGAAGCCAACGCATCCAACATACCGTAATATGCATCTTCTTCATGACAGCTAACACTATCTTTAAACCAACGCAGCGCCAGACCGCCAGTGCGTACCATCCCCCAGTAAAAATATGTACCCGGCAGCGTGCCGGAATTAAAAATCAAGCCGCTTCCCGGTACGGACAGTTCCGGAATAATGCCGTCCGTCGCCGCGCAGAACATAGCACAAGTACCAGCTACATCCACAGCCCGTCCTGCTTCCAAAATACCGCTGCCCATCATAGATTCCATCGTATCGCCGGCACCGGCACAAATGGGGATACCTGCCGGAAATCCAGTTTCTAATGCGTCTTCTTCGCGCAGTGTACCAATGATGTCCCAAGGCTTGACTATTTTAGGCATATACGCTGCATCAATACCCAAAATCTGAAGCTGCTCATCAGACCATTGTTTTTTTATGACATCATAGCCTAGTCCCCAACCAGACATCATGCCCCAGTCAATAAAGGCATCTGTACCGGCTAAACCGGCTAAATGCATTAGCACATACGGGCAATTATGCACAAATTTGACGCCTTTTTCTTTCCATGCTGGAATATGTTTCATAAACCAGCGGGCAAACATAGCCGGAAACATGACGTTCGGTTCGGCATTGCCTGTTTCTTTCGCCCAAATGGAGTAATTCTTTTCTTTCAATGCCTGCACATCTTCTGCCGTACGGCTGTCCAAATAATTAATATACGGTGTAATGGCATTGCCCTTGGCATCGATACCAGCAATACCACAGATAATGCCGTCTCCCATAATCGCCCGCACGGCGTGGACGTCCAGCCCTTTATCCCGCATTTGCCGGCTGCATGAAGCCATGCATTGTTTAATCAAGCGATAATATTCATCGACATCCATCTGCACCCATCCCGGATGGGGATAATATAATGTCGTTTTTGCAGTATCCATCGCCACGCACTGCAGCGCATCATCATATACCGCTACTTTTACACTTTGCGTTCCTGCGTCAAATCCTAAATAATACTTGGTTTCCATTTTGTACCTACCTTTCCATCTTACGGCACAAAAAAAGACTGGCACGCCAGTCTTTTATTCATGAGAAACACACGGCATACATTGCTGCCGCGCTCGCGTCTTTTCCCATCCAGACTATACTGTCGGTCTCGGAATTACACCGAGTCAGCTCCCAAAGGAGGTTGCGGACTATTACCACCGGTCAGGAATACGAAAGGATTTTCCTTTCTCACCATGCCTCAAAGACTAACTATACTATGTGATTTATATATGTATATCATACTCCAATGAGATATAAAAAACAAGTGTATTCCATTTATAAAAACAGAACACACTCGTTAAAGTACCCTATTTAATTGCAGCACCCTTTGACCATGCCGCCTAACTTATCCATTAAACCGGTCGTCGATTTATCTGGCTTGGGAAAACGACGCAACGTCGTCATCGCTTCGACATAACATAAGTAGGCATCGATAGCTGCTTCCGTCTTTATCAGCATATCCCGATTAATATGTTCAATCAGCGATACGTCATGCTGTTCAAAACGGCTAATAATATCATACAATTCCGTAAAATCCTGAGTTCGTTTAGTATAGGTGCAAAAAAAACAGTAACCCAGCACAGCATCACATTTTTCTTTCAAATCCGTCATGGATACATGCTGATACTCTTGATAATCCTGCCGCAGCTTGTTCAACCAATTATCTAAAACACCTTCAAAAAAAGCAAATAAGGAAAGAAGCGCCGCACGCTGATATCGCCGGCACAAATACGCCCCCTTCGCTGTATTTTTTTCTTCATGCATACGGGCCCTTTTTTTTAACGCACAATAGTCTTTCCATAGTTCTTCGTAAATGGAAGCATGGAGCATATCAATATCACCATTTTTAAAAATAGTAACATCTATTTTTGATTTCATAATATGTTTCTTGCTGCCTTCTTTCTGTATGTATCGTTACTTTGTCAACGTACTGGTGCAATGCGGACACCGTGTCGCATCGTCAGCTATCGGCATGCGGCAGTAAGGACAAAGCCTAGGTTCCGGTGCAGCTTCTTTTTTAGGAAACAGACGGTTGAGCTGCTTAATAACAATAAAAATAGCAAACGCAATAATTAAGAATTCAAGCACAGTGTTTAAAAACAACCCGTAAGCAATCACAGGAATCCCCTGTGCCTGCGCTTCCGCAAGCGTTGCCGGATGCTGCGTACTCAGCGCAATAAAAAAATCCGAAAAATCAATACCGCCAATCAATACGCCTAGCGGCGGCATAATCACATTACTTACCAGCGAGCTGACAATCTTTCCAAACGCGGCCCCAATAACAACGCCGACTGCCATGTCAAT
>JBNMKW010000043.1:0-20323 GCA_050874545.1 Megasphaera sp. | reverse complement strand
ATACATTTCAAGACTTCCTCCATCGTGTTGTCGTGACGGGAAATCGGGTAGATATATACTATACCTATCACAAAATTCTTCAAATACTCGAAAACCCCACAGCTATAACACTGCAGGGTTCGAATAAAAATTGTTTGGTGACCCAGTAGAGATTCGAACTCTAGACCCACAGCTTAGAAGGCTGTTGCTCTATCCAGCTGAGCTACTGAGTCATAAAAAATGGAGCGGGTGATGGGAATCGAACCCACGTAACCAGCTTGGAAGGCTGGCGCTCTACCATTGAGCTACACCCGCGTGGTGTGGTCGGAGCAGCAAGATTCGAACTTGCGACCCCCTGGTCCCAAGCCAGGTGCGCTACCAAACTGCGCTATGCCCCGCCAACAGAAATTATTATACCGTAAGTATGTTGTTTTGTCAAACATTTTTTACAATATATACAAATTTTTTTACGCAGGAAATATACCTGCTTTGTCACCGTTTAATTTTACTGCACTAGCAGTGTCATTTTATATCATGCAGTGACAGATACGTCTCGTGCAAAGAGGCAGATATCATTCTATGTATATCGTTTTCTGTATTCATAAAAAAAGGTGCCGCATAATGATGTGCCCCCCTATCGTTAGATTTTAGGTCTACCAATTGGGGGGCAGCTCACAAAGCGACACACTTTTTTATGTATTAACTGCTTTTTTTCACTTTAAACCACGCAGCGTACAACGTTGGCAATACTAACAGCGTCAGCACGGTGGCTACGAATAAGCCGCTGGCAATAGCAACGGCCATAGGGCCCCAAAAGATGCTGCGCATCAAAGGTATCATGCCGAGAATAGCTGCCGCTGCCGTCAGCATAATGGGTCTAAAACGCAGTACAGCTGAGTCGATAATGGCATGCCATGGATCTTCGCCAGCTGCCATGTGTTTATCAATTTGGTCAATCAAAATAACAGAATTGCGGATAATCATGCCGCCTAATGCCAAAATCCCCAAATAGGCTACAAACCCCAAAGACTTGCCAAAGATCAGCATGCCAAAAGATACGCCGATCATCCCCATTGGGGCTGTAACCAATGTCAATATCATCAGCGAAACACGACGAAGCTGGAACATGAGCAGCGTCATAATGATGAGTATCATCATAGGAACGGGGCCCAACAAGTAGCGCAGCGATTTTTGGCTGTTTTCCAGCGCACCGTCTACTTCTACGGAATAGCCAAACGGCATGGCGTCACGAATGTCTTTAATCGAATCATAGGCCTTTTGTGTCGCATCGTTGGCTGTACCGGATTGAATGCTGCCTTCGACAGTAATCGTCGGTTTTAAGTCACGGCGCCAAATAAGGGCATCTTCAGCCCCGTATGTAATGGAAGCAATCTGTTCCAGCGGTACATAGCCCCCGCCTGTATAAATGGGAATGTTTTTGATTTTGGATACGTCATTTCGGTCACCGTCCTGCAGGCGAAGCTGAATGCCAATCGTTTTATCTGCAGCATAGTATTCGGCAATCGTTGCGCCGGACAATTCCGTGTACAGCGTCTTGGCAACATCCTGTCCGGATACTCCCATAGCACGCAGTTTATTTTGATCTAGCTGCAAATGCATGACTTTACTCTTTTGTTCCCAGTTGAGAAATACGTTTTCTGTATTGCTGTCTTTACGAATCCGGTCGGCAATCTGCTGAGCATACAGCTTGACTTTGTCTACATCGTATCCAGATACACGCAGCATAATCGGATAATCCGACGGCGGCCCTAAAGGGACGTTTTTGATGTTGCAGCGCACACCTGGTTGTTTATCAGCCATTTCCTGTTTGATTTTCTGCGTCAACGCTTCCCGTGATGTAATATCTTTGGCGACGACGACAAACTGCGCGTAGTTGTTTTTAGGCAGTACTGGTTCCAGTGTCAGCACAAAACGGGGCGCCCCTTCTCCAACATAATAGGAATAGCTGTCTATCTGTTCTTTTTGCGTATCTAAAAAAGCAGACAGGGTTTTGGCTTCTTTTTCAGAAGCCTGCATCGACGAGCCTTCGGGCAGCGTCATTTCTACGATGATTTCCGGCCGCAGCGAAGGCGGGAAAAATTCTTGCGGAATCCATTTCATCAAGCCGACAGAAAGGACAAACAGTCCCACCGTGCCGCCGATAACGACAGCCCGATGTGTCAGGCACCATGTCAGTACCTGGCGGAACAAGCGATAAAAACGGCTTTGATACAATGGCTTTTCGGTCGTATCCATCTTCACTTTGATCAAATAGTAACCAAAGAGCGGTGCGACCATAACAGAAACAATCCAAGACAAAAGCAGCGCTGCTAAAATGACAGGAAACAAGGATTTGCAAAATTCAGACGCTGCGCCGTCTGCAAAGGCAACGGGAATAAAGCCGGCACACGTAACCAGTGTCCCCGTGAGCATAGGTTTTGCTGTCGCTTTGAAAGCAAAGCATGCGGCACTTAGCCTGTCCATCCCCTTTTCCAGCTGCACGCTCATCATTTCTACGGCAATAATCGCGTCATCTACTAAAAGTCCCAGTGCAATAATCAAGGCACCCAGTGATACTTTGTGCAAATCAATGCCTACTAGTTCCATAACGCAAAACACACCCGTCAGGACCAAGGGAATACAAAAGGCCACGACCAGACCTGTGCGCAGCCCCAAGCTGAGAAAGCTGACGACAAGGACAATGATAATCGCTTCCCGCAGCGTATTGACAAAATCACTGATAGACTCCTTAACGACTTTTGGCTGATCTGATACTTGATGCAGTTCCATGCCGGCCGGTAAATCCTGCTTAACACTCGTCTGCAATGCGTTTAGATTATCGCCAAGCGTCAAAATATTACCGCCTGTCTTCATGGATAACGCAATGCCGACGACCGGTTTGCCGTTATAATACATTTTAGGATCGGAAGGTTCGGTATACCGCCGTTCGACCGCAGCAATGTCGCCAAGGCGGAATACCCTGCCGTTGGCATTAATCGGCAGGTTGCGGATGGCTTCTACATCTTCAAAAACACCACTGATACGTACATATACATTGTCTGACTTCGTATCTATCATACCCGCCGGCGTCATGGCATTCTGTCCTTTGACGGCATTGGCAATCACCGTGGGAGCAATGCCCAGTTCTGCCAGCTTGGCGTTGGCTACTTCGATATATACTTTTTCAGACTGCTCGCCTACGATTTCTACTTTACTGACATCTTGCACGCCCAGCATGATGCGGCGAATCTTTTCTGCTTTCTGCCGCAGTTCTTCATAGGAATAGCCGTCGCCGGTAATAGCATACACAGACCCGTAGACGTCATCAAAGCGGTCATTGTAATACGGGCCATAGACGCCTTCGGGCAAATCCTTTTTCATATCTTCTGTCAAATTCCGTACTTCATGCCACGTGCTGCGGATGCTGTCTGCCGGTGCTTGGTCGGTCAGATTGACATAAATGACAGCTTGCCCTGGACTAGAATAACTTTTGATATAGTCCAGATTCGGCGTATCCTGCAGTTTCTTTTCAATTTTATCCGTTACTTGGTCTTGCATCTGCTGGGCTGTCGCCCCAGGCCAAGCAACAGTAACTACCATTTGCCGTACGGTATATGCCGGATCTTCCATTCGGCCCAGTTTCATATACGAAAACACGCCGGCAATCGCCACAATGATAATAAAATACCAAACCAAGACTTTATTTTTCAGTGCTAATTCGGACAAGTTTTTCATGCGTCATCACGCTCCGTCCGTACTGTTTCTCCTTCCGTGAGCATATGCACACCTGCCGTGACGACGACATCACCTTGCGACAAGCCGGTTACCTTAACTGTATTATCGCCAAAATCCGATACGGTTACCTCTTTTAGTGACAACGTTTTGTCTTTTCCCACTACCCAGACATTAGGCGTATCACCGGTCTGGTAAATAGCCGACAGCGGCAGGACGTACGCATCTGCCGCTTGGCTGGTTTGACTGCGATTGGTAACGCTGGCTGTCATACCAAGCTGCATACCTGCCGGCGGATTAGCTACGGTCACACAGACTTTATACGTGCGGGAAGCGGCATCTGCCATCGGTGCTACTTCTCGGACAACACCGCTGGCAGTCTGCCCCTGCAAAGCCCAAAAAGAAATGCTGACTTCTTTGCCAATGGGAAAATCTGCCAAACGGTTTTCCGGCACATTGATTTGCACTTCCAAATCCCCCGTATGCACCAGTGTTAATACCGTTTGTCCGGCACCGACGACTTGTCCGACTTCACCGACAACGTTAGATACGACACCGTCGGCATCCGCTGTCAGCTGCGTATAGGATAATTGGTTCTGTTGAGCCTGCTGGACAGCCATTGCCTGTTCGTATTGGGCCTGTGCCTGATTGTACGCTGTCTGGTACTGATCCAATACAGCGGCACTAACAGCATCTTCATTGAATAATTGCTGATACCGCACCAAATTGGACTGTGCCAGCTGCAGCTGTGCCTGCGCCGAGCTGACCTGAGCCTGCGCCTGATTGACGTTTTGGGCAATATCCTGCGGATTAATCGTCATTAAAACATCACCGGCATGTACCATGCTGCCAAGCTGTACGTTGCGAGCTGTAATCCGGCCGCCTGCCTGAAAGGCCAAATTACTTTCATAGCGTCCTTTGACTGTACCGGAATACGTTCCAGCCGTACTGTCCGTTTCGGCTCCTACCTGTACGGTTTTGACGAGCTGTGCTTCTTCTTTCGGCTGTACCTGCTGGCCGCAGCCGCTAAGTCCTAGAATAAGCGACAAAGCAATCACAGCACGCAGCCAAGACATCGTGGTTTTCATTTCTCCTTCTCTCCTTTCGTATCGGCTGTCCCTTCCATAGAAAGGTTGGCAGCATTGCGGGCTGCTATCTGCAGTCCCTGTATAGTCTGCTCAATCAGTACCGGATCCATTCCTTTCGTCGTTTCATGAATCCACCGCTGCAGTATAGCCAGTAACGCCTGCCGAATGTGATTTGCTTTTTCTGTTAAATAGATATATTTAAACCGCCGGTCAGCATCATCCTGCTTTCGCCGTATATATCCTTTCGCTTCCAGCGTTTTGACATTGCGGGCAATGAGCGCCTTATCTGCCGTCAATGATTTGCAAATATCATCTTGGCTTCGTCCGTCGCCTCGGTACAGCTCCACTAAGATGACATATTCGGCATAACTAAGCTGCCACGGCTGACAGGCGTATGAAATAAACGCCTGCGAACGCCGATTGAGTACGCCAAAATGATAGCCAATACTCGTGTAGTCCATGGCGATTCCTCCTTTATAAAGTTGACTCAATCAACTATCTGTGATTAGTATACCAAATTTTATCTTTGCAGGCAATAGTGCTCCACGCTAACAAAAAGGGGGTGTAACAAAATAAGACGTTTTAGTTCATTTTGCTGCAACCCCCATACTATACAGTTTTACGTGTATCGTTTGCCGTAATGCTATTCAACTTTTTCAAACTAAAAATGTGTAAAGGCAGCGCATCGTGCCTCATAGCAGAACCGTTACCTATACTGCCTTATTGTTTTTTATTCAATACACTGTGCGCATGTCCATATGTCAAATAAATCAGCAAGCCTAATACGGACCAGCCGCCAAACAACAATAAGGTATGATACGACAGCTGCGTAAAGACAAAGGCACAAAAGATAAATCCTAGCGGTGCGATGACATGGACTGCCGGGCAGCGGAAGCCGCGCGGCTTATCTGGATATACCTTGCGCAGAATCAAAATGCCTACACAAGAACAAAGAAAGGCAAAAATAGTTCCGGCACTGCATGTTTCTGCTACAATATGAATCGGTGTAAATCCTGTAATAACGGCTACAATACAGCCAATGATGATTTGAATCATGTACGGCGTATGATATTTGTGATGTACTTTGTACAACGCCATAGGCATCAAACCGTCACGGCTCATGGAGTATAACGCGCGGCTTTGGGCAAACAGCATGCCCAAGACTACTGTAGACAGGCCGCAAAGTGCGCCCGTACCTACGATGGCAGAACCTAAATGCATGCCAATATATTCCAGGACAAATGAAGCCGGTGCTGCCGTATCCAGCATCGTATACGGTACAACCCCTGTCATAGCCGCACAAACGGCAATGTACAAAATAGTACAAATCGTCAACGCTGAAATAATACCAATCGGCATATCCCGATTTGGATTTTTCGTTTCTTCTGCCGCAGTTGACAAGGCATCAAACCCCAAATACGCAAAGAACAAGACGGCTGTACCCGCTGCTACGCCGGAAAAGCCATACGGCAAGAAAGGCTGCCAATGTATCGGTTCGATATGAGGTGCTGCCAAAAACAGGAAAATAAAAATCGTGCCGATTTTGACATATACCAATATACGATTGACGTGCGCGCTTTCTTTGACACCAATGACCAGCAGTGCCGTTGCCAATAAGACAATAGCCACAGCCGGCAGATTGATAATCCCGCCATCTGCCGGTACGGTTGTCAGTGCTTTGGGCAAGTCAATGCCGCAGGAATGTAAAATACCGACAAAATAGGCAGACCAACCGCCAGCTACGGCACTGGCACCTACGGAGTATTCCAAAATCAGGCTCCAGCCAACCCACCAACCAAAGATTTCACCTAACGATGCATATGCATACGTATACGAACTCCCGGACACAGGCAAAAAAGATGCCAATTCCGAATAGGCCAAGCAGACAAACGCACACGTAACCGCAGCCAATACAAACGATAACATAAGTCCAGGCCCGGCATATTTAGCTGCGCCAATACCTGTCAAGACAAATATGCCGGTACCAATAATAATTCCCAAGCCCATCAGCGTAATATCAAAAGCACCCAACGCTTTTGTCAATTTCTTTTCCTGCGTATGAGCCATTAAATCATCAAATGACTTTCTTCTAAAAATACTCAAAACCAATCCTCTTCTCTACCGCTTTATTTCGCATTAGACGGCTTGACAACGGCTTTCCAAATCAAGCCAATAACAAATCCTGCAATCGCAAAGGAAAGCCAGCCCATACCAATCAAATGGAACGGTACCATCGTATTAAAAAATGTATCGACAGAACCCAGCGGAATTTTGGCGGTCTGCGTGCCATTTACCAACGCAGTTATCATCGTCAAGCCAATAGTCCAGGCATATACGCACTGCCGTCCATCGAACAATTTGTCCAAAAACGTTAATATAACCAATACAACAACTAACGGGTAAATAAACATCAAAACAGGGATAGCTGCCACAATAATGGTTTTCAGGCCAAACATGGCAACGCCAAAGGAAAATACGGAGAAAATAGCAACCCAGGTCTTATACCCTACACCGCCAATCAGTGAATGGAAATATGTCGCGCAGGACGTAATCAAACCGATACTTGTAGAAAGACAAGCCAGCAATACAATAGCTGCCAAGATAATCGCTCCTACATTGCCAAACAAAATCATGGCACTCTTAGATAAGACAGGCGCACCGGTTTCTTGAATCCCAAAGGCTACGACGCTGTCTGCACCGATTTTAGCAATAAAAACATAGACAAAAGCTAAACAGCCTACAGCAATAAGACCCGCTCTAAATACTTCTTTGGTAACAGCTTCCGGTGTTTCTGCGCCATCTTCCATAACAAATTCAATAACTAAAATAGCAAAGACAAGCGATGCAATGGCATCCATGGTATTATACCCATCCAAAAATCCCTGTACAACTGCCATAGTTGACGTCGCATACGCTGCCGTCGCAGCTTCCGGGGTTCCCAGCGGTGTAATAAAGGATTTGAGGATTAACAGTAAAATAACAACCAACAATGCCGGCGTCAAAATTTTACCAATGCGGTCAACTAATTTTTGCGGAGAAGCAGACAGCCAATACGAAATCGCAAAGAAAACAACCAAAAATACAGTCATTATCATATCTGTATTTCCATCTCCCAAAAACGGGCGAATAGCGATTTCATAAGATACACTGCCGGTTCTCGGCGTAGCAAAACACGGGCCAATCGTCAAATACGAAACGACGGTAAAAAACAAGCCATATACAGGATGCACGCGGCTTGCCAGTTCCTGCAGGTTCTTACAGCCCGAATACCCCATAGCCAATACGCCGGCCAAGGGCAGCCCTACACCGGTAACGACAAATCCTAAAACAGCCCACCATACATTCTCACCGGCATTTTGTCCCATTGATGCCGGGAATATTAAGTTGCCTGCTCCAAAGAATAACGCAAAAAGCATTAATCCGATGGCAATCGTACGATTTCCTTTTTTTTCACTCATAACACTACCTCCTATCCAAGCAGTACAAAGAAAACCATAAAATGATAAAAACATTATAAATAACAAACTTTAAATTATATGTTTATTTTATCATATAATTGAGGAAATGTCATTTTATATTTTAGCTTTTTTATATTTTTTAATAATTCGGTGAAAAAATTCACAATATATAAAAAAGAAAGTGCTTTATAGTAATCTGTAATAATTACTATAAAGCATATGATTTGTCGTACATTATTTTTTTTAATGTTGTATATAATTTTTGATTATCAGACGGGGTTTTTACAGCAAATCGCAGAAAAGATTCCGTCAATCCGGGATAGTTACCACATTCCCGTACTAAAATGCTTTGTTGCCGCAATGCCAAAACCAAATGCTGCATCGTACTATGTGCCGGTTCTATCTTAACGAGCATAAAATTGACAGACGGCAAAAACACCGTACAGCCAGGTACTGTGTTTAGTTTCGTATACAACCATTGACGGGCCGTGCGGATATAGGCTCGTGTCCGCTGCTGATAGTCCCTATCCTGCAGTGCGGCAATTCCCGCCCACTGTGCCAATATATTCGTGTTCCAAACATCTTTTTGCGCTTCCATCGCGACCCGTTTTGTCGGCGAAACGACAGCAAATCCCAACCGAAGCCCCGGCAGGGCATAAAATTTAGTAAGGGAACGAATCACAAAGACATGGTCATACTGCGTTGGCAGCAAACGAATGGTATAGTTTTCCTCATCATCGCGAAAGTCCAAAAATGATTCATCGACGAGTATATCTGTATGCGTTTGTGCTGCCCGCCGTGCCAGTTCTGTAAGTTTTTTCGCCGAAAGCAAGGTACCCGTTGGATTGTTCGGATTCCCTAGAATAATGCAGTCTGCATCAGGGCAAGCTGCATACAGCGTATCCCAATCCATGGCAAATCCATCCGCTTCCCGCAGCAGAATATACGAAACATCAGCATGACAAGACCGAGCAGCTTTTTCATATTCACTAAACGAAGGTACGGGCAGCACGACCCGTTTGGGGCGAAAGGCATGCATGTAGACATAAAACAGCTCTGCCGCACCATTTCCTAATATAATAGATTCATACGGAATATGATAGTGTGCCTGCAAGGCCTGTTTGAGCTGTGTTCCCTGCGGATCCGGGTAATGCATGACATCGTCTATATGCATCTGAATAGCTTTTTTGACGTTAGGCGACAGTCCTAAGGGATTGATATTGGCACTAAAATCCAGCCACGGCGTCTGCGCCGGATTTTCCTGATAAATATTACCGCCGTGTTCAAATCGCTGCTGCATAATTATCTCCTTGTTTCTATTTGCCAGCCGCCGCTGCGTAAGACAGCCGTTCCCAACAGTTTCATCGTTGTTTTTGCTTGCACGCACGACACCAATGACGCTGTTTGAACTTCCTTTTCTGCTGCCGGCGGAAAGAGCAATGCTATTACGGTGCCGCTATGCCCCATGACGATACCGCAGCTGCCATAGTCTTTGCCAATCCGCTGCAAAACAGGCAGTTCCGGCCGATATCGCACGCGCTGATGCAGCACGGCACTGCAGGTCGCCGCACGGCCTACCGCAGCGGCCGTATAGGGGCGTTTCAGATACGTACAAGCCACCGCTGCCGTTTTGCCGTACCTGTATTCTTTTTCATCGTACTGCTCATGATAGGTTTCTGTATTCACCGTACCGCCTGTGTCAAACAGGACTAACTGCAGCGGCGGAAATGAGCCGTATGCATGCAGAATACGACCGCTGCGATAATTCATCGCGACGATGCCGGGACAAAACACGCCGTCCGTCGGCTCTATCGAGGCTGCCAGATACGCAATTTCCTGTGCAGTCAGCGTCTGATGAAACGCCGCTGCTACGGCAATGCAAACCGCTCCTATATCGGCGCTGCTGGAAGCCATTCCTTTTCCCCTGGGAATTTCGGAAGACAGTGTAAGCGCAAAGGGAAATGCCGTTTCTCCGATATAGGACAACGTTTGATAGACCGCTCTTTGGGCTTTTTTGCCGCATAAAAGCTGCGGAGTCTTGTTGTCTTCCACGCAAACCGTCGTATACCAATCAATGGGACAAGTCACCAAAAAAGGCTGATTTTGCCAATATCCCTGTACCAATTCCCCGCATGAGCCGGGAACGCGAACGATGAGTTTCATAATACCGTCACCATTGACACCATGCTGCCAGCAACACGGCCATAATGGTGACTGCATACATCAAATGAACAGTCTGCCGGATGTGATGGGGTGCCAGCGGCTGCAGCGCATCCCCCATATACGCGCGGAACGTCGTTTTGCCAAAATACGAATTATACCCGCCTAAGCGGATTCCCAACGCACCTGCCACAGTGGCTTCAGCATATCCCCCATTGGGGCTGGGATGTTTAGCCGCATCACGCCGCATCATACGCCAAGCCTTGTGCCCATGATGACGCAGCAGCACGGCAGCTATGATAAAAAGTACAGCACTGATGCGTGCCGGAATATAATTGAGCACATCGTCCAAACGAGCCGCAAAGCGGCCAAAATACAAATAACGTTCATTTTTATACGCAATCATCGAATCCAGCGTATTGGCTGCCCGGTAAACCACTGCCAGCGGCACGCCGCCAATGGCAAAGAAAAAGAGCGGTGAAACAATGCCGTCCGTCGTGTTTTCAGCGACAGTTTCGACCGTCGCCCGGACGATTTCGCTTTCATCAAGCTGGTCTGTATCTCTGCCAACAATCCAGCCTACTTTCATGCGGGCCATCGGCAAATGATGGTGCAGTAAATAATGATAAATTTCCATTCCCGCCTTGGCAAGGCTATGCGGACAAATCATAAAGGATAATATCAGTCCCTGCACCGCATAATAGACATACATATTATCCAAGTACAATACACCTGCCAACACGAATTCTGTGATGTCATACGCAATACAAAGCGTAAGCAGCGATACAATCATTCCTGCGATACACTGCAGGCGCGGGCTGGCTGTTTTGTCATATAAGCGGTGTTCCAGCCAAGCAATGCAGCTGCCAATCAATGCGACTGGATGCAGCCTGCTGCGTGGGTCGCCAATGACGCAGTCAAAGAGAAAAGCAAGCAGACAGATCATGGTATATTTCTCTCTTTCATTATGTGTTGCAGTACGTCCATGCGCAAATGCTGCCGTACGATATGAGCCAGCCTGTCATACTTTTTTTGCTTTGCCGCACGGTAATTCTGAGATACTGGCAGCGCAGGCAGCCCTTTTTGCAGACGCAGGGCATTGAGCATGCAACGTCTAAATCCATCATTGTCAAAAATGCCGTGCATATACGTTCCCCAAACAAGACCGTCTGCCCGGGCACTGCCGTGAACTTCCCGGCACGCTGCGCCGGCACGCTGTGTCAAGCAGATGGGATGCAGGACATGAGCCTTGGTATCCGTTGTCTGTCCCATATGGATTTCATAGCCATCCAGTTTGTCACAGGCAATCGTCTGGCCGGCAAAATACAAGTTCTCGCAAACACCTTGGACTTGAGATGTCATTTTTTTAGGAGAAAATATCGTTTCTATAGGCAGCAACCCCAATCCCTGTATATCCGCCAGCACAGACTCTGTATGGGATGGGTCGTGAATCCATTGCCCCAGCATCTGATAGCCGCCGCAAATACCGATGATCGGTATTCCCTGCTGCAGTGCCTGCTGAATATGCCGTTCCATACCGCTTTGGCGCAGCCACTGCATATCCGCTGCGGTGTTCTTGCTGCCCGGCAGAATAATCAAATCATACGCTGACAATGCTTCGCCGTCCTGCACATAGATGACACTGACGTCTTTTTCAGCATTCAGACTGTCAAAATCGGTAAAGTTGGAAATTTTTGGCAGCTGGATGACGGCAATACGGATATCGCCGTCCGTTGAAGAAGGCTCCTGTTTATCCTCTAACGACACAGAATCTTCGTCATCAATGCCCAGCTGGTCTATATACGGAATGACGCCCAATACAGGCTTACCGGTCTTTTTTTCCAAAAATTCTACGGCCGGTGTAAACAGCGACACGTCGCCGCGGAATTTGTTGATAATCAGCCCTTTGACCAAAGCCCGTTCGTCTTCATCCAACAGTGCCAACGTTCCTACCAAAGCAGCCAGGGAACCGCCGCGGTCAATATCGGCAACCAGCAAAACCGGAGCTTTGACGTATTTTGCCACCCGCATATTGACAATATCATGGGCTTTCAAATTGACTTCTGCCGGGCTGCCGGCGCCTTCAATGACAATCGTATCATAGCTCGTTTCTAATCGATTCAATGCGTCTTTAACTGCCGTAAACGCCTGAAGCGAATAGCCTGTATGATAGTCTTTAGCTGACATGTTGCCCACCGAACGGCCATTGATAATGACTTGGGAGCAGCAGTTTCCTGTGGGTTTTAGCAAGACAGGGTTCATATCGACCTGCGGTGCCAGTCCGGCAGCTTCTGCCTGCGCTACCTGCGCCCGTCCCATTTCACGGCCGTCCTGCGTGACATAGGAATTTAATGCCATGTTTTGCGCCTTAAACGGAACGACTTGTCTTCCCTCTTGTAAAAAAATGCGGCACAACGCTGTCGCTAAAATGCTCTTGCCGACGTGGGAACTCGTCCCCTGCAGCATAATATATTCTGCCATGCCAAAACTCCTTTATCTCTCAGTTTTCATGGTATTCATTATAGTATACATTCACGGGATTGGGAAGATACAAACCGATACTCTGCCCACAGGACGATGCTATTTGTTAAAAAAATGTTAGGAAGATGTTAGGCTTATATCGTATACTATCATCAGAGATAAGGAGGTTTTTTAATATGGAAAGTTGGTTCATCTATGCAGCATTATCGGCTGTCTGTGCCGCTTTTGTTTCTATTTTTGGAAAAATTGAAATGAATCATAATGCTGCAAACTATACACGCAAAACGGCATACCAAAAGAGGCTGCAACAAAATGAATTAAAAACTCTCATTTTGTTGCAGCCTCTTTTGGTATTGCATATACGATTACATTTTTACGCCGCTGGGCACAAAGCTGCGTGCCATATGGGCAATAATTTTTTCGTATTTATCTTTTTTATCTGTTGGATATTCTACGGTAAATGCCGTATACGTCTGATCTTTTTCATTGACATAGAGTTCACGATAATACGATTTTTTACCGGCTGTCCAGCCGATGGCATAGCTTGTTTTTGTCCGAATATCCGTCGTCAATTCCGGCGAGCCGTTCATGCCAATATACATACTGCGCCATTCATCGACAGAAAATCCCATGGGGTTCTTGGCGGCTTCTGTGCGAAATACAGCATGATCTTTTGGATCTTGGAAATAACAGCCATCACCGTCAATCGTCGCATCGGCTTGTACAGCCGTTTTGGGAATATCTACGACATATCCGTACGCATTATTATAATACTGATAATATCCCTTTTCATTGGATTTATATACCATTACAGCTTCTACGTTATCTTTATTGGCACTTTTAATCATCATCGTGTCAGCAGCCAATACCGTAGAACCTGCTATACACGCTACACCAGCTGCTACGAGAGCTATTTTTTTTATATTCATCGGGCTCACTCCTTTTATATTGCTCCTGCAACGAAATACTAACTTTTTTCAGTGAGAAAAGCATGTACTGCGTCAACCAGGATATATACAAGATAGCAGATATGGTGTCCCATATCTGCTATGTATTATACCATATTCATTTTTTAAAACACAAGAAAAGAGCCGTGCTTTATGCAAACTGTGCCAAAGCTGTAACAATTTTCTTAGGACAATTTTTTAATATCACCCAGCGGACTGATAAGGCTGTATGTCAAGGTCAGCAAGTGAATACGGTTTTCTTTTACAGCCGGATTTTCATGCATAACCAATACATTGTCAAGGAAATCATTGATAGCAGCAATACCTTCCGACAATACGGCAGCTACACCGTCATAATCATAAACAGCATATTTTTGCGGCAAGTTGGCAGCCATAGCCTGGCAGGCACTGTACAGTGCTTTTTCTTCTTCTGTTTCAAAGAGCGTCGTATCTACTGTCGTATCCGCAGCATCTTTGATCATGTTGCTGACGCGGGTAAAGGCCTGCAGCAATTCTGTTTTGCTCATGATATCCGCATCCATCAACGCCTGAGCGCGTTTAGCGGCTTCCGATGCATTCAGCGTATCAGCATGGAGGACGCAGTCAATGATATGATAATCCATGCCTTTGTCCTGGAAGATATTCTTCAGACGAAGTTTGAAATAATCATCGAGCTGTGCCATGACATCCGCTTGTTTTTCTGCGTCTACGCCAAGCAGCTGCAGGATGAACGCAAATACTTCGTGGCAGTTCAAATTCCAGCCGGCATCCATCAAAATGTTCAAAATACCAATCGTCTGACGGCGCAGTGCAAACGGATCTTGTGAGCCCGTCGGGATAAATCCCTGGCTGAACATGCCTGTAATCGTATCGAATTTATCGGCAATACCGAGGACTTTGCCCATCGTTGTCTGCGGCAGTACATCGCCGGCAAAACGCGGCTGATACTGTTCATTGATTGCTTCGGCTACATCGCTGTCTTCGCCGTCAATCAAGGCATATTCTTTGCCCATGACGCCCTGCAGTTCCGTAAATTCCATGACCATCTGCGTCGCAAGGTCGGCTTTGGCAAGCAGCGATGCCCGTTTGAGCGCATCATCAGAAAGCCCGAGGTCGAGTTTTTGATTGAGGAATACCGTAATCTGTTCCAAGCGCTGCGCTTTATCAAACAACGTACCCAATCCATCCTGGAAGACGATTTTTTTCAATTTTTCCGTGTAATCAACGAGCTTATGCTTCTTATCTTCTTCAAAGAAGAATTTGGCATCATCCAAACGGGCGCGCAGTACGCGTTCGTTGCCGTGCTGTACTGTTTCCAAATGGTAATCATTGCCGTTGCGGACAGTGAGGAACAAATTCATCAATTTGCCGTCTTTGTCACGCATAGGGAAATACCGCTGATGGTCTTTCATCGGCGTGATAATAGCCGCTTCCGGCAGCTGTAAGTAGTCTTTGTCAAATTCGCCGCAAAGTGCTGTCGGGTATTCGACAAGATATACGACTTCTTCCAACAAATTGTCATCCATAATAATGGTGCCGCCTTTTTCATCGGCTAATTTCTGCAGCCCTTCGAGAATCATCTGTTTGCGCACTTCTGGGTCCACAATCAAGAAATGTTCTTTCGTTACCGTTTCATAGGCTGCCGGGCTGGGAATCGTAAAATCACCGGTACCCAAGAAGCGATGGCCGCGGCTGACGTTTCCTGATGTAACGCCGGCAATGGTAAATGGAATGACTTCTGTATCAAACAAAGCGACAATCCAGCGAATCGGTCGTACAAAATGGAAATCCAATGCGCCCCAATGCATGCTCTTGGGGAAATTAAGGCCTGTAATAATGCCTTTGAGCATATCTGCCAGCAAGCCTGCTGTCGGCGCGCCGACACGCGTAACATTGGCATACACATAGCCATCTTCAACGACTAAATCGTTGACATCGATTTTTTGGCCGCGGGCAAATCCCATCGCAGCTTTGGTCGGATTGCCGTCTGCATCAAATGCAATTTTAGCAGAAGGCCCTTTATTTTTAGACGATACATCCGCCTGTTTTTCCGCTACGCCTTTCATGAGTAACGCAACACGGCGCGGCGTGCCGATTGTACGAATGGATTCATACGCAATATTGGCTTCACCAAATTGGTTAGCAGCTAATTCTTTGACCTGATTGAGGATACTCGGCATATAATGAGCCGGGATTTCTTCCGTACCAATTTCAAGCAACAAATCTTTGCTCATTTATTTTTCCTCCTTTTTCAACATGGGGAATCCCAATTTTTCACGTTGTTCCAAATATGCTTTGGCGCAGGCACGAGCCATATTGCGAACACGGCCAATAAACGCAGCACGTTCGCTGACGCTGATAGCACCTCTGGCATCGAGCAGGTTAAACGTGTGGGAGCATTTCAATACGTAGTCATATGCCGGTAATACAAACCCTGCTTTGATGACGCGCATCGCTTCTTTTTCATATTCATCAAACAGATGGAACAGTAAATCCGCATTGCTCAGTTCAAAAGCGTACGTAGACTGTTCGACTTCGTTTTGATGGAAAATATCTCCGTACGTTACGTCGTCTGTCCACTTCAAGTCGTACACATTTTCTACGCCCTGGATGTACATAGCCAATCGTTCCATGCCGTACGTGATTTCAGAAGAAACAGGAGCGACGTCAATGCCGCCGACCTGCTGGAAATACGTAAACTGCGTAACTTCCATACCGTCCAGCCAGACTTCCCAGCCAAGACCCCAGGCACCCAGTGTCGGCGATTCCCAGTTGTCTTCGACAAAACGAATATCGTGTTCTTTGGGGTTAATGCCCAGCGTTTCCAAGCTCTTTAAATATAATTCCTGAATATTATCTGGAGACGGTTTGCAAATAACCTGGAATTGATGGTGCTGATACAGGCGGTTTGGGTTGTCGCCATAGCGGCCGTCAGCCGGACGGCGTGACGGTTCTACATACGCTACGTGCCATGGTTCCGGCCCCAGCGTACGCAAAAACGTAGCCGGGTTCATCGTGCCTGCCCCTTTTTCTACATCATATGGTTCATAAATGATGCAGCCTTGGGAGGACCAAAAATTCTTCAATGCAAATATCATGTCTTGAAAGTTCATCTGTGTTTCCCTCCTAATAATACAAAAAGTCCCTGTAACATCCTCATAATGTTACAGGGACGAGTATACGTACCCGCGGTTCCACCCTGGTTGGTCTATAGACCCGCTTCATTCATCAGCCATACACATCCCGTAAAAGACTTCCGGCTGCGGCCTTCAGAGCGCCTTCAGCATAAGCAACAGGCTTTCACCATCCCTGTTTCGCTGACTCGTATGCTTACTCCTCTCTTGCATCGCCTTACTTCATGCCCCTTATCATAGCATAAACAGCACAAAAGAGCAAGGATTGTTTACATCATCACGGCAAAACCAGCGTAAAAAACTTCCAGCGATTAATACATCCATTGGATAGATGCCGTCGCAAAGCGGTGATACGCATTATCCTGCCCGGCAGCACGCACACGCGCCAAGCCCAGCGTACCGCGCAGATACGTATTCGCTGCCAGCTTGCGCTGTCCCATCAGTGCCGCTTCATCGATTGTATTATCCAAACGGCTGCTCCGGTTCATCTGCGTCCGCTGGTAATACATCCCCAAGTAGGCTTCGTTTGACAGATAATGCTTGACGGCACCGTAATACTTGCGTGCATCCCGGCCCATAGCATCACCCATAATATCACCGCTGTATGTCCAGCCGTTTTGATAGGTGCCATGCTGATACCAGACTTCATTGGTCTGCGCCATTTCCAGCGTCATATCCCACGAACCGTCTTTCGTCAACCGCGGCAAATAGATACCGCCACGGTACGCCCATTCACACGGCATATCATGGGCCTGGTCTTCCCCATAGGCTTCACCGTAAAACTGTACGCCAGGCAACCGCAGCCGGAAATCAAAACCGGCAATATCATTCCAGCGGTCTTGCGGCTGGTTGTCATTGGTACCTGTTACCCAATGCTTCCAATCGGATTTGCTCAACCCATGACCCTTGCCGCCGAGCATAGAAACACGCGACGCGCCAATCGTAAAATACGACGTCGGCGTAATATCCAAGCGCAGTCCCAGTAGGCCGGCATCATCATAATCCGTCCGTCCCCACGATGCGGCATCCTCACGACGGTCTTTATCCGTCATACCATAAAAGGCATGGAAATCGGCCTTGCCCAGGAATCGGAAAAATCCTCCTACTTGTTTTGGTTCATCAAAATGCAGCTGCAGCGTTGTCAACGGTTTCATATTGTTGCCCAACAGCAAATTGCCGCTAGCTCCCTGGCCCCATGTCAACGCTTGTTTCCCGGCTTCAACATGCCAAATGCCCAAACGTGTTTTGATGTAGCCTTCTTCCAAACTTGCCGAGCCGTCGTTGTCTTTGTCATAGCTAAACCGCGGCCGCAGCGACAGGGCTACCCGTTCATTGAGGTTGCCGGATACTTCCACGTTGGCCATGATGTTGCCGTCTCTGCCATACGCATAGCCGTTATGATTTTCGCCAAAGGGCTGCCAGCCGGCTTTGATATTTTTATACCCGTAACGCATCGTATCACTGTGATTATATGTAACTTCAGCCGTAACAGTACGGATTTTGATGGGGTTATCCAGTTTTTCTCCCTGCAGAGCTGCCAGTTCCGGCGCCAAATACGTTTCCAGTGCCTGCATCTGACTCTTTAAATATGCCGGCATCGGTTTTTCAGCCTCTTTCTGCTTCGCTTCCTGGACCCATTTTGCCATTTCCATACGGCTGTACGGCTTAGCGCCATTGGGCATAGACGCAATATAGCCCATACCGCTTAATTTTTCAATATACGAATAATACACACTGTCCAGTGGCACATTGGTCGTCACACTGGCAGCCATTGCCCCTACAGGAAATACCAACACACACGCTGCTATAGCCGCTATTTGCTTACGTTTCATTTAAAACCCCATCCTTTTTCTTTTTTTGATAGCTATTTTTCCGGTGTCATATCAATCATACAGCCACGTTTAGCTCTTCCACTGCGCCACATACCATTGATACGTCCGCTGAATGCCTTCTTCCAGCTTCATATCTGCCGTCAACTGCAACGTATCTTTCAGCTTGTCATTACTCAATACCGACCGCAAAATATCTCCTTTTCGTGGTGCCGTATAGTTCACATCGGCAGCATGCCCGATAGTCCGTTCAAAAGAACGAATCAAATCATTGATGCTCGTTTCTCGGCCCGTAGACACATTGATCGTATGGTACCCCCGCAGCGGCAGCGCCCGCACGATAGCCCGCGCAATGTCCCCGGCATACACAAAATCACGAGTCTGACTGCCATCACCAAACACGGTAATACCCTTGCCTTTAGAAAGGAGCTTACAGAAAATACTGACTACGCCGCCTTCGCCTTTTTCGCCCTGCCGTTCACCATATACGTTGGCAAAACGAAACACTGTCGCATCCATACCGTACAACTCATGATACACCCGCAAATAATGTTCCGTCGTCATCTTGGTAATGCCATACGGCGATGTCGGCAGCAACGGTTCCGTTTCTTGCAGCGGAATATGCACATTATCTCCATATACGGCAGCACTGGATGAAAATAAAATATGCGGCACGCCGTGCGCACGGCAGCACTGCAGGATATGAAGGACTCCTTCTAAATTAATTTGACAGTCCAGCACAGGATCTTCCACGGAAACAGGTACCATCGTCTGCGCTGCCAAATGTACGACTGCATCAAAATGATGACTTGCAAATACCTTTTCCACAGCTGCCACATCACAAATATCGCCGACAACAAGTTCTATCCCGTCCGGTACATTATCCCGTGAGCCGCTGGACAAATTATCAAACACAACAGTCTGCACATTCTTTTCCTGCAGCAACTGTACGACATGAGAGCCAATAAACCCAGCCCCGCCAGTCACTAATACATTCATGTCAACACTCCCTCTTGTTTTTATTTCAACCAGATGTTTCCATATCGTTTCCAGGCACACCAGTCACTATATATCCATTACATTTCAGGATACCTGCCTGTCATACTGTCCCTGACACCTACACATTATACACTATAACTACGATTTTCCCTAGTACTTAAGGAAAAAGTCATGACTGTATCGTATGCAATACATATACAGCCACGACTTTCTTGTTTATTCTATATGACATTCGTTGATTGTAAAATTTAGACGCCATCCTCATACCCTCCCACCATACATCTTCTGATAGTACTGCTGATACTCGCCGCTAATGATGGGCTGCCACCAATCTTCATGCTGCAAATACCATATGACCACCGACATTATAAACCTCGCCGACCGTCCCTTGATGGAGAATCAAGTCAATAGCTCGGCAATGGTCTTTGAATGCCTAAATTCTTGGCTCAGCTCATCAACTTCAGTTCTCGATGAGCAGGATACTTTTTATGGAACGGCATTGATTTTAAATTCTTT
>JBNMKW010000042.1:0-20487 GCA_050874545.1 Megasphaera sp. | reverse complement strand
TAACTGGCGTTATCAATCTTCCGGAAGGCACTGAAATGTGCATGCCTGGCGATAACGTAAAAATGGACGTAGAACTTATCACTCCGATTGCTATCGAAGTAGGTCTTCGTTTCGCTATTCGTGAAGGCGGCCGTACGGTAGGCGCTGGCGTTGTATCTGAAATCGACGCTTAATTTTTAAATACTATGGCATGAATATCATTCATGCTTATATAAAAGAAAGAGCTGCAAGCTTGTGCTTGCGGCTCTTTCTTTATATGATTTTTTTTTATAAGAACTATGCGGAATAAGTTACGGAACAACAAAAAAGTGTTCAAAAATCCTTGCATGACTGCTTGTTTTGTAGTACACTATGTAAGTACGCGACAACAGGGGATACCCTGACGCGTTTAAACTATGATATAGGATGTTGCCCGCGTTGCGGGGAAACTCCTATGGAGCAGTCTATTCAATGAAATAGACGTTAGGAGGAATTACGTAATGGCAAAACAGGAAAGAATCAGAATTCGCCTCAAAGCGTACGATCACAAAACATTGGATCAGAGCGCGGCGAAAATCGTCGATACGGCGAAACGGACAGGTGCTATGGTATCTGGCCCTATTCCGCTGCCGACGGAAAAGAACATCTTCACGATTCTGCGTTCTCCGCATGTTAACAAAGATTCTCGTGAACAGTTCGAACTGCGTACGCACAAACGCTTGATCGACATTCTCGAAGCATCCAACAAAACAGTTGATGCATTGATGAGACTCGATCTGCCGGCAGGCGTAGACATCGAAATCAAATTATAGGAGGAGGTGCGATTATGTCTAAAGCTATTTTGGGTAAAAAATTGGGTATGACTCAGGTCTTCACTGAAGAAGGCGCAGTTGTTCCAGTAACAGTCGTCGAAGCTTCCCCGAACGTAGTTGTCCGTGTTAAGACAGTGGATACTGACGGATACAACTCCATTCAGTTGGGCTATGGCGAAATCAAAGAAAAACATCTGACAAAACCCGTCAAGGGTCAATTCGACAAAGCAGGCGTTGCTCCTGTAAAGTATCTTCGCGAATTTCGTTTGACAGATACGCCGGATTATACAGTTGGCCAAACTCTGGCAGCTGATATTTTCGCAAGCGGCGATCTCGTCGACGTAATTGGCACCAGCAAGGGTAAAGGTTTTGCAGGTACTATCAAACGTCACGGTTTCCATCGCGGGCCAATGAGTCACGGTTCCAAATCTCATCGTGAACCTGGTTCTCTCGGACCTATGATCAGTGGTGGCGGCGGTAAAGTCGTCAAAGGTAAAAAACTTCCTGGACAAATGGGTGGTAATCAGGCAACAGTTCTCCATCTTTCTATTGTAAAAGTAGATATGGACAAAAACCTTATCTTGGTTAAAGGTGGCATTCCGGGTGCTAAAGGCAGCCTTGTAATGATTCGCGATACTGTTAAACCCCGCTAATTTGTTGATATACAGGAAGGAGGATAAATTATAATGCCAAAAGTAAGCACGTATAATATTACCGGCGCACAGACCGGTGAAATTGAATTGAACGATAGCGTATTTGGCGTTGAAGTGAACGAAGCTGTCATGAGACAGGCCGTTCTTCGTCAGCTCGCAAATGAACGCTTGGGCACGCATTCCACGAAAACCAGAGGCTTGGTTCGTGGCGGCGGCAGAAAACCTTGGAAACAAAAAGGAACCGGCCGGGCCCGTGTAGGCAGCACTCGCAGCCCATTGTGGGTTGGCGGTGGCACCATCTGGGGTCCACATCCACGCTCTTACGCACAAAAAATGCCGCGTAAAGCTAGACGTTTGGCTGTTAAATCCGCTTTAAGCGATAAAGTAAATACAAACGAAGTATTCGTATTAGACGAAATCAATCTCGCAGCTCCGAAAACGAAAGAAATTGTAAATCTCATCAACAACTTCAAATTTGCTGGTGAAAAAGTTCTTTTCGTTACAGACAACGATGAAATCGTTGCTCGTTGTGCTCGCAATATCACAGGTGTTAAAGCTGTTTCTACAGAAGGCATCAACATCTTTGATTTGCTTCACTACACAAAGCTGTTTGTTACAAAGAGCGCTGTAGCCAAGATTGAGGAGGTGCTCGCATAAATGAACATGCATGATCTCTTATTAAAACCGGTCATCACTGAAAAAACAACAATGATGATGTCTGATGGCAAGTACACATTTAAGGTACCGCTCCATGCAAATAAAATCGAAATCCGTAAAGCTGTAGAAGCTGTTTTTGATGTTAAAGTCAAAAGCGTAGCAACTCTTCGTACGATGGGCAAATTCAAACGCATGGGTAAGTATGTTGGCAAACGCCCGGACTATAAAAAAGCCATCGTAACACTTCAGGAAGGCGAAACCATCGAATTCTTTGAAGGAGCTTAAGGAATAACGAAATAAAGGAGGAGGCACCAAAATGGCCATTAAATCATTTAAACCGTATTCCGCTGGCCGTCGTTTCATGACAGTTTCGACTTTTGAAGAAATCACGGCGTCCAAACCGGAAAAATCTTTGTTGGCTAAGGTTACCAACAAAGGCGGTCGTAATAATAGCGGTCGAATGACTGTCCGTCATCAAGGTGGCGGCCACAAACGCCGTTATCGTTTGATTGACTTCAAACGTATTAAAGATAATATCCCTGCAAAAGTAGCGACGATTGAATACGATCCGAACCGCTCTGCAAACATCGCTCTTCTGTTTTACGCAGATGGCGAAAAGAAATATATCATTGCTCCGAACGGCTTGAAAGTCGGCGACGTTGTTTACAGCGGTCCCGAATCCGATATTAAAATCGGCAATGCATTGCCGCTCGCTAATATCCCTCTCGGTACATTAGTACACAATGTAGAACTTAAAATCGGCAAAGGTGCTCAGATGGTACGTTCTGCCGGTGAATCTGCACAGCTCATGGCTAAAGAAGGAAACTATGCATTGCTTCGTCTTCCTTCCGGTGAATTACGTCAGGTTCATATCCGCTGCCGTGCAACTATCGGTGTTGTAAGCAACACGGACTATGAAAATATTACAATTGGTAAAGCTGGCCGTTCCCGTTGGAAAGGCATTCGCCCAGGCAACCGCGGTGTTGTTATGAACCCGTGCGATCATCCGCATGGCGGCGGCGAAGGCAAGTCTCCTGTCGGCCGTAAACGTCCGGTTACTCCTTGGGGTAAACCTGCATATGGCGTTAAGACTCGTGAATCTAAAAAAGCTTCCAATAAGTTTATTGTGAAGAGACGTAAATAGGTTGTGGAAAGGAGATAAATAAGTGTCCAGATCCGTTAAAAAGGGCCCATTCGTAGCATTTCATCTCCTCAAAAAGATTGATGCTATGAATGAAGCCAATGAAAAAAAAGTAGTAAAAACCTGGTCCCGTGCATCCACGATTTTGCCTAGCTTCGTAGGACATACGATTGCTGTTCACGACGGCCGGAAACACGTACCTGTCTATATTACGGAAGATATGGTAGGCCACAAGTTGGGCGAATTTGCTCCGACTCGTACATTCAAAGGCCATGCTAAAGCTGAAAAGGTAACTAAATAAGGGAGGTAACTTTGATGGAAGCAAAAGCAATTGCTAGACATATTCGCATTGCCCCCCGAAAAATTCGAATCGTAGCTGACTTGGTTCGGGGCAAAAATGTAGGCGAAGCTTTCTCTATCTTGAAATTCACTCCGAAAGTGGGTTCTCGTGTAGTAGAAAAAGCATTGCGCTCTGCTGTAGCAAATGCGGAACATAATAATGACATGAACGTAGATAAATTATTTGTTTCTGAAATTTTCGTTGACCAAGATTCCACGATGAAACGTATTCATCCGCGCAGCCGTGGACAGGCTTTCAAAATTTTGAAACATTCCAGTCACTTGACTGTTGTCGTAAAAGAAAGAGCATAAGGAGGGAAACGTAGTGGGTCAAAAAGTTAATGCCCATGGATTTCGTGTTGGCGTTGTAAAACCCTGGGATGCGAAATGGTATGCTGAAAAGGATTATGCAACACTTCTGAATGAAGACGTAAAAATCCGTGAATTCTTAAAGAAACAGTTGTTCATCGCAGGCGTTTCTCGTATTGAAATTGAACGTTCTGCTAAACGTATTAAATTGATTATTCATACTGCAAAACCGGGCATGGTAATTGGCCGCGGCGGCGCTGGTATTGAAGATATTAAAAAAGCACTCAAAGCTTTCACAACAAAAGCTGTTGATGTTAACATTGCTGAAATCAAACAGGCTGAAATGGATGCAACTCTCGTTGCTGAAAATGTTGCTGGCCAGCTTGAACGTCGTATTGGCTTCCGCCGTGCTATGAAACAGTGCGTTGGCCGTACAATGCGCATGGGTGCTAAAGGTATCAAAATTATGTGCTCCGGTCGTCTTGGCGGTGCTGAAATCGCCCGCAGCGAAAGCTTGCGTGATGGTTCTATCCCCTTGCATACACTTCGTGCAGATATTGATTATGGCTTCGCTGAAGCACATACAACATATGGCTGCATTGGTGTAAAATGCTGGATTTATAAAGGTGAAATTTTGCCGGAAGCTAAAAAAGCTCCGCAGAAAAAACACGAAGGGAGTGAAGCATAATGTTAATTCCAAAACGTGTTAAATATCGTAAACAGTTCCGCGGCCGTATGAAAGGTCAGGCTCATCGCGGAAATAAAGTAGCACATGGCGAATTCGGTTTGGTTGCTGCTGAACCTTCATGGATTACCAACCGTCAAATCGAAGCTGCCCGTATTGCTATGACTCGTTATATTAAACGTGGTGGTAAAGTCTGGATTAAAATTTTCCCGGATAAACCAATCACAGCTAAACCGGCTGGTACACGTATGGGTTCTGGTAAAGGTGCTCCGGAATATTGGGTTGCAGTTGCTAAACCAGGTCGTGTACTCTTTGAAATGGGCGGTGTAAGTGAAGAAATAGCTCGTGAAGCTATGCGTCTTGCCGGCCATAAACTGCCGATTAAAACGAAGTTTGTTGTTAGAGGTCAGGAATTAGGTGGTGAACAAAATGAAGGTTAAAGAAATCCGTGCTCTGAGCGCTGCCGAAATGGACGAAAAGGTGGTTAGCCTGAAAGAAGAATTGTTTAACCTCCGTTTTCAACATGCGACCGGCCAATTAGAAAATCCAATGCGAATTCGTGAAGTTAAGAAAACTATCGCTCGCATCAAAACGGTACAGCGTGAAGCAGAACTGAAAGCGCAGGCTTAAGAACGACGTACATAATTGGAATCTAAAAGGAGGTCACAAGCACAGATGGAAAGAAATGAACGGAAAATCCGCGTAGGTAAAGTTGTCAGCGATAAAATGGACAAAACCGTTGTTGTTGCTGTAGAATATAAGACACAGCATAAGCTGTACAAAAAACCGATTATCTCGACTGTAAAATTCAAAGCGCATGATGAAAACAATGAATGCCATGTAGGCGACATCGTACGTATTGAAGAAACTCGTCCGCTGTCCAAACAGAAACATTGGAGAGTAGTGACAATCGTAGAAGCAGCTAAATAAGCTTGAATTAATTAGGAGGTTAAGCCATGATTCAGCAAGAAACTATGTTGAATGTTGCCGATAACACCGGTGCCAAAAAACTTTTGTGCATCCAGGTCATGGGTGGCTCATATCGTAAATATGGCAACATTGGTGATATCATTACAGCATCTGTTAAAGATGCATCACCCGGTGGCGTTGTCAAGAAAGGCGACGTAGTAAAAGCTGTTATCGTTCGTTCGAAAAAAGGATTGCGCCGTGTTGACGGTTCTTACATCCGTTTTGACGAAAATGCAGCTGTCGTAATCAATAATGATAAAAGCCCTAAAGGTACTCGTATTTTTGGGCCGGTTGCCAGAGAATTGCGTGAAAAAGATTTCATGAAGATCATCTCCCTGGCTCCGGAAGTATTATAATCGGAGGAGGTGTTCTCAATGGGTAAAATGCACGTAAAGACAGGCGATACAGTTATCGTAATCGCTGGTAAAGAAAAAGGCAAAAAAGGCAAGGTCATCGCAGCATATCCGAAAAAAGACCGCGTCGTAGTAGAAGGCCTTAACCAAGTTAAGCGCCACACAAAACCGAGTCAGAACAATCCTCAAGGCGGCATTATCACGAAGGAAGCTCCGATTCATGTTTCCAACGTTATGCTCGTAGATCCTGAAAGCGGCAAACCGACCCGTGTAAAAATGGTTCAGCAGGCCGATGGTACAAAAGTCCGCACAGCAGTAAAGAGCGGCAAAGCTATCTAATAAGAAGGGAGGGCCTTGAGAGTGTCCAGATTAAAAGATAAATACCTTTCCGAAGTTGTGAAAGGCTTACAGGAAAAACACAATTACAAAAATGTAATGCAGATTCCGAAGATTACTAAAGTTGTTATCAACATGGCAGTTGGCGAAGCTGTTACCAACTCCAAAGCTTTGGATGCTGCTGTTAATGATATGACTATTATTTCCGGTCAGAAACCAATCATTACAAAAGCTAAGAAATCTATTGCGGCTTTCAAAATCCGTGAAGGTATGAACCTTGGCTGCAAAGTTACACTTCGCGGTGAACGGATGTATGAATTCCTCGATAAATTGATGAACTTGGCTCTGCCTCGTGTACGTGACTTCCATGGCGTAAGCGCTACTGGTTTTGACGGCCGCGGCAACTATACACTGGGCTTAAAAGAACAGCTCATATTCCCGGAAATTGAATATGATAAAGTTGATAAAGCCCGTGGTATGGATATTACCATCGTAACAACTGCTACGACAGATGAAGAAGGCCGTGACATGTTGAAAATGATGGGTATGCCTTTTGAAAAGTAATTAAGGAGGATTAACATACATGGCAAAGAAATCTATGCTCGAACGTGAAAAGAAACGTGAAAAAATGGTTGCCAAATACGCTAAACTGCGTGCTGAATTAAAAGCAAACGGCGACTATGAAGCACTTTCTAAATTGCCGGCAAACGCTTCGCCGGTACGTTTGCACAACCGTTGCAAAGTAACCGGTCGTCCTCACGGTTATATGCGTAAATTCGGTATCTGCCGTATTACATTCCGTGAACTGGCTTATAAAGGACAAATTCCTGGCGTTAAAAAAGCCAGCTGGTAATGTATTTCATGAAGGGAGGTTTTTAGATTATGGCAATGACCGATCCGATTGCGGATATGCTCACCAGAATCCGTAATGCCAACTCGGCATATCACGAAAAAGTAGAAATGCCTGCTTCTAAGATGAAAGCTGCAGTGCTTGAAATCTTAAAAGAAGAAGGTTTTATTAAAAATTATGAATCCGTAAACGAAGGCAAAACGCTGAAAGTTACGTTGAAATATGGTTCTAACAAAGAAAAGGTTATTACCGGTATTAAGAGAATTTCTAAACCAGGCTTGCGTGTTTACGCTGGCAAAGAAGAACTTCCGCGAGTTCTTGGTGGTTTAGGGATCGCTGTTATTTCCACGTCCAAAGGTATTATGAGTGATAAACAGGCTCGTAAAATTGGTTTGGGCGGCGAAGTTATTGCGTACGTCTGGTAAAATTTGGAGGTGTCAATATGTCTCGAGTAGGTAGAATGCCTATTGATATCCCGGCAGGCGTAAATGTAAACCTTGATGGCCAGGTAATTACCGTTAAAGGCCCGAAAGGCGAACTCACACGTACGCTTCACCAGGATATGAAAGTTACAGTAGCTGATAACGTCATTACTGTAGAACGTCCGTCTGACGATAAAAATCATCGTGCATTGCACGGCCTGACTCGTGCCCTTATTGCCAACATGGTAAAAGGTGTTACAGAAGGTTTCAAAAAAGAAATGGAAATCGTTGGTGTTGGTTACAGAGCACAGATGAAAGGCAAAAAACTTGCCTTAACTCTCGGCTTCTCCCACCCCCTCGAATTAGAAGCACCGGAAGGTGTTACTATTGAATGCCCAAGTGCTACGCAGATCGTAGTATCTGGTGCTAATAACGAAGTTGTTGGCGAATTTGCTGCTAAAATCCGCGGCTATCGTCTTCCTGAACCATATAAAGGAAAAGGTATTCGTTATGTTGGCGAACATGTTCGTCGTAAAGCCGGCAAAGCTGGCACGAAGAAATAATTAACGTAGCTTGATTATAGAAAGGAGTGAATTCCTTGAAATCCAGTAAGAATGCAATTCGTTTGAAACGTCATTGGCGCTTGCGTAAGCATATCAGCGGTACGGCTGAACGTCCGCGTTTGAATGTATTCCGCAGCCTTTCAAATATTTACGCTCAGGTTATTGATGACCAGAACGGCGTAACTTTAGTTTCTGCAAGTTCCTTGGATAAAGAACTTAAAGAACAAAACGTTAACGGCGGTAACGCTGAAGGCGCAAAATTAGTTGGTGCATTGGTTGCAAAACGTGCTATTGAAAAAGGTATCACTACGGTAGTATTTGACCGTGGCGGTTATATTTACCATGGCCGTGTTGCTGCTCTTGCAGAAGCAGCTCGTGAAGCTGGCTTAAAATTCTAATCAAGGAGGAAATAACACATGGCAAAAGTCGACCATGCAGGTCTCGAATTACAAGAAAATGTCGTATTCATCAACCGTGTTGCTAAGGTAGTTAAAGGCGGCCGCCGTTTTTCCTTCAGTGCTTTGGTTGTTGTCGGTGACGGCAACGGCAAAGTCGGCGCAGGATTAGGCAAAGCTGGCGAAGTTCCGGAAGCAATTCGTAAAGGCGTTGAAGACGCTAAGAAAAATATGATTACCGTTGCATTGAAAAACGGTTCTATTCCTCATCAGGTCACAGGTATTTTCGGTGCTGGCCAAGTATTCTTGAAACCGGCTGCAGAAGGTACTGGCGTTATTGCTGGCGGTCCGGTACGTGCCGTATTGGAATTGGCTGGCGTACGCAACATCTTGACAAAATCCATTGGTTCTTCTAACCCGAACAACATGGTTCAGGCAACTATCGAAGGGTTGAGCCGTTTGAAGGATGTCAATAAAGTTGCTGAACTCCGTGGCAAAACTGTAGAAGAAATTTACGGTTAATAAGGAGGATACACAAGATGGCTCAAGTAAAAGTTACACTCGTTAAGAGTCTCGCAGGCCGTCCTGGCGATCAGCGCGCAACTATCGTTGCTCTTGGTCTCCATAAGACGAACTCCAGCGTAGTAAAAGAAGTAACTCCTCAGATTAAAGGAATGCTTCATAAAGTAGAACACTTAGTAAAAGTAGAAGAAATTTAATATAGAAGGAGGTGCGCTGAATTGAAACTTCATGAAATGAGTATTATTCCTGGTTCCAAGAAAAAACGCAACCGCGTTGGCCGCGGCATTGGCTCCGGCAATGGCAAAACGGCTGGCAAAGGTATGAAAGGTCAGCTTTCCCGTAGCGGCGGCGGCAAGCGCCCGGGCTTCGAAGGCGGCCAGATGCCGTTGTATCGTTTGCTCCCAAAACGCGGCTTCAAGAATGTTTGGGCTAAAGAATATGCAGAAGTTAACGTTTCTGTACTCAACCGTTTTGAAGACGGCACGACTGTTGATCCTGTTGCTTTGGTAGAAGCTGGCATCCTCAAAAATGTTCGCGATGGCGTTCGTATCCTTGGCAATGGCGAAGTTGAAAAGAAACTCACTGTCGTAGCTAATGGCTTCACTAAATCTGCTAAAGCTAAAATCGAAGCTGCAGGCGGTAAGGTTGTAGTACCGGGAGAAGAACCGGTAGCTGAACAGTAGGGGTGATTTGCGGTGTTAGATAGCATCCAGAACGTACTGAACGTACCGGAATTTCGGAAACGTGCAGTATTCACCCTAATCATGTTCATCATTTTCAGACTAGGTGTCCATATCCCTGTTCCAGGGGTAGACGCCTCAGTCATTGAAAATCTTTTTAGCAGCGGCAACTTATTTGGTTTGCTTGATTTGTTTTCTGGCGGTGCATTAAGTAAGTTTTCTATTCTTGCGATGAGCATTACGCCGTATATCAATGCTTCCATTATTATGCAGCTGCTGACATCGGTAGTACCTACTTTTGAACAATGGGCTAAAGATAACCAAGATGGCCGTGATAAAATCCAAAAGGTAACGCGGTATGGTACCGTGTTGCTTGGATTTATTCAGGCGTTTGCCATGAGTTATGCGTTGAAAGTAAACAATGCACTCATTGATAACAGCTGGGCAATGGTCATCATGGTAGCTGTTATTTTGACAGCTGGCACTTGTTTTCTTATGTGGCTGGGTGACCAGATTACAGCTGGCGGTATTGGTAATGGGATTTCTCTTATTATCTTTGCTGGTATCGTAGCGCGTTTCCCAAATGGCTGCATGACGGTATACAAGTACATTCAAGCAGGCTCTATTAATATTTTCCAAGTGTTGCTCTTTGCATTAATTGCAATTTTTATGATTGTAGTCGTTATTGAAGTAACACAAGGACAGCGGCGTGTAGCTGTACAGTATGCAAAACGTATTGTCGGTCGTAAGATGTATGGCGGTCATTCTACGCACATTCCGCTGAAAGTAAATCAGGCAGGGGTAATTCCTATTATCTTCGCATCTTCTGTGCTGATGTTTCCGGTAACTATTGCACAATTTGTGCAGAATGAAACAATTCAGATGATTGCAGGATGGTTTGCATGGGGTACAGTAACTAATACGGTAATGTATGCAATCCTGATTATCTTCTTTACATATTTTTATACCGCTATTTCGCTGAATATTCCGCAGCTTACGGAAAATATGCAAAAATACGGCGGCTTTATTCCTGGGATTCGTCCGGGACAGCCAACGGCTTTGTATATAGATAGAATTATGACTCGTATCACTCTTGCCGGTGCATTTTTCTTGGCATTTATTGCTATTCTGCCAAACTTTATTGGCTGGATTACCGGTATTGAAGGCGTATACTTTGGCGGCACGGCATTGCTGATTGTTGTCGGCGTAGCTATTGATACGATGAAACAAGCTGAATCCTTAGTTTTGAATAGACAATATCAAGGATTTATGAAATAATAAGGGGGTAGTTTAAGTGTACATTCTTTTAATGGGCCCTCCGGGTGCTGGTAAAGGCACACAGGCCGAACGATTGATTGAAAAATATGGTATTCCCCAGATTTCTACTGGTGATATGTTCCGCGCAGCAGTTAAGGAACAGACTCCCCTTGGATTGGAAGCCAAAAAGTACATGGACAACGGCCAGCTCGTACCGGATGCTGTAACCGTCGGTATTGTCAAAGAACGTTTGGCAAAAGACGATTGCAAGAAAGGCTTTATCCTGGATGGTTTTCCGCGTACAACTTCACAGGCTGTATCCCTCGATGCTATTCTCAGCGATTTAGGCATTAAGCTTGACGGTGTTGTCAATATTTCTGTTCCGGATGAAGAACTGATTAAACGCACGACAGGCCGTCAGATTTGCCGTTCCTGCGGTGCGACATACCATGTCGAATTTAAACCGTCTAAAGTTAAGAATGTCTGCGATAAATGCGGCGGCGAACTGTATCAGCGTGATGACGACAAGATGGAAACCGTCAAGAAACGTCTTAGCGTATATGCAGCACAGACTAAACCGCTTATTGATTACTACAAAAATTCCAATTTGTATATCGAAGTCGATGGCAAACAGGATATGGAACACGTATTCAATGATATCGTAGCAAGCCTTGAAAAGAGTAAATAAAATGATTATTTTAAAATCTAAACGGGAAATTGAGTATATTCGCGAAGCTGGCCGCATTACTGCCAATGCGTTGCAGCTGATGAAAAAGCTGGCGAAGCCGGGCGTTACAACAGGTGAGCTGGATCAGCGCTGCGAAGAATACATCCGCAGCTGCGGTGCTTTTCCGAGTTGCAAAGGCTATTATGGATTTCCGGCAACTATCTGTGCCAGTGTAAATGAAGAAGTTGTTCATGGTATTCCTGGCCGACGCAAGTTAAAAGATGGCGATATAATCAGTATTGATTTGGTTGTAAATAAAAATGGCTACCATGGAGACTCCACAGTGACTATTCCTATTGGTCACGTTGCCCCGGCTACTCTTCAGCTGCTCAAAGTAACTGAAGAAAGTCTCTATAAAGGCATTGAGCAGGCAGTGGCTGGCAACCACCTGGGCGACATCGGACATGCCGTTCAAGCCTATGCTGAATCATTTGGGTATGGTGTTGTTCGTGACTATGTGGGCCACGGTATTGGCACGGATATGCATGAAGAACCAGAAGTGCCGAATTATGGCATGCCAGGTCATGGGGAATTACTGGAACCGGGCATGGTTTTAGCTATTGAACCGATGATTAACATGGGAACAGAAAAAGTGCGGCAGTTAAAAAACGGCTGGACTGTTGTTACTCGTGATAAAAAACCGGCAGCTCATTTTGAACATACAGTAGCTATTACTGAAAATGGTCCGGAAATCCTGACCTTACCGGAATGATGGAGCGGCTACAGTTGCCTGACTACGCGGTTGTTAAAAGCTGTGCGGGCAGGGATAAAAATAGCTTGTATGTCGTTGTCGGCAAGTTGGATTATCCCTATGTATGGATTGCTGACGGTAGAAAGTACAAATTGGATAAGCCGAAGAAAAAGAATTGCCGGCATCTCCAGATAGTGGGAACGAACGGATCCATTGGAAGCGTTGGTCCCCTGAGAATCAGCAATGAATGGATACGGTCCGTTGTGAACCGGGCCAAGATGGATTTGACCAGGGAGGTTACACATGTCTAAGGAAGATGTCATTGAAGTAGAAGGCGTCGTCGTTGAAGCACTGCCTAACGCAATGTTTAAAGTAAAATTAGAAAACGAGCACATCGTGCTGGCTCACGTTTCAGGAAAAATGCGTATGAATTTTATTCGGATTCTTCCTGGTGACAGAGTTACAATGGAATTGACACCGTATGATCTGAATCGCGGTCGTATTACGTACCGCTTCAAGTAAGATTGTATTACGCAGGAGGTTAATTATGAAGGTAAAACCGTCAGTAAAGAAAATTTGCGAAAAATGCAAAATTATCAAACGCAAAGGCCGTGTAATGGTTATTTGCGAAAATCCGAAACATAAACAGAAACAAGGTTAATAGACAGGAGGTGGATGAATAGATGGCACGTATAGCCGGTGTGGATTTACCACGTGATAAACGAGTTGAAATTGGGTTGACTTACATTTTCGGTATTGGTCTTTCTTCTTCTCAGGAAATCCTGAAGAAAACAGGTGTTAATCCGGACACACGCGTTCGTGATTTGACAGAAGATGAAGTACAGAAAATCCGTGAAGTAATCGGTCATGATTATAAAGTAGAAGGTGACCTTCGTCGTGAAGGCGCTCTGAATATTAAACGCTTAATCGAAGTTAATTCGTATCGCGGCAAACGTCATCGTGCAGGTCTCCCTGTTCGCGGTCAGCGCACAAAGACAAACGCACGTACACGTAAAGGCCCGAGAAAAGCAATCGCAGGTAAGAAAAAATAAGATTTTTAAGTAAGGAGGGAAACGATTTTGGCTAAGAATAACGTAAGAAGCAATAAAAGAAAAGAAAAGAAACATGTAGAATCGGGTGCAGCTCATATTCGTTCTACTTTTAATAATACTATTGTTACTATTAGTGATGCAAAAGGCAACGCTTTGTCTTGGGCAAGTGCTGGCGGCCTCGGTTTCCGTGGTTCTCGTAAAAGCACTCCGTTTGCTGCACAGATGGCTGCTGAACAGGCTGCTAAAACAGCAATGGAATATGGTCTTCGTCAGGTTGAAGTTTTTGTAAAAGGCCCTGGCTCTGGTCGTGAAGCTGCTATTCGTGCATTGCAGGCTGCAGGTCTTGAAGTTAACTCTATTAAAGACGTAACTCCTATCCCGCATAATGGCTGCCGTCCGCCGAAACGCAGACGTGTATAACAGACAATCCACCAAGTTGTTTTGATTCTGGAATGGGAGGATTTTCCTAATGATTGATGATAACAAATTTAAAGTTAAAACCGTTGAAAGAAGCGACGACGGCACCTATGGAAAATTCGTATGCGAACCTCTGGACAGAGGTTACGGAATCACATTGGGCAATAGCTTGCGGCGCGTCCTCTTGTCTTCGTTGGACGGCGTAGCAATCACCTCTATCAAAATCGACGGCGTGTTGCATGAATTTTCGACGTTGCCTGGCGTTCGGGAAGATATTTCAGAAATTATCCTGAACCTCAAACAGCTGAGCTTAAAATTCACACGCGATGAAGTTGATGAATTAGACATCACAGTAGATGTTAGTGGTGAATGCGAATTTACCGCAAAAGACCTTGATGTAAACTCAGACATAGAAATTTTAAACCCGGAACTTCATATTGCTACACTTGATACGGACGCGCATATTCATATGCAGTGCCATATCGAACGAGGCAAGGGGTATGTTCCTTCGACTAAGAACAAAAGAGATACAGATGTGATCGGTGTAATTCCTATCGACTCCATTTTCTCTCCGATTGTTCGGACTAATTACGAAGTTGGCAATATCCGGGTCGGCAACGAAATGGATTATGATTCGTTGACGCTTGAAGTTAAGACCGATGGCAGTATTGCTGCAGAAAATGCCGTAGCGAAAGCTGCTTCTATCATGGTCAGCTATTTGGATTACTTCCAAAAAATTGCTTCTGATCCTACTGCTAATGAAGCATTGGCACCGTTTACTACTCCTGATGGGGAAACGCCGGAAGAACCAGCTGGGCCGGAACTCAGCCAGGTTAAAATTGATGTACTGGATTTGTCCGTACGTGCTTCTAACTGCTTAAAACGTGCTAACATCTATACGTTAGGTGACTTAGTAGAACGGACAGAAGATGACTTGTCTAAGATTCGCAATCTGGGCAAAAAATCAGTAGATGAAATTATTGAAAAATTAAAGGATTACGGATTCGATCTGAAATCCAACGAAGAATAATTCGAGGAGGATGAACGATGGCTTATAGAAAGTTGGGACGTGACAGCTCTGCACGTAAAGCATTATTGCGCAGCATTGTTACCTCTTTATTCCAACATGAACGCATTGAAACAACTGAAGCAAAGGCAAAAGAACTTCGCAAAGTTGCTGAAAAAATGCTTACTCTTGCTAAACGCGGTGACTTACATGCTCGCCGTCAGGTATTAGCATACATGATGGATGAAGGCGTAGTAAAAAAACTGTTTGATGAAATTGCACCGAAATACAAAGACCGTCAAGGCGGTTATACACGTATTATCAAAACTGGCGTTCGCCAGGGCGATGCAGCTCCAATGGTAATCATTGAATTAGTTTAATCGCATTTTAGCCGCTGTGGCGTAAAGCCGCAGCGGTTTTTTTAGTATAAGGAGAGAAATTCATGGCATATCGCATGATGTTGGCTGTTAACTTTACAACGGAACGATTAAAACAGCTAAAACTATTAGGACTTTTGACAAAATCTCAAGTCAAAGAAGTAAAAGAAGAGGAAAAGAAAGAAACAGTAGGAAAACTGTTGGGACTTACGGATGAAGAAATCGAAGAGATTGCAGCAGCTAAAGTTGAAACCAGCCCGACTAAAGTGCACACAAATATAGAAGAAGATGATGCATTACAGCCTGTTACTAAAGAAGCTATTATTTTATGCGGCTTTGATCATCCATCTGTTAATTTGCTGTTGGATGCCGTGCGGCGCGGACGTCTTAAAAACATACCACTGAAAGCGATGCTGACACCCAATAATATTTCTTGGACAGTAGATACTATTTTGCAGGAATTATCCAAAGAACACGAATATTTCCATAAAAAAGGGAAAAAATAATGAGGGATACGACATTATGCTTTCCTGTCAATGCAGCAGGAGACATTTTACTGGGACGAAAAAAACGTGGTTTTGGTGT
Organism: Megasphaera sp.; assembly: GCA_050874545.1. Lineage (GTDB taxonomy): Bacteria > Bacillota > Negativicutes > Veillonellales > Megasphaeraceae > Megasphaera. Next base: position 4,710 of record JBNMKW010000042.1, on the reverse strand, counting down.
AACTAAATGGAATGGATTTGGCGGTAAAATAGAAAGTGGTGAAACCTTTCGTCAATGTGCTGTGCGGGAACTTTGGGAAGAAACAGGACTGCGTGCCAACGAATATGAGTTGGAACTTGTAGGACTATTGGATTTTCAATTTGCAGCTCAGCCGGAATGGAATCATTTAGGGTATGTGTATTTTGTTCACCACTATGACGGCATACCTGAAGAAACAGAAGAAATGCAGCCTGCATGGTTTGATATCCATACGCTTCCGTATGACGAAATGTGGAAAGGCGATAGGATTTGGATACCTATGATTTTACAAGGTAAAAAAATTCAGGGAACGATTCTCTTTGCTGCCGATAATGACACCGTACAAGATATTCATATAGAAGAGACGGAATATATAAAAGAATAAATGTATAGCCGAAAAACATCTTTTTATTCACAGAACAGGTAATGAAAAGGTGTTTTTTTTTGGGGGGAAAATTTTTATATAGGACGCTGCATAAAGCCTAGTAATTTAGTTGAGACATGGAAAAAGAAGGTCTATAATAAATATAATACAAAAGAGGTGATTTACAGATGAATACGAAAGATATACAAGAAAAGATAGCTGCAGCGGTGCAGCAGGTAAAAACAACAACACCATTGACACCGTCTATCACCAACATGGTAACCATTAATTTTGTAGCTAATGCACAGTTGGCAGTTGGTGGTTCAGCTGCTATGGTATATCTGCCGGATGAAGGTGTGAGTATGGCAAAAATAGGCAGCTCCATGTACGTTAATGTAGGAACATTGCTGCCTATCTATGAAGAAACCGTACCGACTACGGTAAAAACACTGCATGAATTGCATAAACCTTGGGTCTTAGACCCGGTTGCTATTGGTGTAGGTGAATTGCGGACAAAACTGCTTTTGCAGTGCAAAGAAAGCAAACCATCTATTATTCGCGGCAATGCGTCAGAAGTAATTGCTTTAGCAGGGCTGTGGAAACTTGATGGAGGACAGCAGCATTCAAACGTGCGCGGTGTAGATTCTACGGATACGGTTATGGCAGCGAAAGACGCTGCGAAAGCATTGGCAAGATGGACTGGTGGTGCCGTTGCAGTATCCGGAGCAGAAGATCTTATCACAGACGGCACACAAACACTGATTTCGTATGGCGGTTCGCCTATGATGACGTGCGTGACTGGTTCTGGTTGTTCCTTAGGCGGCGTTATGGCTGTCTATGCAGCGGTAGCAGAACCGTTTATCGCCGCTGCGACCGGTGCAGCTGTGTATAACTTAGCTGGAAAACGGGCAGCGGTTAAAGCAGAAGGGACAGGCTCTTTCCAGCAGTATTTCTTAGATGAGTTATATAAAGCGACTGCCAAGGATATTAGTATGAATCCCTTTACAATAGAGGAGGAATAACGTTGAATACATTAGTAGCTGTAGCTATAGCACCGTGCGGTACGGGTGATGAATTTGCACCGTATGTAGCTGAAATTGTTCGTATTATTCGTGAATCAGGTCTGCCGTGCCGAACAAATTCGATGTTTACAGAAATTGAAGGCGAATGGGATGATGTCATGGCAGCTGTTAAGAAAGCGACGTTCTATTTTGCTGAAAAAGGAATACGGATGGAAGTTGTTTTAAAAGCAGATATTCGTCCCGGCTATACTCACATGATGGAACATAAACCGCAGGCTGTTGAAAAGATTTTGAGTAAATAGATTAACAGTATTTTACTAGCCTTACGAAGCGTGCTACATGACGTATGTATAGAGGCCTCTATATATTGGACTTACCAAAGTTTGATGTATAGAGGTCTTTTTCTATATGGCAGCGCAAAAAATAGAATGTTTACTGCCATATATGATATAATTATTTTAATAAATATAAAAGTAAAACATAAAAAACAAAGGAAATATGGAAAATGGAAAATAAAACATTGTCATGTGCTGATTGTGGCGTTATTAATTGTGATGTGCAAAATCGTAAATATCCTGATTTTTGCGTTACAACCCATATGGATGAAAGGATATTGCAGGAAGCTTTACAGACCTATGATGAAGATAATAACCGGCAGATCATGCAAACAGCTGCACAGGTGGAATATGATGGATACTTAAAGTGGTGCCGGGTACAGGAAACGATAGAATTTGCTCGGCGTATACATTATCATAAAATCGGTATCGCAACTTGTGTAGGATTGATTCGTGAAACGCGAATATTGGCAAGTATTTTGCGTCATCATGAATTCGAAGTGTTTGGCATAGCTTGTAAGGCAGGAGCAATTTCTAAGACTATGATGGGGATTGATGCCAAGTGTAGTGAAATTGGGGTAAATAGCTGCAATCCAATTTTGCAGGCTAAGATGTTGAATGCCCAGCAAACGGATATGAATATTGTGATGGGACTTTGTGTAGGACATGATAGTTTGTTTTATAAATATGCTGATGCGCCAACGACTACACTTGTTGTAAAAGATAGAGTACTAGGACATAATCCTGTTGCAGCATTGTATACCAGTCAGTCATATTACAAGAAGAAGTTAGAAAAATAAATAGGGCTAGTGAAAAGCAAATCAGATAGAAAGGAAAATTATTCTACAATACCCTAAAAAGAATATCCCGAGATAGATACTTGGATACAATGAGGAAGTTATACGTGAGTATATCCGTTTGGACGACCGTCGAAGAATAGTGACGGAAATATGGCAATTATGGTATAATATATATAAATATATTGTATAAATAAATAGCATAGATAGTGTGCAGGAGGTGAGGAATATGCTGCGGTGTATTTTACAGAAGGTTACTAACCGACAAGACTTATCTGAACGAGATTGTGCCTACATCGTAGATAACATGATGAAAGGACGCACAGACGATGTTCAGCTGAGTGCGTTATTAGCCGCATTGACGACTAAAGGCGTGAAGAAAAATGAGTTGTATGCTTTGGCCGCAGCTATGCGGCGGCATAGCAGTCCTGTACAATATGCTGAAAATTTGTTTGATATTGTCGGTACTGGCGGCGGAATAGTCAAAACGTTTAATATTTCAACGACAGCTTCTTTTGTCATTGCAGCCGGCGGGGTAGCTGTAGCCAAACACGGTACACGAGCCAAAGCGTCCCGCAGTGGTTCTGCCGATGTGCTGGAAGCATTAGGGGCCAATATATTTCTCAGCCCGGAAAGCTGCTGCGATATGGTGCGCCAAATTGGGCTTTGCTATTTTTATACTCGATATTATTATCACACAATGAAGCAAGTGGATACGCTGCAAAGACAATTGGGCATAGAAACAGTATGGGACAGGCTGCGCCCACTCAGCAATCCGGCACCGATTACCAGTCAAGTATTGGGCGTCAGCCAAGCAGATTGGGTTGAGCCGATGGCCCATGTATTATCCCGGCTGGGGGTCCAAAAAGGAATGGTCGTGTATGGCAGGGACGGCACTGATGAATTGTCTGCGGCAGCGAACACGCTTATTTGCGAGTTTGCCGATGGAAATTATAAAACCTATGAAATCTGTCCGGAACAATTTTCTTTGCAGCGTTGTGAAGCACGGGAACTGCAGGGGGGAACGCCTAAAGAAAATGCAGCCATTACACGGCGTGTGCTTCATGGAGAAATAGGACCCTATCGTACGGCTATTTTGCTGAATGCCGGTGCTGGATTATATATTGGCGGAGCATCTTTGACGCTGTCTGCCGGTATTGCACGAGCTAGAGAGCTGATAGACAGTGGCAGCGCATTGGAAAAAATGGAAGATTTTATAGATATGAGTCAAAATATGGGAAAAATAGAAAAAGTGAAAATTGCTACCTGTCAAGATGAATTAAATATGGTATAATAATGGGTACGGTATATTAAATTTTTTCATGAGGACAACATTTGTATGACGGATAAAACGTTAGGATGGACATTACGAATCTGTGGGGTTCTAGGAGTCGTCCTTATTTTATGGTTTATTCAGCTAATGCTGCCGGAATTTTATTCCACCATGTGGCATCTTACGATTCAAGGTGATTTAGATGGGCTGACGGAATATATTTCCTCTTTTGGCATAGCTGCTATTGGTGTCAGTATTTTTATGATTGCATTCGTTAATGCAATCGGTTTGCCTTCTATTCCATTTTTGACAGTGAATGGGATTATTTTTGGTTTGATACCAGGCATTATTATTTCTTGGATAGGTGAAGTATTAGGTATTGAAATCAGCTTTCATCTGACACGAACGCTGTTGCGCAATCAAGCTAAAAAAGTCATTAGCCGCAGTAATATGCTGGAAAAACTAGATTCTTACAGCTGTATTCGCACGATTATGTTTGGCAGGGCGATTCCATATTCACCCAATGTCGTTGTAACGGCATTTAGTGCGTTGAGCCATATTTCTTATAAAGATCATTTCATTGCGAATGCGCTTGGAAAAATACCAGCGGTTATTGTTGAAGTTTGGCTGGGGCATGATTTGCTGCGTATTCAGGAACACTGGGGAAGACTTCTCATTTTAGTTATCTGTGTATCCTGTATTTATGGTATTATTTGGTGGCGGCGTCGATGCATGAAGAAAAACAAGTTGCAAAAATAAGAGGGGCTGTGAAATAACACGCCCCTAGAAACAAAGGCGGTTCGCCGACTCTTTCGAGTCAGCGAACCGCCTTTTGTGGTAAAATTTACATATCACATGAAAAATTCAACCATTACTTATTTTAAACCAAAACAGGCAATTT
>JBNMKW010000041.1:0-21006 GCA_050874545.1 Megasphaera sp. | reverse complement strand
CTACGGCCCGAAGTTCGTGGAAAACATCGTCCAGGGTATCAGCCGGGATATCCTCTGCTATGCCATGCAGACGTTGAGGTGCTGTGCCATCGTCGGCCATGTCCATGATGAACTGATTATCGAATGCCGCCGGGATGCCAGCGTCTATGCCATCTGCGAGCAGATGGGCCGGACACCGCCATGGGCTGAAGGATTGTTGCTCCGGGCAGACGGATACGAATGTGAATTTTATCAGAAAGATTAAACAGAAACGTCAGAAAACACCTCCTGTCGTGGCTAATAAGCAGGAGGTGCTTTCGATGAAAAGCAACGATGAGATCCATACGGTTCCTTTTACCCAGAGGTTTTTGCTGACACCTAAGGAAGCCAGTATCTACTTTCATATTGGGGAAAAGAAAATCAGAGCGCTGGCTGCAGAACAACGTGACGCATCTTTTGCCGTCTATAACGGTCGGCATTTGCTCATCATTCGGGAAGAATTTGAAAAATTCCTTTGCCGAAGTTCCAGTATTTAATGCACCGTTATGAGTTGACTTATTAGCTCATCAGAGTGATGAATAGGATAGAAAAAAGAGAAAGGAGTTTGAAACTATGCCACGCCTACGAGGATCAATACGCAGAGATAAAAAACGACGGGTTCTTCGACCTGGCGAAACAATCCGTGCCGATGGCCGATATCAGTTTAAATATATGGTAGACGGAAAACCTAAATTCTTTTACAGCTGGAAACTGGAACCTACTGATCCCTTGCCGGCAGGAAGAAAGCCCTGTAAATCATTGAGAGAAATGGAAGAAAGCCTGGAAGTTCACTCAATTATTTGTCCAAACAGCAATGATGATGCTATGACTGTCATGGAACTGGTGCAACGTTATTTATCTTTAAAGACCGGGGTGAAACCTAACACCCGAATTAACTATAATTTTGTCGTTAAGGCATTAATGAAAGATTCATTCTCGAAAAAGCCGATTGGTAAGGTAAAGATGTCCGATGCCAAATTATGGTTAGTCAAGATGCAGTCAGAAGGGAGAGGATACAGTTCTATCCATAGCATCCGTGGCGTAGTGCGTCCAGCGTTTCAGATGGCTGTGGATGACGAAATCCTGTGGAGAAATCCATTTAACTTTGAAATGAGAGAAGTGTTGATTAATGACAGTGTAAAAAGGGAAGCCATTTCCCGTAAAGATATGCGAATTTTCCTGGACTTCCTGAAAAACGATCGACACTTCAAAAAGTATTATGAAGCGGTATTTATCCTGTTTCATACGGGGTTACGGATTTCGGAACTCTGCGGACTGACGGTCGGAGATATTGATTTGGAAAGAAGAACCATTAACGTAGATAAGCAGCTACAACGGGATACAAAGGGGAAACGGTACATAATTTCTACGAAAACCAAAGCTGGAGCTAGATTGCTGCCAATGACAGATGGCGTGTATGACTGTTTTACAATTATCTTGAGGCGCAGGAAGCCTCCGAAGGTTGAACCAATCATTGATGGAATTGGCAACTTTCTTTTCTATGATGCCAATGGGAATCCAACTGTTGCCATGCATTGGGAACATTATTTCAACCATATGGTGAAAAAATATAATGACATATACAAATATCAGTTGCCTAAAATTACGCCTCATGTCTGCCGGCATACGTATTGTACCAATATGGCCCTGTCCGGGGTCAGTGCCAAGACCTTGCAATACCTGATGGGCCACAGCGACATTTCCATCACCCTCAATGTGTACACTCATATCAAGTTCGATGATGCCCAAAAGGAAGTGGAGCTGGTTCAGGAACAGCAGAAAAAAGAAATGGAGAACGTTCGGAAAGAACTGGAGCAGGTGGGCGAAATCCAACCTAAAATTATTCCGTTTCGTAACAAGGCGTAACCCATGGAGCATAAAAAGACTCACAGTCAGATTGATTGTGGGTCTTTTCTTTTTGCTACTGAAAGGCAGCGCTTTTTCTGTTATAATTATAGAAAAAATTCACGGTAGTACGAATTTCCCGTTTTACTACCAATTTTACTACTTAAGGCAGCCGAGTTATGCCGGATTATGGACGATTTGTCAAAAACACTCCTGATGGGAAAAAACGCAGTAAATCGGCATTTTACGGCATAATTCGGCATAGGAGGGAGCTAAAAAATATTGATCAAGATACTATTTATCTGCCACGGCAATATTTGTCGTTCTACGATGGCGGAGTTTGTGATGAAAGAATTGGTTCGTCGGGCAGGAATGGCTGATGCGTTTTATATTGCGTCTGCGGCGACGAGTCGAGAAGAAATCGGCAATGATACGCATTGGGGGACGAAGGAAAAGTTGCGTGAAGAGGGGATTCCCTTCACGAAACGGCAGGCCGTACAAATTCGCAAAGAAGATTATACCAAGTATGATTACATTATCTACTTTGACAGCGAAAATAGATATGAAATTTGTCGTATTTGCGGTGAGGATAGAGCCGACAAAGTACATTCCTTGTTGTCATTTGCCGGCATCCATCGGGATGTAGCCGATCCATGGTATACGGGAAATTTTGATCAAACGTACGAGGATGTATGGACAGGATGTCAGGCGTTATTGAAATTTCTTAAAAAAGATATTGTATAAACTTGGTAAAATGAATGTGTTCTCCCTGCTAAGCGAGGCATTTTTATGATATAATATATACGCATAATAAAATGACACCGAACATAAGGTGTCATTTTATTATGTCAATAGATAAGAATATAACGTCTAAAAAAAAGAAAAGAAGGGAAGATAGATGCATGGAAACATGGCTTGATTTACATATGCATACGCGGTATAGCATGGATGGACAGTTCGAACCGGCAGATTTGATGCGACAATGCGCTGACGCTGGTCTACGGGCCGTCGCTGTTACAGATCATGATTCGGTACGTGCCATTCCTGAAGCCAAAGATATGGCACTGCATTTGGGAGTGCATTTTTTCCCGGGTATAGAAATCAGTTGTCAGCATAACGGTAAAAATTTTCATTTACTGGGATATGGCATTCATGCTGATTGTGCCGTATTTCAAACGATCGAAACGGATATCCATGAGCAACGATTGGCAAATTCTGAAAAAATGATGAATGCTGTTGAAGCATTAGGAATTTATCTCGACCGTCCTAAAATTCGGAATATGTCTTTGGACGGTGTTGTTGCATCGGTTACGATTGCTCGCGTGGCATTGGCCGATCCGCGTAATGACAATAACACCGTATTGGCACCATACCGGCCTGGGGGAACACGCGGTAATGCGCCGTATGTGAATTTTGGCTGGGATTTTTGCGGTCAAGGCGGGCCGGCGTTTATTTCGATGGAATTACCTGATTTTGCTGCGTCTGTGCAAGTGATTCAACAGCATGGCGGTGCCGCTGTACTAGCCCATCCGGGAGCGAATATGAAGCAGAATCGGGAGCTGACAGAAGAACTGATACAATGCGGTATTGATGGCATCGAAGTGTACTGCAGTTATCACGATACGGAAACAGCTGCCTTTTATCAACAGATTGTGCAAGAATATCAACTGCTGGATACGATTGGCAGTGATTACCACGGTCGCGCTAAGCCGCATATTTCATTGGGAACCTATGGACATCCACAACCGCAGTCTGTTTATAAACGGTTGTGTGAAATCATTAAAAAACGGAATGGGGAAGTGTATTAACAATGAATTTTGTTCGTACGATTGGTATGGTATCATGTGTATATGCTTGTATGTCTATGCCTGTCTTCGCGGCGCATGCGGGAACGACGACAGCATCTGCTGCGGCGGAACCAATTCAGGCAAAACAGGAACTCCATACGAATGTATCGAAACAGCCTGGTACGACGGCATCTGAAAAAAAATTGCTGCGTGATTATGATCCTGCTAAAGATGCTGCACCGAAAGAACCGTTTCCTGTTGTAGAAACAAACTTTACATTTCATGAAACCTTATTAGTACGACCGAAAACAGATATGATCGTCATTCATCATGTCGGTATTCCGGATGGAGATACGTCGGCTGCAGCGATTCACAAAGCGCATTTGGCCAATGGCTGGGCCGGTATCGGCTATCATTATGTTATTCGCAAAGATGGCACGATTGAACGGGGGCGTCCGCTGGCTACCGTAGGTGCCCATGCAGAAGGGCAGAATTATCATACTGTCGGCATTAATGTGACAGGAAATTTTGAAAAAGAAACGCCAACACAAAACCAAATAGCGTCGCTAGAAAAACTGCTTGTATTTTTGTGTCAGACGTATGATATTCACCCCAGCGCAGCAACCATTGTCGGGCACCGCAATGTAAACAGCACAGACTGCCCAGGAAAAAATTTGTATCGGCGGCTGCCGGAAATCCGTGATGATGTAGCATTGCAATTGGCGGAAGAACAATTAAAACATGTCCGCCTGCTTCATGTAACCTATCCGAAACACTGAGAAATAGAACCTTGCCAATATTTTGGGTATGTATACGATCGTATATTTTTGTTGGGAGATATTAAAAAATAACAAATGCTCACGAAGCCTTATTCTTATGGGTTTCATGGGCATTTTTTTATTCGGGTTTATGAAATATACAAACACCATAATAGAATAAGTAAGTATATAAAACCTATATTAGTAATTTGTCACAGTTCTTTTTATCATGTATAATAATATTATATAAAGAATGAAGAATATAAGGATAACATATTAACTTTTATAAGTGATGAACACGATGCATTGATACTAAAAATATATACAATCGTGATATATATACAATATAAAACATAGTTTTATACAGTGAAAATCAAGAGGAAAGATATGCGGCACACATGAAACGGAGGCATAATCATGAGATTTCGAAAAACATCAGGGATGCTGGGATTAGTTGGAACTTTTTTATTAGCTAATGCAGCTCAGGCAGCTAATACAGTAGTTCCAGAATCAACCGATCCGGTAGTACAACAGGCAGCTAGAACAAACGAAGCAAATCAGGCTAAGGCCGCTTATTACAAGTACAGTCGGTATCAGGAAGGGCAGAAGAAATCACAGCCTCTTTCATTTGGAAAATCAGAAACAGAGAATGAAACGGGAGTTTCTTTCGAAGTAAAGGAAATTCGAGTGACATCTTCTCATCTCTTGACGGCAGAAGAAATCCGCAAAGCAGTGCATTTTCCGGGCGCAGGTTACATGACGGTACAAGATCTTTCGGCGATGGTCGATCGGATTAATGCATCATATCGAGAAAAACATATCGTGACTGCGCAGGCTGTGCTGCCGCCGCAGACAGTAAAAGACGGTGTAGTCTATATACGCCTTATTGAAGGAACATATGGTAATATGACTGTTACTGGAAATCATCGGATTGATGCGGAAACATTGCTAAACCGCATTCATGGAAAGACAGGAGAGCTAGTAAATGTAGAACGATTGGAAAAAGATTTACGTCTCTACAATGTAACCAATACCTATCAGCTGCAGGCAGAGTTGGTGCCGGGAGAACAGGAAGGTACGTCAGATCTCCACTTAGTACTGCAAGAAAAAGAGAATCCGTTGACTTCGTTTGTTTTTGCAGATAATGCAGGCCAAAAGGAAAGTGGTCGTTACCGTATCGGGGCTTATACCGAGTACCGCGGCATTGGTGGCCATGACGCAAATTTTTCGGTCAGCCCGGTGTGGACTGAAGGTATTTGGGGTGGCTCTATGTTGTATGACACACCGTGGGGACATCATGGAACAAGGATGCAGATTTCTTACAGCAGGAATTTAGTAGATATCATAGACGGCGCATTTAAAGATTTTGACATGAAGGCCAACTCTAATGACTTTGCCGTTTCCATTACGCATCCGCTGCATGTGACACCTCTTTCAAAAGTAGATGTGTTCCTTGAAGGACATCGAAAATGGTCAGATACAGAATACGCGGGAATGGAACTGGCAAACAATGTAACCCGCACGATCAAAGCTGGTTTTTCTGCGCGCAGCTTTGATGCCAACGGTCTGTGGTTTGCCATGGCCAGCGTGACGGGATATGACAGTGAGGACTGTGTGCGCAGTCAAGAAAACAATGGCTCGTACTACAGCGCCTACCTGATGCGGCGGCAGAATCTAAAATATGACCAGTACTTGTTATATCGGCTGTATGGACAATATACGGCTTTTGAAGCCTTGCCGTCTACTGAACAGTTTACTTTGGGCGGTATGAGCAGTGTTCGCGGCTATAAAGAAAGTATTCTTTCAGGAGATACAGGGTGGTTTGCCGGCATGGAGTACGGTTTCCCGATCAGCTCCGATCATATAACGTGGCGTTTTTTTTTCTTTGTAGATCACGGTGTAGCGTATCATAATTTCAGTACGAAAACCACAAGAGACTTTCTTACCAGTACCGGTCTTGGTATCGAATATGCCAAAGGCGGCTGGTATGTCAAGACGGTGCTGGGAATTCCTCTAAATGATTCGGGACATATAGGTGACACAGCACCGAGAGTGCATTTCTATTTGCAGCGAAATGTGTAGTAACAGATGCTGAGTTTTGAAATTATAACCGAAACAGTCACGTACTCACCAGAAGGAGGGTCTATCTGATGAATAAAATATATAAAGTAGTGTGGAATGCGGCGCGCGGCTGCTATGTGGTCGGTTCCGAATTTGTTTCGAGCCACCATAAAACTAAAAGTGAAGAAAGAAAAATTGGCACATTGTCCCGGACTGGCTTGGTACTGTTGATTGGTATGGGTATATGGGGTGCGTCGTATACGTTTTCGTATGCAAACGTGACGGTAGAGGATTCGAAGCATGCAAATACGGTAACGACAAAAAGTCTGAGCAATAATGGTACACAGTATGATATTACAAATCAGCAGACTAATGGTAACAATGCGCTAAATAAATTCAACGATTTTGGCATTACAAAGAATGACGTGGCAAATCTGCATCTGGGAGAAGCCGAGCACCAAATCAATCTTGTTAAAAATAAAATTGACATAGACGGCGTCATAAATGCTATCAAGGATAACAAGATTGGCGGCGACGTATATTTCTTTTCGAACCAGGGCATTGCGGTCGGTACCAATGGCGTCTTCAATGTCGGACGGCTAACCTTGGGGACGAATACCCAAGCAGGACAGGCACTCTATGATGGTTACCGTTATGAGCCTTCGCAAGGGGGACAGGTTCTGGCTCACTTTGACCGTGATAAGGAATTCTATGGGAAATCGCCGGCAGAGCAGGCGCGGCTTTTGAATGATGGCGCACTCTGGGGAGGCAATACGGCAGGAGATGCCGGAATTTCTGTCGCAGGGATAATCAATGCAAAGAACAGCGTGGTCATCGCTGCGGCGAAGAGCAATATCAAAACGGAAAGCGGCAGTGTCATCCAGACGGGTGCGGCGTTCAACGCCTATACGAAAGATCAGGCAGCAGATACTTATCGAACCTCTCTTGTGAATACAAATGGCATCGTAGATGCGACGACAGCAGTAGCGACATCTGACGGCATCGCGCTGGTCGCTAAGAAGAATATTCATCTTGCAGGAAATATTGCGTCTCATGGCAGGTCTATTAACGCAGAAACAGGGGATAATCTTACCATCGCAGGCACAGCAAATACACAGAGCCGTCTTACATCCGGCGGCGGGACAATTACGCTGACAGCGTCTTCTGGTGATGCGAAACTGCAGGCAAAGCCCAGTGAAAGGCCGGGCGACGGCATGATTTCCATCAAGGATGCGTACATCGATTCCTCGTCGGAGAACCAAAACAGCGGCAGCATTGATATTACTGCAGTACGGAATGTCATGGGCGTATCCCGCATCGACGTAGATGATTCGACTATTACGGCAGAAGGAAAGAATGGTCATCAGGCAGGTAATGTGTCCATCCATGCGACGGCAGAAACGAAGCTCTATGCTTGGGACATCGGCGACGGCGCGTATGCCCTGATAAAGATGGGACAAGACAGCCGTGGCAAAAATGTCATCAAGGGGGACAACGTGGATATTTCTGCTCGTGCTTCGACGTCAGGCGTCATCGGCGATGACCATACACTTTCTGATGCAGAAATCAAGGCAGGGATTGAGCGGGAAAAAGACCACAACGCCATTTTGGGACTGCTCGAAGAGTACGGCGGTAATTTCCGTACCTTTGGCTCTGCGACAAAGACCTATGCTGAGGCAAATGTGGATATCGACAAGACGGATATTACTGCCGTGGGAAATGGCACAAGTGAGGCAGAGCATGGCGACGTGAAAATTACATCAGATGCACAGTCGGATATTGCGCCGTTTAATCTGAATCTCGTTAGCTTTGGCTTTAACGTAGGTATTGGCAATGTGAAGTCCTCTGTTCATGTGGATGACAGCCAGCTTAGCGCAGCGAAGAATATTTCCCTTAAAGCTGAGGGTACGAACACTGTCAACATGAGTCTCATGGATTTCAATGTCATAGATCCTCTCTTTGGATCTTCGTTTGATTTCTCGTGGGCACAGATTAACAGTGATATTGCGACTAGCGTGGGCGAGAAGGCGACGCTGACCAGTCAGGGCAATGTAGATATCAGCGCAAAATCTATCCGCACGCTAAAATCGGGGGCATCGAACTGCGGCAATACGCTCGCGGCAGCGGTCGGCATCGGAATTGCCGATACAAAAGCAACAGCTGAAATGGCAGGCACGGTCTATGCGAAGGGTGATGTGTCGGTGAAGGCGGAAAATACGCTCGCAGAAAGTGGCGGCGTGTATGCGGCGGATACTGTGACGGCGGCGAGCATCGGCGGCGACAGCGCGATGAAGCCGACGACGGATCCGCTCTTTGATAGTATCGAAAACGGGGCCAAGAAAGTCGCGGAGAAAGTCAAAAAATTCTTTACGGGAGAGGATAAGACAGGCCAAATAGCAAAAGATTTAGATCTCGATGCGCCAGAGGAGAATCCTAAGCCGGCGAACAAGAAAAAACCATGGAATAAGCTCGGCTTCAATGCGTCGACAGCGCTTCTTTTTAGTGAAAATGACGCCAACGCGTCTGTGACAGGAAAGGTGCGCGGTATTGATGCAGATGGAAAGACAAGTGACGCCGTGGGTGTAAAGTCACTGACAGTCGATGCGCTGACGCTGTCTCGCAGTCATGCCGTTGTCAATGCGTTTCAAAATGATACGACAATTTCCAAGAATGAAACGACAAAGAAAAACAATACCATCACGGCGGCGATTTCCTATCTCGAACAGAGAAATCACGCGACGGCTTTTATCAGTGGTGATACGAAAACCATCGGGAATACGACTGTCCATGCGAAAATAAAGATCCCCTGGCAGACGAGCTGGCAGAGTACCGAGCCGGTGGACCAGCTCATGAATTTGTTCTTCAATACCATCAGCACCAACCCCGTTCTCCCCGACCTTGTGGACAGCTGGTCGCAGGCGGCGGGGAACGGCGACAACGTGAACGGCGCAGCGTCCGTTTCTATCGTAAACTATGACAATAACGCCAAAGCGTATATCGGTAAGAAAGACCCTGCAGATGCAGCCCCTAGCGTAGATGCCGGAGGCAACGTGAATGTCTTGGGTGAAACGGACATTACGACGGTCAACTTGACCGGCACGATTCAGTCGTACCTCAACTCGGCGCCGCTGAATCTTTGGAAATTGGGTTACGAAAAAGACAAGATGGTTTTCCAGGATATTTTCAACCGCAACGGCTGGACGATGGAGGGCGCATCTAAGGCAGGGGTCGGCGGGGCAGCCCTCTCTGTTTATCAGAAGAACCATGCTGAAGCCTATATCGATGACGGTGCTGTGGTCACGGCAAAAGAATCCGTGGATGTTGATGCTAAAGCACGCGCGCTCAATATCGCCATGGCAGCGGCCGGCGGTCCGGCGAAGTCCGTTGCTATCGACGCGACGGTAGGGGTGAACCGTTTTGACAATACAACGAAAGCACGCATTGGGGATGCGACGGTCAACGCAAAGAATGTTTCTGTCCATGCGGAAGATGAATCGAAGACCATCCAGACTGCGGGCGCAGTCGGCATCAGCGGCGGCTCAGGGATTGGTGCGTCCATTGCGTACAACCACATCAACCGCGACACAGAAGCAGCCATCCAAGGGAGTGTAACGGCAAAGAATAATGTAGACGTTTCTGCAAAAAATACCGGTGAAATCATCGCAGCGTCTATCGCCGGAGCGGTTGCGTATGACAACAAGAAGCCCAACGTAAAGAACAACGCAGGCAGTACAGGTTTCCATGCTGTAGAAGAAGATGATGCGGATGGCATCGAGCTGGAAGATTTAGCCGGAGATATGGACTATCGCAGAAATCAGCAGGATGCGGACGAAAATGTCCCGCTCCTCTCCCATGATGCTGATGAACACATAGAGGCCGTGGCAGGGAAAGATGGCGCGATGGCAGATAATGTAGCCGAGGCGAAGGGAAGCCTAGCTGTGGCGGCGAATGTATCTGTGAACCGCATTACCGATACGGCGAAAGCGTACGTGGCGAAGAAAGATAGTAGACCTGTGCCATCTATAACGGCAGATGCCCTTCGCGTACAAGGCGAGAATGACAGTGCTATTAAGGCGATATCAGCGGCCATTTCGTTGAATCTCAAGACAGAAAATCTAGGCGCGGGCAAGTCGCTCGCAGGGAGTTTTATGTACAACTCCATCACGGCAGACAATGAAGCCTATGTGGATGGGGCAAACCTCACCCTCCGCGGCAATAAGGAGAAGGATAAAGACGGAAAAAATATCGATGAGTCGCTTACCGTCCGCGCAGAAAATAACGAACAGATCCTGAACATTGCTGCCAGCGGAACCTACGCGCAGGGATTCTCCGGTGCAGGGCAGGTCAGCCTAAACTGGGTGGATGACAAGACAGACGCCTACGTGAAAGACAGTGCAGTTAAAGCAGATGAGACTATCGCTATTGATGCGAAGGACAAGGGGCAAATCGATTCGTATACTGGGGCTGTTTCAATTTCCACCCATTCTTCTGCAGTTGGCGCGGCTATTGGTGTGAATCTCATTGAAGGCGATACGAAGTCATATTTAGAAAACAGCGAAGTCTCGGGCACGGCAGAAAACAGTAAGTCAGGACAGCTCGCTGTCGTGGCAGATGAAGCAAGTCGAATTACATCCATCTTGGCATCGGGGACGCTTGTCAATGATACAGCGACGTCGTTCTCGGCCAGCGGTAACTGGATCCATACGAAGACAGATGCTCATGTGGCGAGTGACAAGGCCATGAAGACAGGGACCCTTACAATTGATGCAGGAAATCACAGCAATGCGACGCTCGGCGTAGGTACGGCAGCCCTTTCAGATATGTCTGTTGGTGCCTCTGTCGCAGTCATGGTAAATGATTCAGATGTTATGGCATCATTGAAAGGACATGATAAGAAAGAGAAAACGATCGAGGCAGACGGTATCTCGGTTACGGCAGATAACGCGTACAATGGTTCGGCAAAGGACAGTGAAAGTGATTCGACCGCCAAAACCGTAGCAGTCGGTGCTGCGCTAGGGGCAGCGAAATTTGCTGGTTCCGGTTCGGTTACAGTAAATGTTATTTCCCAAAAAGCAGATGCGTGGATTGGCAAGGGACTATATGAGGCAGGAAACCAAGGCGTTACTGTCCAAGCTAAGAATAAAGCTAATCTCTTCGGCATGGCCGGAGGGCTAGCTCTCTCGGGTGCCACGGGTATGGGTGCCGCAGTTGATGTACAGACGTATCAAGGGCATACGTATGCATCTATTGAAGATGGCGCGAAGCTGTCCCATGCCTCGGCTGTTACCGTCAACGCTGCGTCCGACGAAAACCTGACATCCGTCGCAGCGACGCTCGCAGGCAGCTTTGATTTTAGCGGTGCCGGCGCAGCTGGACTCCATGTAATTTCTACGGATACGAAAGCATATATCGGAAATCAAGAGGATACGGACATCACTGACGCCGATAAGGCTGAACTTGTAAACGCCGGCGCAGTCTCTGTTACGGCGAAGGATACGACAAAGCTTGTAACTGCCGGCGGAACAGGTGCTGCTGGCAGTACGGCTGGCGTCGGCCTCACAGCGGCGGTCGAAGTGGTAAATAAAAAAGCCGCAGCCTATGTAGGAAATCATGCAAAGGTCGGAGGCACGAGCCTCACTGTAAAAGCAGAGAATACCAGTGATTCGAAGACGGCAGCGGCGGGTCTTGGTGCAGGTGGTACAGCTGGTGTTGCAGGTGCGGCAGCGGAAACGTTTGTCACGCACCAAACAGATGCGCACGTAGGCAAAGCTGCCAGTGTCACTACATCCGGTGATACGGACGTACAGGCGACTTCTTCCTTTACGCAGGGGGCAGGCGCAGGCAGCTTGGGTGCCGCCGGAACAGCGGGCGTCGGACTTGCAAATTCGACAGTATCTCTTTCGGCAGAGACGCTGGTGCATGTTGATGACGGCGCGAAGGTCACGGGGAAGAATGTCCGTGTAGGAGCTGACCATACGACGGACATCACCTATGCGACCATCGCAGGCGGCGTTGCGGGTACAGCGGGCATCAATGGCTCGGTCGGCGTAAATGTTCTCTCAACGACGACCAAGGCGTACACGGGAGATAGTGCAGAACTCACGGCGGACGGTACGGAAGACAAGAACGGGCTTTTCCTTACGGCAAAAGATACGACGAAACTTCATGGCGGAAACGGCGGCACGGCCATCGGCGGTACTGCCGGTGCGGGTATCGCGGTCGCGGTGACGAATATCAAAAAAGACACTGAAGCCTATGCTGGCAAAAATGCAAAGTTGGATGCAAAAGGACAGATTGGATTAGATGCCCAAAATACAGAAGATATTTTCAACTTGTCACTCCAAGCAGCAGGCGGTTCTACGGTCGGCCTTGCAGGTGCGACGAATGTGCTGAACCTGACGGCCCTCACGAAGGCGTACACCAATACGGGTGCAGCGCTGAATCAAAAGACAGGCTATGGCAAAGACGTATCGAAAGATGTTTCTGTCACTGCGGGTCATAAAATTACGCAGATGAAGAACACTGTGACGGGGGCTTCCGCATCCGGCGGCGCATCGGTCGGTGCAGCTGTCGATGTGGGAAATATCAAGACGCAGACCAATGCCTTCTTCGGCGATGGAAATAAGGTTTCCACAAAGGGAAATGTAACCGTCGAAGCAAAAGACAATATGTACGACATCCAGTCGAATGCGATTTCGGCCGCGATTGGTTCCTTCGGCCTGTCGGGGAGTATTTCTATCTACAATATCGGCAGCATCATGACGAAAGAAGACCAGAACGTGCTCTCGGGAAAAAACAGCGAAAATGGTGAGACCGTTGGCTTCGACAGCTGGGTAAATGAAGAACTGGCAAAAATCAATACTGACACTTTGAAAGCGGTCGACGCGTATGATACCCAGTCGCTCGATGAAGTGAAATTGAACCTCGGCACCACCTTTGCATCCGAAGCACCGGATACTGCAGGCGATAAAGGGACGCTCGCTAAAATCGGAAACGGTACCACTGTGGACGTGGGAGGTAATGTCACTGTCACGGCGAATGACACGCTCTCCATACAGAACATCATGGGGAGTATCTCAGGCAGCGCGATGGCGAGTGTTGGTGCATCTGTCAGCACGCTGAATACGGACACACAGACAAAGGCAATCGTGGATAAAGCGGCTCAAATTACGGCGGCGAAAGATCTTTATGTCTCTGCGAATGCTATGCATAATTTCGATGAATATATCGTCGGCGCGGCCTTTTCCGGTGGCGTTGCCGGACAGGGAACTGTGGCGACTTGGAATGACAAGAGCGATGTTTCTGCATTTCTTTTGGATACGAATCCAATTCATGCGAAGAATATTTCTGTTACGTCGGAAAACGACAGGAATCTGGATGCTTACGTAGTTGGCGCATCTGCGGCACTCTACGGTGCGCTGAATGGTTCTGTTATCACGGCAAATGTCACGGGCTCTTCGGAGGCGGGAATCGGAGACGATGAAGGCACGTATGCGGGCCAAGTGAAGGCAGATGATGCGATCATCGTTTCTTCGAGTGCAAAGACCAAGATGGACGCAACCGCCGTTGGCGCCGCCGCAGGAATTTTCGGTGGCACGGGTACAGGGACCGACCTTGCATCGGCAGTGGATGTCATGACAAAAGTCGGGAGGAACGCAAAGCTCTCTGGAAAATCAATTTCTCTCACAGCAGACAATACCCCTATCATCTCGGCACTTGCTACTTCTGCGGGACTTGGCATCGGCGGTGTCGGCGCGACTGTAGCTGAAATTGAGTCCAAAGATACGTCGCGTGTTGCTGTTGCAGACAGTGCGTCTCTTACAGCAACGGACAAGTTTACAGCAAACGCCATCATGAATAAGCCGACAGATGCCAAGGACTATAATGTCTATGCGCACGCCATCGCCGGATCTGGCGGAGTTATTGCGGGATCCGTTGCAGTAGTAGGCGTCAATATGGAAAACACGACAGAAACGACGATTGGCAAGAACGTTACGATTCAGGCAGGCAGTGCGGAAATAACTTCAAAGCACAGTGATGCAGGAAATCTCGCCGTCGAATCTATCGGGGCAGGTTCATACAGCGGTACTGGGGCGGATACGAGATATACCGTTGCTTCTACATCTAAGGTCACCATCGGCGATGGAACGACGATTACGACTGCAAGGGAAACAGCTGTGCGTGCAGATAATGAAAGTGAAAAGGCATGGCGGGATGGTTCAGAGAAAGAGAACGCCATCTCCGGCGGGGCAGCGTTTGCAAGCGGCAACGGTGTCGTAAGCATAACGAAAATAAACCATACTACGGCAGCGGATATCGGTAAGGCAACGATACAGGCGAGTGCGGCTGATCTGACAGAAGAAGAAAAAGCAGCAGGCAAGACTCTTCATGACAAGAAAGCTATTGCCGTTGATGCCCGCAGTACCGTTAAAGCGAGGGACAACAATGTCTTAACGACAGGTTCCGTCGTCGGTGCGGCACATGTCAAAGCGACGCAAGACGTGACGGCAGATACAAGTGTGACTGTCACAGATGGAGCAGTCTTGAAAGCAGGCGAGGCAGAAAAGGCAAATGCCAAAGAAAAGAGCTGGACAGCATCTCGCGAAGGCGCGGCTTATGACGGTTCTTACAAAGGCGGCTCTATCGCCGTGGGCAGTCGTAATGATGCAGATTTATATAGTACGACGATGGTAGATGTCTTCGGCGCGGCAGGGTATGCCGGCTCAGAAAACAATGTCACGTATACAGGAAAGACGAAGACCACCTTTGGCGGTACGGCAGAAACTGCGAAGGGAGATATTTCCCTTATGTCAGGCCGGGACAGCGCAGGTGAAACAGGTAATATCAGTGTCAGTGCGCACAGCGATATCTTGAATGCAACAGCGATTCCAATTTCTATTCAAAAAGATCCGTTGGCGAAAGCCAATAGTCAAGCAAATCTTGATGTCACGGAGAAAGCAGAACTGAAGAGTGATCGCGATATTCTCTTCAAAGCCAAAGCGGGCGCCGTATCAGCCTATGGTACGGGGGAAGTGAAAGACTGGGTAAATGCGGTTGCGGGCGCTTTCGGTTCTGACGGCAGTCAGATCGGGAAGAAGAAAATCACGAAATCCGCCGAAGTCACCATGAATGGCAAGGCGGAAACCGGTATCCATCGCAAGAAGTCTCTTACTATCAGCGGCAGTAATAAAGACGGAAATTGGACGACGACTGTGAAAAGTGACGGAGACTTTTCCTATACATATGGGGCAGCAAAGCCTGCAGGCACGGCACTGTATGACCAGCTTCATGAATTGCAGGAAAAACTTACAGAGTACGCAGCAGATCCTTCGGCGAAAGCAGCATATGAGGCGGAAATCCAGTTTCTCGAAGAAAAAATGGCTGCACAGGGCCTTGGGTATTTCAGTACGGACTCGTCTGGAAATCGGCACTTCATCGAAATGACGCCGGAAAGCGTCTCGGAGCTGGAGAATGCAAAAAATGTGCTGAAGTCGGCAAAGCAGGAGCTTTTTGAAGCGACAACATCCTATGATACAAACATTGAAGCGATGCAGACCCAGCTCGGTGGACTGACGAAGATCACGGAGAGCAAGGATGCGTATGATAGTGCGGTTTTGAATGCCGCTACGGCGCAGAATGCACTCACAACGGCAAAAAGTGCAGAAAGCACGGCGAAGACGAATCTGGATACCTGCGAGGGTACTGTCAAGGTACTGGCGGATGCGGAGAGTATGACCGTACAGCAGTATGTCAAAGCGCATCCGGCACAGGAGAGCGTCGTGGCATATACGGCGGCGAAGACAGCATACAGCGAAGCACAGGCTGCGACCAAAGCGGCCCAGACAGCCAGCACGCAAGCAGATAACGCGAAGAGCAGCGCAGAAGCTGCGTACGCGGGGGTAGTCAACAGCTACAATGCAATCTACAGCGATTCGATTTCTACCGACCCCGCCGAGTATGGCGAGGCGGGCATCGACGCGAAGCAGACGGCGTTGACGGCGGCAAAGACCGCGCAGGAAAAAGAGAAAAATGATCTCACGAATAACTACAATGGTCTTCAAACGCAGATCCAGTTAACCGATACATTCTTCGCGAACAAGGGCACGGAAAAGGACGGCAAGTTCTTCTATGCTAATGGGGAGGAAGTTGCTGAGGGTAAAGTTTCCCAAGACGGCAAGGACTACTACCTCCTGCACAGCCAGACGTACCAGCAGATGACGCATGATTTTATCGTGGGTGACATCACCGCGCAGCTTGGGGACATCGTCTTTGAAGGGGACAATGTCTTCGGCGCGGGCACGCTCTGTGCGGGCGGCGATGCGGAAGTGAAGATCACGAACGATTCGCCGAACAATCTGGTAACCGGCGATATTCACGTCATTGGCAATAAGGGAACGAGTGGCGCCGGTCAGGGCGGAACCATCTATTTCAACAGCACGGAGATCAAAGGCGACACGGCCGAGGATATCCTGATAGGTATTCGCAAGGGCAATACGGATAAGACGAAGTCGGTCTCCTTCACGGCGGAAACACGCTATCAGACAGGCGGGCCGAATGTCACCATCGAGAATAATTTCCGCCCGCAGGCGTATGTGGATGAGGGCAACGCGCCTCTCTACGCTGCGCCTTCCATGCAGCTCAAAGGTTATATTTACAACCCACGCGGCACGGTCACAGTGACGAGTGCGAATGGCGACTTGTACAATGATGGCTCCATCTATGCAGGCAGCGTAAACATGACGGCGACGAATGGAGATTTCATCCAATCGTACAATCCGAGCCTCCACATCTCGAGTGTCGGTGGCAATCCGCTCGATGACAGTGGAAAGCTTTACAATGTCGATGCGAACGGCAAGGCGAATGACAAGCTCGGAACGGGTATTCTTGCCAATGGCAATATCTTCATCAGTGCGCGCTATGTAAATATCAATTCCAAAATCCAGAGTGGCGTGGCAAACCACGTGATCACCATCCCAAAGGATTATCAGCTCTTTTACATGAAGGGAAGTACGAAGGTCCAAGTGACGGACGTATCGAAAGTGCCGTTTGGTACAAAAATCCTTGTAGCGGACAAGACAGGCCAGGAAATCGAGAACGTTTCCTATGACCGTAACAATAACAGCTTCGTTATCAGCGATGTCGAGGTCAAGGGTGGCCACGTTTCCATCGTCGGTACCATGCTCAATACGACGAATGATACGTCCAAAGCTCGCATCGAAGCACTCGACGGCTATGGCACGATCCAAGTGAAAAATGACTCGGACAAGGATATCGAGCTTCGAACCCTCTCCACGGGCGCGGGCATCGAGGGCCAGATCGAGATCACGGACCTTGACCGGACAAGCGGGGAAATCAAGCGCAAGACCACCTATACCAGGAAGGATGGGACGATCCAGCAGAGCGTTCAAAAGTATGAGAAAGGAAAGCCGAAGGGCACTCCGGTGATTTCCATGTATACGAATGCCCATGACGCCAAGTACGAGACGGAAAAGGGCGCGTATTATACTGTGCAAACCGGGACGGACAAGAGCACCACGACCACCTATGAAGTTCATGAAACCAAAGTCGATTGGTGGGGCATCTCGGACAAGGCACCGACAGAGCAGGACATGATTGATTACGGCGGCGTACTGACAGATTTCAAGCAGGGGACGCCGACGACGCTGCATGGCGGGGCTTTCGTCTCGGATTACAACCAGATTGGCGGCGATCAAGCTGATGGGACGTATCAGGTGTCAGACAAGACGTTCACGACGGATGAGCAGTCCACCTTCACCCAGGAGTCGACGCGCCTCTGGTACACGCTCTGGATGGCGAAGAAATTCGACTACAAACTGGTCACGACCAAGTATGAAACCGATGTGAATCAGTATTCGCTCAAAGCGGACTATGATATCGGTATCGGTTTTACCGGGACGGAACACGGCGGCACGCTCACGGTCGATGGAGGAAATCGAGACGTCCTCATCAACGGCACGCTGGCCAATGGACGCGGCACGGCATCGCTTGCGGGAGCCAACCTTATCCAAGGCGATCTCGGTTATGTCGATACAGGAAGCCTTACGATGACGGCGGCTAAGAACGCAGGCCGTGCAGAAAATGCAATTCGTACCAATGCGGACTACGTGACAGGCCGTGCTGACGGTGACTTTGCAGTTCATGTTAGGGAACACGGTGTCACCCTTGGGGATGTAACGGCAGGCAATATTGCTGCTATTACAGCCGAAAACGGTATCAGTCAGAAAGCAGCGACGCCCCTCGCTGGAAGTAGGGTGAACTTGGATGCCGGAAACGGTGCTATTACCGGCGCATCCGGTGCGGCGCTTGCTATCCGGACAGGACAGGGAAGCGGCGAAGCCTATGGTCTTAAAGCCGTGGCAGATGGAGACATCGCTATCACCAATCAAGGCGGCGACCTGTACCTTGACAGCGTAATTTCAAAAAATGGTAATGTTGTCTTGACTACAGACGGCAGTTTCATTGACAACAACTTTGGCGATGTGACGAATGAAAGCGCCAAGGAAAAACTAGAAACTTGGGCAAAAGCGGCAGTTCTCGAAGAAAGCAAGGAGACGATTCAGAAGCAGAAGTCGCTGTTAGTGGCGAAAATACAGAGCAAATATAATGAATACCAGTCTTTGGCGGCGTATGTAAAAGATGGAACGTATACCTTGGATGAAGGAGCCAAAGAAGCACTCGTTCATCGTGGCGTTACGGATATAGATGCGTACATCCAAGAAAAACAAACACGCTATGACGAGATGAAACAGAGTGTGGGTAATTGGACGAAAGCAGACGTCGAAGCCTACGTGCAGTCAATCAATAACAGCACAGACAGCACGATCTACGGCAATGCGGCACTTCAAGCAGCATATCTTACCTCGGACAGCTACCTTACGGCAGCTGAAAAGGCGGAAGTTCTCGTTGGTTCGGCAAAGTCTGCCCAAGATCTTCTCGTCACCTTCAGTGGCGGCGGAATCAAAGAAGGCATTACGGATACGCAGACTACGCAGAAAGAAACGCCCCATGTCACAGGACATAATGTTACCTTGACTGCTCTCGGCGGCAAGCAGGAAAACGGTAAGTATACGAGCGGTATCGGCCATAAAGAAAACGGTAAAGTTATCGATCTTTCTGCAGAAAATATAGACAAGCTGAGTGCTGATGAACTGCTGGCTCTTGCCGCAGCGGAACGCAGTGATTTCAAGATAAACGGCAATACCGTTACGGTCAGCTCCGTGCATGCTATCGAAGCCAACGCAAGCGGCGTGCTTACAGCTAAAGCAGAAAATGGTGCGCTCTATCTCTCGACTAAGGGCGCAGTGAATACGGGCAGCACACTTACGTCCGGCGGCGAACTCCGCCTGAAAGGAACGAGTGATCTTATGGGCATTACCGTGGGCTCGGATGCCCAGATTGTTCTTGAATCCGGTGAAGGAAAAATTTCAGGTGTGAACATTACTGGTAAAGGTGTCCTTACGGCTAGAGCCAAGGATGGTGTACAACTGTCTAAACAAGACAGCGACCTTATCATTAATACTATTTATGCAGCAGATGGTGATGTCACGATGAATCTTGGCGGCCACAGCCTTCTTGCTGAAGATGGACATGATGAGAGCGGTGAAGAAATGGGTACTACGTACCTCAATGTAGAAGGAAACAATATTTTCATCGAAAATGTCAATCATATAACAGGTGTTGGCAATGGAAAATCTATCGGTATGAAGGTGACAGGAGCAAAAGCCGAAGACGGTAGTGAAACGCCGGGTATTCTCAATGCTAAGGCAGCAGGCGACGCCGATATTACGCTTTTTGGAGACGCGGTATCGGATAAAATTTCTATCGAAGCAGAAAACACCTCTATCACCAGCCGAGGCCATATTGCAAATGGCAGCTACACGGCGCGAAAGGCACTCCGTGTTCATACTGCGAAAGAAAATTCCATCACCGGCGGCACCTTTAGTGGTGCATCAGCAGACATTGCCAATGCAGGCACCATAAGCGGCGGCAATTACAGTGTGAAAACAGGCAGGCTCGCTATTACTAATGAAGGCAAACTGACAGACGGCACATATACGGCAAATACTGATGCCCTAACGATTACCAATCACGGAACGATTGAACAGGGTTATTACTCTGCTAATGGGGATTTCACGTATACAGACAGCGTTGATGCATCCATTTCAGACAGCACCTTCATATCTGAAAATGGAAAGGCAACAGTTACCGCACATGGAAACCTCGCGCTTACGGAACTATCCGCCAAACACAAGGCGACGATTACGGCAGATGGAAATGCAGCATTGACTAAAATCATAGCAGGTTCACTGAACGCAAAGTCCATCATGGGCAGTATAACAGCAGATATTCTCACTGCTGCGACAGGTGATGTTAAAGTGACAGCAAAAAATGACATAACAATTGGCATGCTGAATGCAGAAAACGGAAGCACAGAACTTGAAGCGACAGATGGCACACTGAATATGACAACGCTGCAGGTGAAAGATCATGCAAAGCTGACGAGCGGCAAAGCAATG
>JBNMKW010000040.1:0-21489 GCA_050874545.1 Megasphaera sp. | reverse complement strand
GGATTTCCCAGGCCAACAATCATATACACGATAGATGTTCCTTATTTATCAAACAATTTACTTACCGAAACTTCATGGAAAATACGCATGATAGCTTCGCCTAACAACGGCGCAACGGACAAGACTTTAATCTTATCAATTTTCTTGTCGTCCGGAAGGGGAATGGTGTTGGTAATAATCAATTCAGAAATAACGGAATTCTGAATGCGTTCTACAGCCGGATCGGTCAATACAGCATGTGCGCAAGCTGCATAAACACGAGCTGCACCCATTTCTTTTAATGCTTTGGCACCGCCGCACAAAGAACCTGCTGTATCTACGATATCATCAATGATGATACAGGTTTTGCCTTTGATGTCGCCGATAACATTCATGACTTCAGCAACACCCGGACGAGGACGGCGTTTTTCAATAATAGCAATCGGGGCATTGATACGGTCTGCCAAATCACGGGCACGCGTTACGCCGCCAAGGTCCGGCGATACGACAACGATATCACCCATATCGGTTTCTTCTTTTTTCTGATTGAGGTATTTGGCAATGATAGATGCAGAACCAAGATGATCGACAGGAATATCAAAAAAGCCTTGAATCTGACCGGCATGCAAATCCATCGTAACTACACGAGTAACACCGGCAGTTGTCATCAAATCAGCTACCAATTTAGACGTAATCGGTTCACGTCCTCGTGTTTTACGGTCCTGGCGGGCATAGCCATAATACGGAACAACAGCTGTAATGTGTTTTGCCGAAGCGCGTTTTAAAGCATCTGCCATGATGAGCAATTCCATCAACGTGTCATTCGCCGGCTGGCATGTCGGCTGAATAACAAAAACGTCTTTACCGCGAACGCTTTCATCAATCATGACCTGGATTTCGCCATTGTTGAATTTACCAACAAAGGCTTTGCCCAATTCCAATCCTAAATAATCAGCAATTTCTTTCGCCAATTTCGGATTGGCATTCCCCGTAAAAATTTTCAACTTTTTCCCGTCTTCGTAACTCATTGTTGAGCCTCCTAAAATATAAATGTAGTGATAATATATATTTTCGATGTGTAAAACCGATGAATTCTTAGGCGTATTTATTTCTTATACGTATCGTCTTTGACCCAGCCTTCAATATTGCGCTGTTTAGCGCGCGCAACCGACAAGGATTTCGCCGGTACGTCTTTGGTAATCGTAGAACCTGCGCCAACATACGCATAATCACCAATGGTAACAGGTGCAACTAAATTACTGTTGCAGCCGACAAACGCATGATCGCCAATCGTCGTGCGATGTTTAATCTTGCCGTCATAATTGACCGTAATCGTGCCGCAACCAATATTTACACCGCTGCCGACATCGCTGTCACCAATATAACTCAAATGGGGCAGTTTCGTACCGTCACCAACATGAGAATTTTTAACTTCCATATAGTTGCCAACTTTTACATGATTACCAATGACTGTATTCGGGCGGAAATGAACGAATGGTCCAATTTCACAACCATTTTTAATTTCGCAGTCATGGGCATAAGTAAATTGTAAATGATCGCCATCACCCATGGTAACGTTCGTCATACGCACATAGGGTCCTACCTGGCAGTCTTCGCCAATAACCGTATTCCCTTCCAGTATAGTACCCGGATACAAAACCGTATCGCGGCCTACGGAAACCGTCGTATCGACATAGGTATTATTCGGATCGATAACAGAAACACCGTCAGCCATCAGCTGATCCAGCTTGCGGCATCGAAGTACTTGTTCTGCTTCGGCCATTTGCATGCGAGAGTTGACTCCCAATGTTTCTCGATAGTCCGGTGCTGCAAATGCACTTACTACTTTGCCTTCATGAACAAGCATGCCGATAATATCTGTTAAATAATATTCGCCTTGGGCGTTATTATTATTGACATGATGAAGCATATCCCATAACAAGCTCATATCAAAGCAGTAAATACCCGCATTGACTTCATGGACAGCCAATTCATCGGGTGTACCGTCTTTTTGTTCTACAATTTTCAGCACTTGTCCATTGGCATCGCGAATGACGCGGCCATATCCAGTCGGATCTGGCATAACGGCTGTTAACACGGTTGCAGCGGCACCAGTTTCTTCGTGGCATGCTAAGAGTTTACGAAATGTATCTTCTGTCACAAGCGGCGTATCTCCACATGTAACCAACAGCGTACCCGTTTCTTTTCCCAGCAGCGGTTCTGCCTGCATGACGGCATGTCCGGTGCCAAGCTGCTGAGCCTGTACGACCGTTTCTGCTCTATTTTCTAAATATTCCTGTACGGTTTCACCGCCAAAGCCAACGACGACAACCTGCCGTTGTGTACCTGCTGCCTTTACTGTCCGCAGTACTTGTTCAACCATCGGAACCCCACCGACTTTATGGAGTACCTTCGGAAATTTAGATTTCATTCTGGTTCCCTTACCGGCTGCCAAAATGAGTGCAATCATATTTTTCATTCAGTATAAGCCTCCCTGAACTCTTAACTACTATAAGTCCTTTTCAGGATAACACAAATAACACGGAAAATACATAGTTTTTTTACAAAAATCTAATAAAAAGCTGACGCATACAGAAAAAGCGCAAAAAGGAGAGACACCTCTGTCTCTCCTTTTTGTGTATTTACAATACGTATACGACAACGTCTCTTCTACCAAAATTGATTGCTTCATTTGTAGAATCCATTGCCAAATCGATCCGATTGCCAACAATGTCGCCACCTGTATCATCTGCTACAGCATAACCATATCCTTCGATATACAGCTGGGTTCCCAGCGGAATAACATCCGGGTCTACGGCTACCATACCACGCTGTAGGCGATGTCCGCTGGCAGTATAACCGGTACTGCCGGGATCATCTTCTGTGTATGCAGTTGCTTCCATTACCAATCGTCTCTGATATCCATCATTGCTTTCCTGTGATTCGTCAGGGATTGGTCGTCCACTGGCTTCTGAAAGAGCCGCCATGGTCTGTGATCCAACAATACCATCTGCATCTAAACCGTGATCGGCCTGGAACTGTTTGACTGCAGTTTCTGTTGCCGGACCAAAATCCCCATCCGCGCCATCAGATAAATAGCCAGTATCCATGAGCATGTATTGTACGCTCTGTACAGCAGAGCCACTCATTCCCATTTCGACTTTTGCACAAACCAGTGAGGAACATGCAAAAACGAATATAAACGTCAATAGAATCAGTATACGGTTCTTCAAATAACCACCTCTTTGAAATGTCCATACCTATAAATCAATTGCCAAGGAGCATTATACCAAAAATGACGTCATAAGTCAAAAAAATAGATTTTTATACCGCATTTTTGGCTGATTTATGCTTAATTCTGTATGGTTAACATTCTAATAATATAGGTTAATACTATACTTTTGTTACGCATTTTTAGTATCAGGTGCTATTTTTTATAATTATTATGCATTTTTCGTGCGTGCCTGTTCTACCAAACTCCGCACCATTTCGGCACCTTCTACTGTATCTGTCAAGACATATAAATAGTCTCCAGCTTGAATTCGTGCAGAGAAATCAGGAATAATTTCTTGCTCGCTGCGGCGAATATCAATCAGTGCCACATGGGCCGGCCAAGAAATATTTCTAATATATTTGCCGTCTACGGCACTGCCACTGGCAACGGTCAATTCCAATACATTCTGACGGTCTGCCTGCAAAATCTTGGGCCGCTTCTTTGCCAAGCTGCGGTTAAGCAATGCTTCATAAATGGGCTGTCCGCCGCAAAGCTGGGCAACTACCAAGGCAATCATGGACGCGGTGCATAATACCAGCAAGTGTTCATAAGAACCGGTCATTTCCATAATCAAAATAGTACCGGTAATCGGAGACTGGACAGATGCCGCAAAAAAAGCTGCCATAGAAATGACGATGATATTAGATAAATAATATGCTGAAATAATATCCAAATGCACAAGGATAATGCCCACAACGCTCCCTGTCAATGCCCCTAAAACTAACATAGGCAGGAAAAAGCCGCCAGGGACACCGCAGCCATAACTTATCAGCGTAAACAAGAATTTGCCTGCCAGCAGTGCCAAAAACAACTGCAGTGACAAAGGTAATTCGTACAAACTATTGATAAGGTCATTACCGCCGCCCAGTACCTGCGGAAATCCATACCCCAGCACCCCCGCTGTCAGCAGTGCAAAGGCGATGCGCATATAATCATTACGAAACACAGGCAGTTCATAAAAATAATGTATGGTAAGCAGTCCTTTGTTGAAGATAATGCCCGCTACTCCAATAATAATGCCCAGCAGGACAGCAAGCCAAATATATTCCAGCGGTAATGTCGGTAAGAGACCAAAATGAAATACAGGTTCTCTACCAAAAGCAATGCGGCTCACTACGGTTGCTGTCAGCGCAGCTGCCATAGACGGTGCTAGTACAACACCAGAAAAATTACGGTGCAGTTCTTCCAAAGCAAACATAACGCCTGCCAGGGGCGCATTAAACGCCGCTGCCAAACCGGCACTAGCTCCGGCAGTAATCAAATATCGTTCTTCCATACGCGTGCGTCCTAATGCCCGACTACACCCTTGAGCCGTCACAGCCCCCAGCTGAATGGACGGGCCTTCCCGGCCGAGGGACAATCCCAAGCCGATACCGATAATGCCGCCGATGAGTTTAACCCACAAAATACGAAACCAGCGCATACGAATAGCACCCAAAATAATTCCTTTGACCTGTGGAATACCGCTGCCGCCGGCATTGGGTTCATAGATGCCAAACCGCCACAGCACAAACGCTGCCGCCAGCAGCACAACCATCCAAGGAATCGCTGTATATACTGAGCCTTCTAATAATATAGATGTATATATATGTTGACGCCAATACGTGCCCGTTTCCAAACCCCAGCGAAAAACACTAATGATAATACCAGAAAAAAGCCCTACACCAATACCCTCGGCAAAAAGCCGCAAACGAAATCGCGGCCACTGCCGCAGCGTCTGCACAGCGGTTGTTACGTAGTTGTCTATATGCATAATCATCTCATTCCTTTCGTACTGTCGTCATTATATCACAAGTTCTTTCTATTTCTATATATAGTAACTATTTCCTAAAAATTGCTTACATTTTTCATACATACATTGCGCTTTAAAAACAGATATTTTATTATATGAATAAATAGTAATATCCGAAAAACGCAACACATTCCACTACATTATGATTATTTATTGATGTTGTCTTGATTATTTCATGAATATAATCGTTGTGTTTTTATTTACAAATTATTATAATTAAACATATACTATTAAAAATACAAATTAGGAGCAGTACACATGGCAAAAGTCAAACTTTCATTTCACACCTGGTTTCACAACGGCCGCCACAAGCTCATTGCCTTTGGCGTCGTTTTTCTCCTGGCCTGTATCGGCATGTATGTCATCAGTCATTCTAACGTGACAAAAAAAGACAAGGGAAAACTAAAAAATGCTGCCGTACAAGCTTATCAAGTAACTAAAAAGGATATGATGCGCAAAATTTCCTTATCCGGCCAAACCGTTCCCTTGGCTCAAGTAGATTTATCTACTAAATATGCTGGGCGCATTACTTCGGTCAACGTCGATTTAGGAGATACCGTATCTCCCGGTCAAGTTCTCCTTGTTCAAGATATGCAGGATACGGCACTGACGCTGCAGCAAAATCAAGCCGCACTGGAACAAGCTGATGCAGATTCCAAATCGGCAGAATCTCAATTCAGTGCCGATTTACAAAAAGCAGCTGTCGATTATGACACTGCTAAAATGAACTATAACCGATATGTCATTTTAAAAAACGAAGGAGCTATTTCCCAAAAAGAGCTGGATACAATGTATCAGGCATTAATCGTAGCTCAATCCACGCTGGAACAGCTGCAGTCACAGAATGTAGGCGATATACCTGCCAGCATTGCCAGCAAATACGCTGCCAGAGCCAAGGCCGGCTACGCAGTTGACAGCACAAGCCAGCAGCTGAACGATATGACGCTGCGTGCCCCCCGTGCCGGCACAATTACCTACCGTAATGCTGAAGTCGGCGCCATGGCCAATGCCAATACCAAAGTACTGACTATTACAGATACAAGCAGCATATATATCGACTGCTCACTGGCTGAAGCCGATGTAGCCGCCCTGCAAGTCGGCATGACTCTTCCCGTTTCCATTGATTCCGTTGCCAATACGTATGACGGTATAATTACTTACGTCAGCCCGGCCATGGACTCATCTACGAAAACGTATATCGTACGTATTTCCCTCACTAATCCGGATACCTCCCTGCGTGGCGGCATGTTTGCCCAAGCAGCCTTGGAAGTACTGCAGCGGCCGGATACCTTGTTTGTCCCCAAAGACGCTTTGCTAGAACAAAACGGCATCAGTCAACTATATGTCATCCTACCGGATAATACTATCGAAATTCGCACCGTAACGACGGGCCTGCGCAACGATGATTATGTAGAAATCACAGATGGCCTAGCTGACGGCGACCGCATTGCTACGACTAATTTGGCACGGTTAAAAAACGGTACCCATGTCACAGTTGATAAGGAAATCGGGTGATTATCATGAATCTAACGAAATTTTCTATCAACAGGCCTATTGGCATCTGTATGGTTGTTGCCTTCTTCGTCGTCCTCGGTTTATTCAGTTTTTACCGCATCGGCGTTGAACTGCTGCCGGCACTGAATACGCCGTATGTTACGGTTTCCGTCAAATATCCCGGAGCCAATGCGGATTCCGTCGAACAGCAAGTCGTCAAGCCCATCGAAAACGCCTTGTCTTCTGTTTCCAATTTAAAACACATGACATCCAGAGCCTCTTACGGGCAAGCTCGCATCACGCTGGAACTGGATTTTTCCGCAAATGCCGATGCCGCCGCTATTGACGCAACGAAAAAAATCAACGCAATCCGCGGCAAACTTCCTGATGAAATTGACGAGCCCGTCGTTATCAAGCGGGATGTCAACGCAACGCCAATCATGTACATTGCCGTTCAATCCAGCCACTCATTAGATGATATATATTCTAAAGCAGAAAATGATTTCCAAGACGTACTGCAGCAGGCAGACGGGGTATCAGAAATTGAGCTGCACGGCGGCCGTGACAAAGAAATTGCCGTCGAAATTGATAAAGACAGACTCATCCATTACGACATGACACTGAATAATGTCGTCAATGCCTTAAAATCAGAAAACGTACTTATGCCTTCCGGCACGATTTATTCCAGCGCAACGACAACGGATGTCCGCGTCAAAGCACAGTATTCTGACGAAAATGAACTGTCCAAAATACAAGTCACCAATACGAAAGGCGCACATATCCCGATTACTGCAGTTGCATCTATCAAGCGAAAAGACCAGCGCGTCACCCGGTATGCCCGAGTCAATGGCGATGATGCTGTCGTCATGGTCATCTATAAAAACAGCGACGCCAACGTCGTTTCTACTGTCGATAACGTACAAAAAAAATTAGACTCACTGCGGCAGGAACATCCCGATTATACATTTACTGTCACCAATGAATCGGCATCATACGTCCGCAACTCACTGCACAATACCCTGCAGACGCTCATCGAAGGGCTGTGCACAACGGGACTGGTACTGTTTTTCTTTCTCCGCGGCTGGCGTTCTACGCTGGCAGTCATGATTGCTATTCCAACTTCTTTGATTTCTACGTTCTTTGTCATGTACATGGCAGGCTTTACCTTTAACATGATGTCTCTGATGGGCATGGCCTTGTGCATCGGCATTCTCGTCGATGACTCTATCGTTGTTTTGGAAAATATTCACAGGCATCTCACGCTCGGCGAAAAGCCCAAGGACGCGGCGCTTCACGGCCGTATGGAAATCGGCATGGCAGCCATTGCAATTACGCTTTGTGATGTCGTCGTCTTTTTACCGATTGCCTTTATGACTGGCATGACGGGACAGTATTTTAAACAGTTCGGCCTGACGATCGTCTTTGCCACGCTCTTTTCTTTGTTTATCTCCTTCACACTGACACCAATGCTGGCTTCTCGTTTTTTCCGTCTCGGGCTGAAAATTCCGGATAAGCCGATTTGGCGTAAAATGGATGCCATTGAAGAATGGGCTCGCACGCAGTACACACAAGTTTTGACTTGGAGTCTGGATCACGCCAAACGGCTAGTTATTCCGGTCCTTCTCTGCTTTTGTCTGGCCGCCGCCCTCGTGCCATCGGGGCTTGTAGGCTCTGAATTTATGCCGCAGACCGATGAAAGCGGCTTTCGCATCACGCTGGAACTGCCGACAAACGCTAATTTAACGCGCACAGATGCAGCAACCAAACAGCTAGAAGACTATTTAAATACAATTCCGGAAGTTACGTATTATACATCAATGATTGGCGGCCGCAATTTGAATCAAGCCAACATTCAAGTCACATTGAAAGATAGGAAAGATCGCTCCCGTTCGATTTGGCAAGTTACTAACGATGTGCGCCGCTTTGCTCAAAAACACGTGTTAGACGGCGATGTGCGCGTCAAAGAAAATCAGGCTTCTGTTTCCGGCACATCCGGTGGATTTGGCGGCGGTTCCGGCAATTTACGTCTGCAGCTGCGCGGTAAAAATTCAGAAGCATTAATTGCCAAATCTCGTGAAATTGAAGGGATACTGAAAAATGACATTCCCGGCATCCGCGACGTCAGCAGTTCCTATGAAGATGGCATGCCGGAATACCAACTGGCTATCAATCGAGACAAGCTTAAACAATACGGTACGTCCCTAAACGATTTAAATAAAACCTTTTCTAATGCCATTAGCGGTCAAAAGGCCGGCGTTCTTGCCAATGATGTCAAAAACGACAACAATGATACTGACATTTACGTACGGCTAAAAGGGGCGGATGGGTTTCATATTTCTGATTTAGAAACGATTCCGCTTAACGCCAGCGGACGTATTATTTATATTTCGGATGTAGCACAGATAAAAGCCGCTACCGGTCCGGTAACGATTAACCGAACAGATAAAGAACGCAGCATTACACTAGGCGGTACGCTGCAGGGGCGGCCGCTTAACGACGTCATTAAAGATGTGTCGGCTAAATTAGACACTATGGATATGGACGGCATTACGTATCGTTTTTCCGGACAAGCTGACCAAATGACGACAACGTTCCAAGAACTGGGCGAAGCCCTTGTTTTATCCCTTATTTTAATTTACATGATTCTGGCAATTTTGTATGAATCCGTAAAAACACCGTTCATTCGTATGTTTTCTTTGCCTCTCGGTCTCATTGGCTCGTTGTTCCTGCTGTTTCTGACCAATAATACCATCAATTTGTATTCCTTGATTGGGATTTTGGTCATGGACGGATTAGTGGCTAAAAACGGCACCTTGCTGCTGGATTACACGCTAACCCTGATGGAAGAAAAAGGCCTCGACGCCCGCAGTGCTATCATTGAAGCCGGCCGCGTCCGTCTGCGTCCTATCTTCATGACAACACTGACTATGGTTGTCGGCATGCTGCCTACAGCCTTGTCCATGACAGCCGGTTCAGAAACTCGTGCCAGCATGGCCGTCGTCGTCATCGGCGGTCTGCTCACATCGACAGTTTTCACGCTGGTGATTATTCCGATCATCTTCGTGTACATGGAAAATCACAAAATTCATTGGCCCTGGCAGACAAAATAAAAAATTCTCCTTTGACGGCAGGACTTTTTGTGTATATCATAGAAATAAATATAATAAAGGTTTTACAACTAGTATGCTCAAAAAGGAGGCATAAGGCAAATGACACAACAATTCAAACCAACATTCAACATCCATGAAGCCGTGCGCAAAGCACTGCCTTATATGATGGAAATGCGTGAGTATTTTCATGCCCATCCTGAATTGAGCGAAAAAGAATTCGATACTTGCAAAACGATTTTCCAAGAACTTTCACTCATGGGCATTGAAGATGTCAAAATCATTGCCGGAACCGGCGTTACCGGTCTTATCCGCGGTGCCCTTCCCGGTCCCGTTATCTTACTGCGTGCTGATATTGATGCACTGCCGCTGACAGAAAAATATGACTGCCCATATTCCTCACTGGTAAACGGCGTCATGCATGCCTGCGGCCATGACGGTCATGCCGCCAATCTGTTAGGCGTTGCTAAAATTTTAAACAAGCACAAAGACTGCCTGCAAGGCACTATTCGGCTGGCATTTCAGCCTGCTGAAGAAGGAAACGGCGGTGCAGCCCGCATGATTGAAGCCGGTATCCTAAATACGCCGCCTGTCGATTATGCATTGGGACTGCATGTAGCCGGCGCCCTTCCGAAAGGCTATATCGGCATCCGCAGCGGCGAAATCTCTGCATCCTGTGATGATTTCACGATTACGCTTCACGGCAAAGGCGGCCATGGATCACAGCCATCTCTTTGTGTCAGCCCAATTCAAATGGGTGTTGATGTCATTCAACAAATACAAAACTATGTTTACAACTGTCGCGCTGACGGTGACGGCGTTGTGCTGACCTTTGGACAGTTCCAAGCCGGACACAATCCCAATGTCATTCCCGATACAGCAGAACTGAAAGGTACGCTGCGCACGTATGATGAAGGAAAACGGAAAGCTATTTTGGAACGTATTCGCCACATCCTATCTGCCGTGACAGATACCTACGGCGGCTCATATGACCTGCATATTGTACCGTTTTCGCCGGTCTGCATCAACAACAAAGACACAACACGCCGCGTAGAAACCATTTTGAAAACACAATGTGCAGACTTAGTCGATGTTGTATCTATGCAGCGCGGCTCCGGTTCAGAGGACTTTGCCTATTTCAGCGCAGCTGTCCCCAGTACATTCTATTACGTCGGCGTTTACAGCGATGCTCCCGTTGTCGGTCATTCCCCAGATTTTCACTGGGACAGCAACGCGCTGAAATACATGTGTGAAACCATGTTAAACGTCGTCTACTATTTCAACAGCTGTTCATAGCTTTCATTTTTTGATTCAATACCTGACTTTTGTGCAAGAGAATTCCCTTTTAGGATTTCTCTTGCTTTTCTTTTTCTTTGAAGTATATAATAACAGTCATGTGTTTCTTTATTTTTTTACAAGAGAGGTTTTATCATGGTTTTTTGGTTTATTATTGAGCATACCATGCTTCCGATTTTTGTTTTAGTGCTTATCGGTTTTAGTTTAGACCGCAAATTTGGGATAGACGTAAAAACACTTTCTAAAGTCATGTTTTATCTCGTCATTCCTAGTTTTATTTTCACCAAAGTCTACAGCACGGACTTTCCGCCTGGAAGTCTCAGTTTGATTGCCAATATTTTTATCTTTATGATTATTTGTTTCGGTCTAGCCAACATCGTCAGCAAAATCCGGCATTACGATGAAGGCATGGTACAGTCGTGCCGCAATGCTTTAATGTTCAATAACACGGGCAATCTCGGTGTCGCTCTTATCATTCTTGTTTTTTCACATGACCCATTCGTTGTCAACGGCCAAACGCCGTATCTCACGGAAGCGTTAGTCGCTCAAGTTATTATTTTTATTATCCAGAGTATTGCCTTAAATACATTGGGGCTGTATCAGGCTGGCCGAGGCCGTTTATCTGCCCGTGACACCTTAAAAGTCATGTTTCGCATGCCCATGCTCTACGTACTAGTTCTTGCCTTATTAGCCCGTTATTTGAGCTGGGATGCTAAAGACTTCTTTTTTTGGCCGATTATGGAAATGGCAAACAACGCCCTGCTTCCGCTGGCAATGATTAGCATTGGCGCACAGCTCTCCCAAACCAAAATTCACTGGCTCGACCGGGACGTCTGGATCGTCAGCGGTTTGAAACTATTGGTTCTGCCGCTGATAGGTCTTGCCATGATCTATATAGCTAATGCCGTATTTCCCGGCACCTTTACAGCTGTCAGTGCTACAGTCTTCCTGATTTACTGTGCTATCCCGACAGCCGTAAATACCGCCCTGTTTGCCATCGAATTTGGCAATAACCCTGACTACGCTACGCAAATCGTCATGAATACGACAGCCTTAAGTGCTATCTCCTTGACTTGTTATATTTTTCTTGGTCATATACTCTTCGTCTAAAAAAGCAACGGCTGCCGCTTTCTAACTGCATTCCAAGTATCTAACAAATATATTTAATAAAATAACAGAAATCGAAAAAATTTCGAAAAAATTAATTGACAATTCTCGTTGATGCCATTATAATTAACTACATCAATAGAATATATACGGCAATGAAGCCCTTACTGCATCATGGTACCTGATGAGTAAGGGCTTGTCTGTTTTTTTATTGATACAACAAAATACACAAAAGACAACGGTGTCTCGAGAGCATACATTTGAGGGGATGTATCTTTCGGACACTTTTTTATTTTTTTCGAGGGGATGATGACAATGAAAAAATTATGGCCTATATTACGGCTGACGTTGCCATGCATGCTTATGGCCGCTCCGACAGCCTTTGCGGCAGAGCCGGGAACGATTGATGCAGGGGATACGGCCTGGGTGTTAATTAGCGCAGCTTTGGTATTCATTATGACGCCGGGGCTTGGCTTTTTCTATGGTGGCATGGTTCGCGACAAAAATGTACTAACGACAATTATGCAAAGCTTTTTTATTGTTGCTATGATTTCTGTTGAATGGATTATTCTTGGCTATGCAATGACGTTTGGTACAGATATCAGTGGTTTTATCGGCTCGCTGGACAAAGTGGGGTTGTCCGGCATTGGCATGTCCGTTTTGGAAAACGGTACAATTCCTGAATTGGCATTCGTCGCCTTTCAGTGCATGTTTGCCGTCATTACACCGGCTCTCATCACCGGTGCCTTTGCAGAACGGGTCAAATTTCATGCATTTGCTATTTTCATTTTGTTATGGGCTGTATTCATTTACAATCCCATGGCACATTGGGTATGGGGCGGCGGCTTTCTTGCCAAATTAGGGGCTTTGGATTTTGCCGGCGGTCTTGTCATCCACATTTTATCCGGTGTTTCCGGTTTGACATTGTGCATTTTGTTGGGAAAACGCCACGGCTTGGGAAGAACCCCTATGATGCCGCACAATCTGCCGATGACCGTATTGGGTGCTGCCTTGCTGTGGTTCGGCTGGTTCGGTTTCAACGCCGGCAGTGCCTTGGGGGCTAACGGACTGGCTGCCAGTGCGTTTATCGCTACGCAGGGAGCTGCTGCCGCTGCTTCGGTTTCCTGGGTCGTCGTCGAATGGATTTTAAACGGCAAGCCGACTATTTTAGGGGCCGCTTCCGGCTGCATTGCCGGCTTAGTAGCTATTACGCCGGCAGCAGGCTTTGTTGCACCGATTCCGGCGATTATCATTGGGGCAATCGGCGGCGTACTTTGCTACTTCGCCGTCGCAGTATTAAAAACAAAACTGGGGTATGATGATTCTCTTGATGCGTTCGGTATTCACGGTCTTGGCGGTACATGGGGCTCTATCGCCACAGGTCTTTGGGCTACTACGGAAATCAATCCGGACGGTGCCAACGGCCTATTTTATGGGGGAACTCACTTATTATTTGCTCAAATTATTTCCACACTCGTTGCTTATGCCTTTGCGATTGTCGGTACTATTATTTTATACAAAATTGTCAATGCCTTTACCCATATGCGTGCAGACAAGAGTGAAGAAATTACCGGATTGGATATCACCGAACATGGCGAACGTGCTTACAACCATGCCTTGATGTCTGCCGGCAGTCCGTTTGATTCATCTTTACAGTCCACGTTAAGTCAAGCTTCTACTATTGAAGACATTGGCATAAAAACACATACCTTATAAACGACAGGAGGTGCTGAGCTGTGCAGCATAAAATCACAAAAGTTGAAATTATTACACGGCCGAGCAAACTGGAAGAATTAAAAGATTCACTCAATGAAATCGGCGTCTTGGGAATGACAGTCAGTCAAGTATTTGGCTGCGGTCTGCAAAAAGGATACGTTGAAGTTTATCGAGGTCAAAAATACAACATCAATCTGCTTCCGGGGATTAAAGTAGAAACGGTGATTTGTGAAGTGCCTGTAGAAAAAGTCATTGAAGTGGCACAGCGGGTCTGCAAAACAGGCAAACCAGGTGACGGTAAAATATTCGTATATGAACTTAGTGATGCAGTTCGTATTCGCACTGGCGACAGAGGGCCGGAAGCGATTATGGATGAAAAATAAATAGTCTTATCGGGGGATGCAGGCTATATATGTGGGGGCATATATGGTCTACATAAAAATAGGCTGTAACAAACTGGATTAATAATCCCAGTTTGTTACAGCCCTTTTACTATACCGTTTAAAGTATATCGTTTTCAACATACTGCATCATTTTCTTCAAACAAAATGGTTAGAGAAGAATATGATGCATAATACCCCAAAGCATCATAAGAACTGCCGCCATAAAGACCGCAGTTCTTCGTGATTATAGTAGAAACACAGCCTGTCTGCACAGCTGTATGTTCCTTTTATTAATGTTGTGTCGGAACAGCTGCTTCTGCCAACGACTGCTGTTTTTCCTGTTCCCGCTGTTCAATCTTATCCATATGGCGAGCAAAAATTCCTGCCAAAATGGATCCTGTAATCTGATGGATAGCAGCACCTACAGCAGCCGGAATTGCTACAGCCGGTGCAAAGAAGACCGATACCAAAGAAATAGCTAACGCATCATTCTGCATGCCAACTTCCAATGTAACAGAATGCTGCTGTTTTTTACCCAAGCCGAGTTTGCCTGTAACAAAATAGCCAATGAGAAAACCGCCGAGGTTGTGCAGCAGAACCATGATAACGATAAATGCGCCTAATTCCAAAATCTTCGGACCATTGATGGCAATAACGCCGCCAACAATAACCAAAACACCAAAGGCAGAAATCAAAACTAATACTTTAGACAGTGAAGCAACGTGTTTTTCCCCCATCATACGATGAACAATAAGACCTAATACTAATGGAATCAAAATAACTTTCATAACTGTCATGGCCATGGCCATAAAAGAAACTTCAACCCACTGTCCAGCCAAGGCCCAAACGATGAAAGGCATCATAATAGGTGCCAACAAGGTGGAACACGTCGTAATGGAAACGGACAGAGGCACATCGGCTTTTGCTAAAAATCCCATAACATTAGATGCTGTACCGCTTGGGCAAGAACCTAATAATACCATGCCGACTGCCAGTTCCGGCGGCATTTCAAAAGCAATAACCAAGGCATATGCCAACAAAGGCATAATTGTATAATGTGCTACGCAGCCAATCATGACTTCTTTTGGACGCTGTACAATCAATTTAAAGTCTTTGGCATGCAGTGTCATCCCCATGCCAAACATAATGACGCCCAACAGCAATACCGTATGCGGCACAGCCCACAAAAAAGCATTCGGCATAAAATATGCCCAAATGACAACTAAAAATACGATGTATGTCAGATTTCTACCAACAAAACCGCTTAACTTCCCAATCAGATCCATCATAACAATCCCGTCCCTTTCATAACAATACGTAATAAACTTATCGAATCACAAATAACTAAACGGTTTTGATTGGCCGAAAAAAAAATACTTTATCTCTATACTAAGAGACAAAGTATATTACTCTGCGGTACCACTCTTTTTGCCATGTCACATGGCCACTTTGTAAGCATCTCCGGATATTCCATGCAATGCCTGGCAAGATAACGGCTGCCTGCCGGCTGTATCTACTGACGGTATCCCGTTTTCGGACAGCTGCTCCTGGGCGACTTCATATCGAGTTTCCGTCCTGCTTCTCAGCTGCCAGCAGGTCTCTGTACGTTCGGCTGCGATATTACTACTCCCAATCAACACTGTTTTGTATTTGTTGAGCTTTATTATAGCGGCATTTTGCTGATAAGTCAATAATTTTTTAACATTTTATTCGTGTTTTTCTTTCTAGTTAAACATTTAACTTAATATTTTTAAGAAGTAAAACGTATTAGTTGGTATGCAAATTTTTTCTATATAAAAGTATTTACCAAAACTCGCCAACTTGTGTATAATAAGAACTGAAAGGAGACTGATTATGTTAATTGATAATGCAGAAGGGTTAGTATTCAGACCGCCCAGCGAAGCACGCAGTTTTATTTTGCGCGTAACGATCGGCTGTTCTCATAATATGTGCACATTTTGCACCATGTACAAGGCATCTAAATACCGCGTACGCTCTTTAGAAGAAATTGACGGAATTATCGAACGGGGAGCTGCGGCATACCCGTTTATTCGCCGGATTTTCTTAGCTGACGGCGATGCCCTCGTCTTACCGACAGATGATTTAATCCATATTCTTCACAAATGTTACAGCACGTTTCCCAACATTACCCGCATCGGAGCCTATGCCACACCGGCTGACTTAAACAGAAAATCACCAGAAGATTTAAAACGTCTTCACGAAGCCGGCTTAGGCATTCTGTACATGGGCATTGAAAGCGGTGACGACGAAGTGCTGCGCCATGTCAAAAAAGGAACTACAGCAGCCTTAACGATTCAAGCCGGTAAAAAAGCGTTGGCCGCCGGCATGAAATTATCCACTATGATTTTGCTGGGATTAGGCGGCCAGGAACGTACCAGAGAACATGCCCTGCACACAGCAGAAGTAGTATCTGCCATCAATCCGACTATGCTCAGCGCGTTGTCTTTAATTATTCCTAGCGATGCACCTTTATACCAAGACGTCGTCTTCGGCAAATTTACACCGCTGACGGCTCGTGGTTTCTTGGAAGAGCTGGACATGATTCTTCGTCACACCGAAATGAGCCGTCCTTGTATTTTCCGCAGCAATCATGTTTCCAACTTGCTTCCTGTCGGCGGTACATTGCCAATGGACAAAGAAGCTATGCTGGCAAATTTAGAACAATATATTCCCAGAGCCGATAATACACGGCCCTTGCTAAACGATAACGGAAATTTCTAATCGGAGGGATTTGCCATGAGAAAGAGTATCCTGCTTGCCATTTTGTTGTTTCTTATGAGTATGACAGTTTTTGCAGCAGAACCCCGATTCGACCATATGCGTTCTGTGCTTATCGTCAATACGACACAGCAGGACGAAGTCACCAACTACATGACGCACCGTCTGATGCAGCCATTCCGCATTCCCTATTGGGATCGTCTGCAAACAGAAGACTGTCTATCCCCGCAGGATGTCACAAAAGACACACTGCGTACATTGGCAAACATGTATCATGCAGACGTCGTCTTGGTACCGGTTGTCCACACTTGGCGATGGCGGCAGTATACGCTCTTTTTCCATTATGATGACGAGTTGATTACGGAATATGCCTATTCTCTTACGGTCTATGCGTATGACAGACAAAAAGGAACTTTCAACCGTTATAGTTCCCGCGGTTTTGACCGTAAGTCTGCGTCTATTCTTAATAATCCCTATGATATTCTTTCAAAAGCGATGGATCAAATCATGGAAAAATTACCGTACAAACGAATTCCCACAGACATCGAAGGCCTGCACGACTCTCTGACAGTCTTACCGACCAAAACGACAGCCGGCGGTGCCAAAATCATAACAGCCGCTCACCCGTTGGCGATATAATTTGTAAATAAAAAACAAGCCAGAACAGTTTTTATACCGTTCTGGCTTGTTGTATTAGTATGCGATAAAGATATACCGCTGTTTATGCATTCAACAATTCGTCTTTTTTGCTAAGAATTGCTTCTACGGCTTTACAAGCCGGGCAGAAGCAATATACGGCACCATTGGCTTTCGCTTCTTTAGCCTGTTCGACAACTTTAGGAGCAACATCAGCACCAAATACACTTTTACCTGCTTCAGAGCCAGCAAAGGCAATCAAGCGATCAATCGTTGTGATGTCTGCTTCTAGTTCAGCAATGTATTTCTTCGTTTCTGCTGCTTCGTTCGCTGTGCCGACAGCATTCAGCCAAGCTTGTGCTGCATCTTTCGCTTCTTTACTGCAGCTAGGAGCTGCCATCAATTCTTTTGTTTTAGTTGTTACAAAATCCAATGTTTCTTTTGTCATCGTCAATTCCTCCATCCATCATATACCTAGTATTGTAATTTTTTCTCTCTGTATTTATAATTATAATCAATCAGTTACACAATAACAAGTACGATATATAATGATACCAGTATCAGAAGGGAACGTGTCCTCTATGAAAGAAGATTTATTCGGCCGCTGTCCGTACGTGACAGCGCAAAAACTACTCACAGGAAAATGGTCTATGTATATTATTTACTTACTAGCAGACGGTCCTGTCCGCTTTAACGAACTGCTTCGCCGCATGCCCGAAGAAATGACACATACAACGTTATCTAGACAGCTAAAAACATTAGAAGATCGAGGGCTTGTCATTCGCAAATCATATGCACAAGTCCCGCCTAAGGTAGAATATAGTTTAAGCGAAATCGGCACAAAATTTACACGGATTTTAACGGTGTTAAAAGAATTGGGCAATGATTATATCGAATACTTACAACAAAATCCAAAAGACGCTGCCCAACACGATACTACGCTTTGACTTACAGCGTATTCGCTGGGCGTTACCCATAAAAAAATGCGTTGGTAAATTACAATCCCCATAGAAAGAATCTATTTCAACAAAAAGAGTTGCTGCACGAAGATCATTCTTCATGCAGCAACTCTTTTTCTGTTCTATTCCATTGTTTTCTTAATGGCCCGCATTGGGAAGCACGTTGGCTGTTTTTGCATCCTCTTGATAGTCCGAATCGAACCGTTTGTTGAGGAAATTGACGTACAAATATGCCAGCACCGCACCGGAAATGTTATGCCATGCGCTGAAAACAGCACCAGGTACACCAGCCATTGGCAGAGATGCAAAGTGTGCTTTAGCAAGACCCGTTGCCAAGCCTGAATTCTGCATGCCGACTTCAATGGACAAGGCAACCATTTTCTTCCAGCTCATGCCGCAGAAATGACCGATAGCAAAACCAAGGGCATAGCCTAAGCAGTTGTGCAGGATAACGACAAGCAAGATAACGCCAGAGCTGGAAAGGATAGCGTTGCGGCTGGCACCGATGATGCCGGCAATAAGGAAA
This sequence comes from Megasphaera sp., assembly GCA_050874545.1. Lineage (GTDB taxonomy): Bacteria > Bacillota > Negativicutes > Veillonellales > Megasphaeraceae > Megasphaera. The sequence continues at coordinate 2,481 of JBNMKW010000040.1, read as the reverse complement.
GAAATGGCTAAGGAAGACACGGCCGGCAGATAATCTGTAGCCGTAGCGGCCAATTTTGGCAGAAAATATTTGACAGCCAGACCCAGGCAAATAGGAAAGATAACAATCTGCAAAATAGAAATAAACATGCCTACAGGGTCAAAGGCTACGCGCTGTCCAATAATCAAATACGTAAGAAGGGGCGTCATAATTGGCGAAATGACTGTAGAAACACTGGTCATAGTAACGGATAAAGCCAAGTCCCCTTTACTCATAAAGGTAATAACATTCGAAGATGTCCCGCCAGGGCAGGTGCCAACCAGGACAACACCGACAGTCAGTGCCGGATCTAATTGAAATACAGTAGATAATACATACGCCAAAAACGGCATAACTAAATACTGTGCGCAGGCACCAAAGAACACATCCCGCGGCCGCTTGAGCACCAGTGCAAAATCATGCAGACTCAGCGTCGTGCCCATACCAAACATGACCACGCCCAGCAATAAACTTAATACAGAAACATCACCGATTTTTCCCAACACCCATTTAAAGCTATCAGGCGTTGTCATTCCCAAAATAAGGAAGACTACGGCAAGAATACCAAAATATTTGCCAATCAAGGCACATACTTTTTTCATTGTTTATACGACCTTTCTTGTCTATTATATAAACGTATATAAGGGGACCTGTTTCAGGCAGGCCCCCTCGTATGCGTTATCTCTTAGATTATTTCAAGACAGCACCTGTATTCGCAGATGTTACGAGACGAGCGTAACGGGATAAATATCCTGTCTTCACTTTCGGTTCAGGCTGCTTCCATGCAGCTTTGCGTTTTGCTAGTTCTTCGTCACTGACTTCGAGCTGTAATTTACGATTAGGAATATCAATAGAAATCGTATCACCGTCATGAATCAAGGCAATCGGTCCGCCTTCCATAGCTTCCGGCGAAATATGACCAATGCAAGCGCCGCGGCTGGCACCGCTGAAACGGCCGTCTGTAAGCAAGGCTACTTTCAAGCCCATGCCTGTAATAACAGCTGTCGGGTTGAGCATTTCACGCATGCCCGGGCCGCCTTTAGGGCCTTCATAGCGAATGACAACGACGTGTCCTTCTTTGATTTCACCGCCAATAATTGCTTTGATGGCATCTTCTTCCGAATCGTAACATTTAGCCGTGCCTGTATACGTAAGTAAATCCGGTTCGACAGCGCTTTCTTTGATAACAGAGCCGTCAGGAGCCAAATTACCTGTCAAAATAGCAATACCGCCTTTATTCATGTATGCATTTTCGACGCTGTGCAGTACTTCCGGCCGTTCGTTATGCGCATTGGCAATGCGTTCGCCAATCGTACCGGTTACAGTTTTAGCATCGGTATGAATAATATTGAGTTTGGTCAACTCTTTCATAACGGCGCAAATACCGCCGGCTTCGTTGAGATCCTGCATATGGTACGTGCCGCCTGGGCTCATTTTGCAGATATAGGCAGCTTTACGGCTGATTTCATCAAATTTTTGCAGCGGCAAATCAATGCCTGCTTCATGCGCAATAGCCGGTAAATGAAGAACCGTATTAGTAGAGCCGCCAATTGCCATGTCAACAGCAATCGCGTTTTCAAAGGATTCCATCGTCATGATGTCGCGCGGTTTAATATCTCTCTTAACCAAATCCATAATAACCGCACCGGCTTTTTTAGCCAAAATACGGCGTGCACCAAAATAAGCTGCCGGAATGGTGCCATTGCCTGGGAGACCCATGCCCAGTACTTCCGTCATGCAGTTCATCGTATTAGCCGTGAACAGGCCGGAGCAGGAACCGCAGCCCGGACATGCCTGAAATTCCATTTCTGTCATTTCTTCCTGCGTCATTTGACCGGATTCGACTTTACCAGCTGCTTCAAACATCGTGCTGACACTAATATCTTTTCCTTTATGACGGCCAGCCAGCATTGGGCCGCCACTGACAACGACTGTCGGGATGTTGACACGGCCTGCGGCCATGAGCATGCCCGGTACGATTTTGTCGCAGTTCGGAATCATAACCAGACCATCAAAAGCATGACCGTTGGCAACTGCTTCGATGGAATCACAAATGAGTTCACGACTGGCAAGGGGATATTTCATGCCATTATGTCCCATGGCGATGCCGTCGCAAATCCCAATGGCAGGAAATTCAATCGGCGTGCCGCCTGCTGCCGCAACACCTAATTTGACAGCTTGGGCAATTTCGCGCAGATGCATATGCCCTGGAATAATTTCATTAAAAGAGTTGACAATACCAATTAACGGTTTTTGCAAATCTTCATCGGAATAGCCCATAGCATGAAATAATGTACGATGAGCTGTGCGGGTAATACCTTTTTTTACAACGTCACTTCGCATGTAGTTTGTCTTCCTTTCTTTTGCAGTATTTTAACTATGAATACATTCATTATATTACATTTGCTTAACAGGCGTCATTCCACGGGAAAGAGAAATCTGTCCTGTACGGGCAATTTCAAT
>JBNMKW010000039.1:0-22752 GCA_050874545.1 Megasphaera sp. | reverse complement strand
TGATTCTTAGTGCATGGATTCAGCTTCTACAGATACGCTGATTTTTTCTGCATTGGGGTTTTCGTTCATAGCATCAATGCGGGCGCGATAGGCGGCGTCATTTTCGTAGCGTTTATTTTTGTAGTAGCCTACGGTCAGGAACGGTACGATAATGATGGCGATGGCCAAGTAGCCGCAGTAGCCGTAACCGTATTTGATGATATTGGTCAGACCGACGATAGAGATAGTCATGGATACGACGATGATGGCTAAGGTTACGATACTGGAACGAACGACAGAACTATCAGAGAGGCGTTTCAGCGGTTTGGTTTCTGAGAAACGTGCCGTAAAGCCGAAGACGGTTGTAACGCCGGTGGAAATCAGGCATAAGAGCAGGCAAATGCTGTAGACGATGGTCAGCCAGGACATGTTCATTCCTTGGCAGCTAGTCAAGGTCGGCAGGGGAGATTTGCCATAGATGTTGGTCCAGCCTAAGAGCATGCAGACGGATAAAGTCAGTGCGACGGCGTTCATGATAAAGGAGAACCACATGGATGTGGCACAGTTTTTACGAGTTGCCAGCGGCATGCCGACGACAATCATAGTCGGGATAACAACGCACTGGAAGCCGGAATAGGTGACAGCGTGGAGAATGGCCTGCGGCAGTTTGCTGAAGCCGTTAATTTCAAAATCCTGTGCCATGGCCTGCATGACTGTTGTTGTACCGGCAATGTCGCCAGCCATGTAAATACCAATGGCAAAGATGAAGACGGACGTGGCTAAGATGGCAATACCCATATAGGTGGTTGCTTTGCGAACTAAACCAGCTCCAAAAATCGTCAGGACGAGAACGACGGCGCCAACAACTAAAATACCCAAATAATAATCCAAGCCTATTTGATCTTGCAGGGCTGAAGCGGCACCAGAAATGGCTGCGGAAACGGCCATGAGAACCATGATGTAAAAGAAGATTTCAAATAAGTATTCTACGGGTTTAAACGGGCTGTACAAGTTATGAAACAGCTGTCTGTAGCTGGTCAAATGACGTGAGTTGTACATGTTCATGGCTTCTTTGATGGTCAGTGTCAGAAGCAGCATGGTGATGATGGCCGTAATCGGGCCGAGCCAGCCCAGGCTAATAAAGTATACGTTAGCTTGGTTGCCGGTTGCGAAACCGCCGCCGGCGTGAGAACTAAATAATACGGCACCGACAGAAAAACACATGCTGATCGATGCGGCTTTGATGGTAGATGGTGTTTTCATTATACATATCCTCCCTCAAGATAGAACCATTATAAGTCTTAAGAGAAACGAAAACGCCTTTCGTCTCTCTGCATGTTAGCTAAGAGACGAAAGGCGTATATATCCTTCCGCGGTACCACTCTGATTCGTCCGAAGACGCGCTCTCTCGGATACGGCATTGCCATATCCATGCTCTGTAACGGGAGTTCCCGTAGCAGCCTACTTTATTCAGCTTCTCCGCTCAGCAATGAGTTCAATCCGCGTTTTGTACTGTCTTGCACCCTGCGACAGCTCTCTGTAACATCCTGCTGGATTTACTGGTTTGCGTCATCACGTTTAACGACGTTTGATGATGACATAATAGCATACGAGTATAGGGGTGTCAAGAGAAAAAGATAAAGTTTTTTGTTAAAACACACAATAAACGTTTAAGTTTAAGGTTTAACCTTAAAATAAAAAGGCGATTATTTTCCTGTATAAATGAGGTGAATCAATTTCATCGTCATTTCATAGGATTTTACCAATGACGGAATCGGTAAAAATTCATAGCGAGAATGGAAATTCATGCCGCCGGTAAAGTAGTTCGGTGTCAAAATGCCTTTGGTAGAAATGAAGGATCCGTCTGTGCCGCCGCGCATGGCAATCGTTTTTGGTGTAATGTCCAAAGCCTTCATGGCATCGTAAATGTAATCGATGGCTTTGCGGTTGTCATCGGTGATTGCATCGGCAATGTTGCCGTATGTATCGGAAATAGTGCATTCGATGACGGCGCGGGGATTAGCAGCCTGTAGTTTTTTGACGTTGGCGGCAATGCGCTGTTTCTTTTCTTCGTATAAGTCTTTATGATGGTCACGGATATTGAGGTGGACTGTTGCCGTGGATTGGTTGGAATGAACTTCTTGGCACCAGATGTAGCCGTCTTTGCCGTCTGTGCATTCCGGTGTTTCACTGCGGTCAAACATATTGATGAAATCAACGGCAATGAGTGTCGGGTTGACGAGGACCCCTTTGGCACTCATAGGATGGGCGCTGACGCCGTGAATCGTGACGGTGGCACTGCCGGCGTTGAATGTTTCATAGACGACTTCTCCCAGTTCGCAGGAGTCAATGGTATAGGCAAAATCGACAGGGAATTTGCTAAAATCCATGTTTTTGGAACCATACAAACCGCATTCTTCATCGGGGACGAAAGCGACGTAGATATCACCGTGATACAGAGACGGGTCGTTGACGAGTGTAGCAAGGGCTGTCATGACGTTGGCGACAGCAGCTTTGTTGTCCGAGCCCAAGACACTGGTGCCGTCTGTAACAATGAGGTCTTGACCTTTGTATTTGGCAAGTTCCGGATGATCTTTGGCTGTCATAATAATGTGTTGTGCTTCGTTCAAGACAATGTCGCCGCCGTCATAAGCCGTAATAGTCTGGGGATGGACGACAGGAGAAAGGCAGACATCGACTGTATCCATGTGGGTGCAGAAACCGACAGAAGGGATTGTTTTGGTTTCGCCTTGCGGCAGATGGGCCGGCAGTTTGGCTGTCAGTACACATTTATCGCTCAGGCAGATGTCTGTCAGGCCGAGTTCTTCTAATTCGTGCTGTAATTGATGGGCCATATCCCATTGGCTTTCGGTACTGGGAACAACGGTACCGCCATTTCCTTTACTTTGAGATGGGATTTGCACGTAGCGGTAAAATCGCGTAACTAATTCTTGTTGGATATCGTTCATGAATAAGACTCCTTTACGATAAAACACTTACATTAAAACATTTGGCGTGGGTAGATGTAGTCTGCCTGGAAGCCAAGAGGAATGCCGAAGAACCAGAAAACATAGAGCATAATGGTCAAGACGACCAGCAGGGTAATCGTATACGGAAGCATGAGACTGCTCAAGGTACCGACGCCTGTTTTTTTATAGTATTTCTGGCAATAAATAATAATCAGCGGATAAAAGGCAAACATCGGCGTGCAGACGTTGACAGCCGAGTCACTGACGCGGAATGCGGCCTGCGTCAATTCCGGCGCAATGCCGACGGACATGAGCATCGGCACGAAAATCGGGGCTAGGATAGACCATTTTGCCGATGCCGATGTAATAATCAAGTTTAAGAGGGCAACGAAGATAATGATGCCAAAAATCGTGATTTGCGGCGGCAGTGCCAGCGATTTGAGGAAATCTGCGCCGGCAACGGCAATGAGAGCCCCTAAGTTAGATGCGCCGAAGGCATACATAAACTGAGCAGCAAAGAAATAGAAAACAATCAGCTGTACCAGTGTGTGCGTGATTTCTTCCATCGAATGGGTAAAATCTTTGGAGCTTTTGAACGTACCGCTGATAATGCCGTAGACGATGCCGGGGACACCGACAAGCAGGAAGATAATGGCTACGATAGACTGCATGACCGGTGCTTTGAAGCTGGCAATGTTGCCGTCCGGGTCACGGAGCAAAGAATCTGTCGGCACGAGGGCTAAAAACAGGCCAATAAGCATAAGGATGAGAACAGCTGATGCGATATAAAAAGCCTTGTTTTCCTGCGGCGTAATGGGTTTCATAGCTTCGCCGGATACGTCAATGTCTGTATCAATGGGGCAGGCTTTGCGGCACCAAGGTTCTGTGATTTTTTCTGTGACCCACCAGCAGCTGCCGATGACGGCAAAGGTAGAGCCGACGGCGTAGAAGTAGTTGCACAAGACATTGACTTCATAAGACGGGTCGATGATTTGCGCTGCCATTTGGGTAAAGCCCTGAATGACCGGGTCGATAGCCGATGGGGTATAGTTGGCAGCAAAGGCGCCGGCAATACCGGCAAAGGAAGCGGCGACGCCTGCCAGCGGATGTTTGCCGGACGCGTAGAATAAGTAGGCAGCAATCGGAATAATAATCATGTAGCCGCTGTCCGGTGCCAAATGGCTGAGCATGCCAACCAAGATGACTATTGGCGTAATGAGAAATTTTGGTGTGACCATCAAAATCTTTTTCAGGCCTGTGCCGATATAGCCTGAGCCTTGGGCGATGCCGATGCCGAGAGTGGCAACGATGACCATGCTCAGCGGTGGAAAACCGGCAAAGTTGGAAACCATTTTGGTCATGAGTGTCACGAGGGACTGCGGTGAAAGCATGTTGGTTACAGTAATTTCTTTCCCTGTCGTCGGGTGCAGATAACCAAAGTGAATAGTAGAACAAATAGCGGAAACAATACAGGTAATAAAGAATGCGGCGATGAAGAGCATCGTAATATCAGGAATTTTATTACCGACTCGTTCAATCCAGCCGAGGAAGCCTCCAACTTGATTCGGGGAGGCTGCAGGGGTAGTGTTTTGATTTGCCATTGGGACAACTCCTTTATAAAAAAATAATGTAGTACATGCCATTTGACACGCACCACATTATCATACCATGCAATGGTTAACATAACAAGTAATTATACCTATTATGAATTATATGTTTACGTATAACGTAGCTTTTACGCCCAATCGCCGTTTGTAAAGACCGGGACGGTCGTGCCGTCTTCTTTGATGCCCGTAATCGTCAAATCGGCAGAACCGACCATAAAGTCGACGTGAATCATGGAGTCGTTGATGCCGGCCTGCAGCGTTTCTTCTTTGGTCATATCGGCACCGCCGACAAGGCAGGTCGGATAGGCTGCGCCTAAGGCTAGATGGCACGACGCGTTTTCGTCAAATAAAGTTTCATAAAAGAGGATGTTAGATAGAGAAATAGGAGAATGGTAGGGAATTAACGCAACTTCACCGAGACGGCTGGCACCTTCGTCGATGGTCAAAAGCTTTTGCAGGACGTCATCGCCTGTTTCGGCATGGGCATTGATGACTTTGCCGTCTTTAAAGGTCAGATGAAAGTGGTCGATGACATTGCCGTTGTATACGAGCGGCTTGGTGCTGTAGACGATGCCGTTGACACGGTCTGCCTGTGGGGCAGAATACACTTCTTCTGTCGGAATATTGGCGTTGAAAAGGATATGGCTGCCCGATTCTTCAGCACCGCCCTGCCAAATATGGGTTTGGGGAAGCCCTACGATAAGATCCGTGCCGAGGGAGTTCGTATAATGCAGGCTCGTGAAATGCTGCGCTGTCAGCCACTGCCGGCGTCGGGCCAGCGCATCCAAATGGGCATCCCAGTCTGCCAGCGGCTGTTTTCCGTCGGCACGGGAAGATTGGAGAATTTGCTGCCACAGGGATTCATAGGCTTCTTCGGGAGCGGCATCTGGATAGAGCAGGGATGCCCAGACGGTACTGGGAACGGCAGCGACGAGCCACGTTGTTTTGGAAGCCATCATGCCGTCAATATATTCTTTCAGTGCCGTGTTTTGGGCTTTTTGCCAAGCAAAGATTTTTTTCGTGTCAATGCCGTTCATTAAGTACGGATTGGCCGAAATCAGGCTTAAAAAGGCGGCACCTTGATGATAGTAATACAGGCTGAAATCACGGCGCCAGTCCGGCAGGGATTCAAACTGTTTTTGGTCTTCATATTCATAGCGAAGGCGGGCTATATCGTCACAGCGCCAGTTGCAGACGACTTGTGATGCGCCGCATTCATAGGCTTCCTTAGTTAGAATCGTCACAAACGAGCTGCTTTCGACAGGCGCGTTGATAACGAGAATTTGATTTTTTTGCAGATGAATGCCTTTTTGCAATAACACTTGCGCATAGGCATGTAATTGTTTTTCTGTTGGCATAAGAAAAACTCCTTTCGTATCGTATTAACCTTGGGCGAATGCTGTATGCCGCCAAAGCCTGTAATTGAGGGCACTAGCATTAATCGCCAAACTGATTACTAAACTGAGCCAATAGCCGTAGGGACCGTAAGGCGTCAAATGGGCACAGGCGTAGCCCATGGGAATGCTGATAAGCCAATAGGTTACAAAGGCAATATACGTGATGATTTTTACATCTTTATAGCCGCGCAGAATCCCCTGTACCGGCGTGCCGGCGGCGTCAAAAAAGGCAAAGACAGCAGCGAACAGGAGAAAACTGCGAATGGCTTGAAACGTGTTGGTATCGTTGGTAAACAGATGGGCAATCGGGTCGAGAAAGAAATACGTCGCGGCAATGGTAAAGATGACAATGGTAAAGACTGTCATCTGTGACAGCACGGCGTACTGCCGGGCACCGATAAAATTTTTGGCACCGACTTCGTAACCGATGACGATGGTCGCTGTCAGACTGATACTCCAAGGTATCGTATACGTGAGCGTAGCGTAGCTGATGGCAGCCTGATTGGCAGCTAAATAGACGGTGCCGAATTCTGCCATTAACAAACCAACAATGCTAAACAGACTTGTTTCACAGAAGACAGCGACAAAAATTGGCAGGCCGAGCTGGAGCTGATGATAACAGTGAACCCAGCTGAACGGCCGCAGGCGGGTCCAGATATGGTATGAGCAGAATGGTTCTTTCCACTGCAGGACTGCAATGAACAAAAACAGGGTAATCCAAGCAGCGATCGTAATAGCATAGCCTGTGCCAATGCCGCCCATGGGCGCGATGCCCAAGCCGCCAAAAATGAGCAGACGAAATAAGAGAATCGTGAGTACCATATTGGTGACAATGATGGACATGGAAATATGGGTCATGCCGTGCGCATCGACGATATAGCGAATGGTAGCCTGCAAAAAGAGGGGAAGCACACCCAGTGCTAGGGCGAACAGGTATTCACTGGCAATGTGGCGGACAGCTGGTTCTAGTCCCATAAAATCTAAAAACGGCGGCAGCAGCAGCCACCCGGCGGCAATGCAGACAATCGTAAAAAAGATGGAAATATACAGGCTCTGCATAATATAGATGGGAATGCGGCTTGTTTTGTTGGCTCCGCGAAGCTGTGAAATAATTGGTGATACGCCGAAAAAAATCCCGGAAATTCCGGCAAAGACGGGAAACCAAATATTAACAGCAACGGCGACGCCTGCCAAATCGACAGTCCCGGCTTGACCGCTGAAAATACTGCTGCATACGCTGGTACCGATTTGGGCGATTTGTGTCAGCAGCAGCGGAAAAAATAAAATCAGAAAATGCTTAAGTTGACATAGGTGGGGGAAATGCATAGATACCTCCGTAAAAAAGCAAGAAAAAAAGGCTTGCCGCTTCGTGCGACAAGCCTTTGCTGGCGGTTACGCCATTATTTTGCCATTGCGTTGACTTTAGCAGCCAAACGGGATTTTTTGCGAGCTGCATTGTTTTTATGGAGAACGCCTTTCTGAGCGGCGCTATCGATTACACTGTTGGCTTTATCAAAAGCTGTTTTAACAGCGTTAGCATCACCTGAAGCAATCGCTTCTGTAGCACGGCGGATAGCTGTATGTACAGTGGATTTTACTTTAGAGTTAGCTTCATGACGAGCTGCGTCTTTTTCCATGGATTTAATGTTGGATTTAATTTGCGGCAATTGGTTCACCTCCCTAAATTACAAGAACACTAAAATGCATTTTATCATATGTCAACGTAAAATTCAATACATAAATGAAGAGAAATCGTTTCACTTTTCATTATTTTATATTTTATTTTCTGAGCCGAGTACATACTTGATTTTGTGGGCTACAATGTCATAAATGCATTGTCGGCCTTCTTTGAGGTACTGGCGCGGATCAAAGTGATCCGGATGGGCTGCCAAATGTTGGCGGACACCGGCAGTCAGGCCCAAACGCAGATCTGAGTCAATGTTGATTTTGCAGACAGCCATGGAAGCCGCTTTGCGAAGTTGGTCTTCCGGAATGCCGATGGCGTCGGCTAAGTTACCGCCATTATCGTTGATAATTTTGACATATTCAGGAACGACAGAAGAAGCACCGTGCAGTACGATTGGGAAGCCGGGAAGCCGTTTGGAAACTTCTTCCAAAATATCAAAGCGGAGCATAGGCGGAACGAGTACGCCTTTTTCGTTGCGCGTGCATTGTGCTGGTGTAAATTTATACGCGCCGTGGCTGGTGCCGATAGCGATAGCCAGCGAGTCTACGCCGGTACGGCTGACGAATTCTTCGACTTCGTCCGGGCGGGTATACGATGCTTCATGCGATGCGACTTTGACTTCATCTTCAATGCCGGCAAGCTTTCCTAATTCGCCTTCAACCAAAACGCCGTGGTCATGAGCATAATCAACAACCTGCCGTGTTAACGCAATATTATCTTCAAAAGAAAGCTGAGAACCGTCAATCATAACAGAGGTAAAGCCGCCGTCAATGCATTCTTTGCAGGTTTCAAAATCCGGGCCGTGATCCAAATGGAGGGCAACAGGTAAATCATGGTCTTCCAGTGCAGCTTCCAACAAATGTTTTAAATAAACAGGACGCGCATATTTTCTGGCACCGGCAGACGCCTGTAATATGAGGGGAGAGTGCAGGTCTGCAGCAGCATCCATAATTCCCTGCACAATTTCCATGTTATTGATGTTGAATGCACCAATCGCATAGTGACCTTCGTACGCTTTTTTAAACATTTCTGTGGTTCCAATTAATGGCATGTGACATTCCTCCTAATAGTATGTTGCATAGATAGTTATAGCCTTTGGAATATATCTTTCCAGCCAGCCTGTACGATGAGATGATTCATATCATCGGGAAGCTGAGAATGAACGGAAATACATTGACCTGTCATCGGATGAATAAAACGCAGCCGGTATGCATGCAGCGCCTGACGCTGTATGACATCTCGAGAACCGCCGTATAAATCGTCACCGGCAAGGGGATGGCCTAAATAACTGCTGTGTACGCGGATTTGATGCGTCCGTCCCGTATGAAGCGTGACCTGCAGCAGACTCCAGTCTGTATTGGCGGCCAGTCGCGTAAAATCGGACCATGCTGCTTGGCCGTCCGGCGCTGTCTGCCGTTTGATAATACTGTCCGGGCAGCGGGCGATAGGCGTGCGGACTGCTGCAAATGCACAGGGAAAATACCCTTCAGCAATCGCTAAATACGTGCGGCTGTAGCCAAGGTCTTGCTTGTCAAAGGCCGATTGAATCTGTGGCTCTTTGGCAATCATGCACAGCCCGGATGTGTTTTTATCTAGCCGGTGCATCGGATGATATGCGCAGTGCAGCCCTTGTTGCTGATAATAGTAGGCAACGGCATTTGCCAGCGTGCCTGTATGGGCACCGGACGTAGGATGCATTAACAAACCAGCCGGTTTATCGATGACCAGGAGATACTCGTCTTCATAGGCAATGCGAAGCGGAATCGGTTCCGGGAGAAAGGGATTCGTTTCCGGAAGACTTACCGTTACGACATCTCCCATATGAACAAAGTCACGTGTTGATGCAGCGTTGCCGTTAATCGTGCAGATGCCGTGATGCTTGATGCGGCGGCGCAGTGTGGATGATACACCAAAGTGACGCAGTGCGCCGAGCAGTGAAGTGGGTTTATCTATTCTTCCTACAGTAAAATGAATCATATGTATTCCTCGCTGTGTACATATTACAACCCTATTATACAGAATGCAGAACAATAAATCCATATATTTCTCAGAAACAAGATAATTTATCCTGTTTATATCATACATTTGAGAAAAAGAATATCGTAAAGGACATACTATATGAAAATATATTGACCAATGGCCAAAGCATAGTATAATATAAAACCGTTGTGTGTCATTACACTGTAGATGGTTGGCGTGTGTAGATTTTTGGTATAAAGCAGAAAACTTAGTGCATGCGAAAAGAAGGAATTTGCCTATACTATAGAGAATATATACTACGTCGGAATATTTTGTAAGGTGCAGGTGATAGGCATGAAGAAATTTTCCAGCGAATTCATTGAACAAGTGCGGCAGGCCAATGATATTGTTAGTGTCATATCAGAATATGTCGCGCTGAAACGGCAGGGACGAAATTTCTGGGCCTGTTGTCCGTTTCATAATGAAAAAACAGCGTCTTTCAGCGTAGCAGCGGATAAAGGATTTTTTTATTGTTTTGGCTGTCATGCGTCAGGTGATGTGTTCAAGTTTGTAATGATGAAAGAAAATATTTCTTTTACAGAAGCGGTGGCAAGACTGGCCGAACGAGCGCATATTGCGCTGCCGGCAGTAGAAAAGACAGCGCAGGAAATTGAACGGGACCGATTAGTCGGCCGCTTGTATCAAATTAACGAAATGGCGGGAAATTTCTTTCATAATTGTCTGACCCAAACCCATTATGGACAACCGGGGCTGGCGTATTTTCATGGTCGCCATGTATCTGATGATACTATTCGTGAGTTCAAGCTGGGATTTGCACCGGACAGCTGGAATAAACTGACCGATGCCTTTATGAAAAAAGGCGTGGCAGGTACGGATTTAGTTCGTTTAGGATTGGCTAAAGAGAAAAACGGCCGTTTCTACGATGCCTTTCGCAATCGCGTTATGTTTCCTATCCGCGATGGGCGCGGACGCATCGTGGGATTCGGCGGCCGCGTTCTTGATGACAGTAAACCTAAATATTTAAATTCCCCGGAAACGCCTATTTTTAATAAACGCCGGTTGTTGTTTGCTATGGATTTGGCACATAAAGCGATTTATGACGAAGGAAAAGCTGTTTTAGTAGAAGGCTATATGGATGTTGTGGCAGCTCATAATCATGGTATTCACAACGTTGTCGCGTCGCTGGGAACGGCATTTACGCCGGAACAAGCCAGGCTGCTGCAGCGCCAGGCTAAAGAACTGGTTCTGTCCTATGATATGGATGGTGCCGGCCGGCAGGCGACACTGCGGGCGATGGAAATTGTCCGCGGCATGAGCATGGGTATTCGTGTCGTGTCACTGCCACAGGGAAAAGACCCGGATGAATATATTAATACCGCTGGGGCAGACAAATTCCGCGAAGCTGTAAACCGCGCACCCAATGTATTGGATTATATGCTGCAGACAGCGTGCAAACGGTTTGACAGTACGACGCTGGAAGGAAAATCGGCGATTACGGCGATGGTGCTGCCCGTGTTGGCAGCAGTCGATAACCGGGTTGTGTTGGAAGCGTTTTTGTCGAAAATGGCTTCCCAACTGAAAATTGATGACAATGCTGTACGCAGTGAATTTAATAAATATATTGCTAAACACCCTGAACTGGGGCAGCAGCAAGTTGTCATTTCTGCATCGGTTACGCACGAAAATGCGGCAGCTCGCGGCAGCGGTGCCATGGCGGTTGCAGAAGAAAATATTTTGCGGTTTCTATTGGAAAAGCCGGCAGCCTGCGGGCGGATTCAAGAGAAAATCGACATTGCTTTTTTTACAGATAGCAGAAGACAGCATGTTTACCAGACGATATTAGACGTCTATACGCAGCAGGGAATGTACACGAAAAGGGACATTCAAGAAAAATTAACTCCTGAGGAGGCCGAAGAAGTAGCAAGAATTATGATTTTGCAAGATGTACCCATGGATGAAAAGGTAGTAATGGACTATGTAAAACGATTCCGTCTGGCAGAGCTGCAAAAGCAGTATATGGAACATAGTCGGCTGGCAGCTGCATACAGCAGGGATAATGACAGCCGTGTGATAACTGAATTGGCAGCTTGTAAAAAGATAAATGAAGAAATCAAGAAATGGTCTTAAGGAGCAGAGAGGAGCTTGCATATAATGACGAAAACGAACAGCACAGATACACTGACAAATAAAAAGACAGGTGCCAAACGTGGCACGGTAAAAAGAAGCAGCAAACGGAAAAACGATAAGAAAAAAGACCAGGGCAGACAATTAACGGAACAGGAACGCTTGAAACTGGCACAGCAGCATGTACTGCAGCTGCTGCAGATGGGTCAAAAAAAAGGCAGCTTGACCTATACGGAAATCATGAATGTACTGGAAGAAGACGAACTGACACCAGAACAAATTGACAAAATGTATGAATTATTTGCCGATAAGGGCATTGATATTATCGGTGAAGATGATTCCATGAATGACAATGATGACATTGAAGTGGATGATGATGCCGAAGAAGTACCAGATTTGCATACTGTCGATTTGAGTGTGCCTGAAGGTGTCAATATTGACGATCCGGTTCGCATGTACCTAAAAGAAATTGGCCGTGTCCCCCTTTTATCGGCTACAGAAGAAATTACGCTGGCTAAGACGATTGAACGAGGTAATGCTGAAGATGCGACGGAAGAAGATATTAAAGCCGGCACAATTGCCAAGAAAAAATTGACAGATGCCAATCTCCGTCTCGTCGTCAGTATCGCAAAACGCTATGTTGGACGCGGCATGCTGTTCTTGGATTTGATTCAAGAAGGCAATTTGGGTTTGCTGAAAGCTGTTGACAAGTTTGACTACAGCAAAGGATATAAATTCAGTACGTATGCGACATGGTGGATTCGTCAGGCCATTACGCGTGCTATTGCCGACCAAGCCCGCACAATTCGTATTCCTGTTCATATGGTAGAAACGATTAACAAGCTCATTCGTATTTCCCGTCAGCTTCTGCAGGATAAAGGACGTGAACCTTTGCCAGAAGAAATTGCTGAAAAAATGGAAATTCCTGTAGAACGTGTACGGGAAATCATGAAAATCGCTCAGGAACCGGTTTCACTGGAAACGCCAATCGGGGAAGAAGAAGATTCTCATTTGGGCGACTTTATCGAAGACTCGGAAGCAGTGGCACCGGATGACGCAGCATCTTTCATTTTGCTAAAAGAACAAATCGAAGATGTCTTTTCCTGCCTGACCGACCGGGAACGCAAAGTATTGTATCTGCGTTTTGGCTTGAAAGACGGCCGACCGCGCACGCTGGAAGAAGTAGGTCAGCATTTTAATGTTACGCGTGAACGTATCCGTCAAATTGAAGGCAAGGCTCTCAGCAAGCTGAGAAATTGGGGCAAACGAGAAAAAATTAAGGATTTTCTTTGATAGATAGTACTTGACGGTATTCCGTTATTATCGTATAATTACTTGGTAAGGCTTCTAAGCCTTACTGTTTGGGCCTATAGCTCAGCGGTAGAGCCCCCGGCTCATAACCGGTTGGTCCCTGGTTCAAATCCAGGTGGGCCCACCAACCAAAGCTCCTGTCTTATCTTTATAGGACAGGAGCTTTTTTATGTTTTGCTATTAAGAGCGATGTGCACATATTACACATATAATTCTTAAATAATGTATAAAGAACGCCAGCGTTATCAGTATCGCTAAACGCTGTTATTTGAAATATTGACAGGTAAATGAGAAAAAACGTATAATAAAGCTTGCTGTTGATGTTATCGGTTTACACATATTGCCTGCAAAGGAGGCTTTTTCATGCATAGTATATCTTATTTTTGGCGATTGTCCCGCAGGATTTACCGTCCCCGTAATTTTCAAGAAAATAAACGGGCTGTCGTCTTTTTTTTCCGCGCTGCTGCGAATCGGGCGTTGTTTGAAAAATTATATGATTTCTTTAACGCGTATGAACCCATGAACGGATTTTTGGAACAGCAGGATACAGATTTTCAAGAAGTCATGACACGTGTCTTTTTATTTAAGAACTCGACCATGGCGCAGCGGCTGGACGCTTTGCTGCATCATTTTACGATTCTGCGAACCTTTTTTACGGATGAAGTCATTCACAACATCTATTGGGAACATGGCTATACGCTGTGGAAATCGACAGATGCTTCCATGCCGTTGGAAGCGCGTCTCCTTTTTGACACAGGGCAGCGTAAAGAAGGTTTTATATCGCTGTACTTGTATCATGAAGGAGAAATGATTTACCATTTTAATTTTCGCTTTGATTACAACGCGGCTGGAAAACCGTCCATGTATATCGGCACGATTCAAGGGTCTAAGCACGGCTTAGAAACGACCAAAGTATTGACCAAAAAATTATTTGGCTATCGGCCGAAGAATTTTATTTTGTATCTTATGCGTATTTTTGTACAGACGCTGGGTATAGAGAATATGTATGTCATCAGTGACGAAGGATTTTATACCAACAGTCATATGCTGCGCGGCAATCGTTCTAAAAAAACGAATTTCAATAATTTTTGGCAGGACGAAGGAGCCGTCCGCGATGATACGGAACGCTGGTATTTCCGGCTGCCCATTGAAGAAAAACGTCGTAAATATGGCGAAATTAAATCACAAAAGCGAAATCTATTCCGTAAACGCTATCTGTTGATGGATCAAATTGTCCCGGTATATATGGAAGCAATACGCAATCTGTTCCGGCAGGGCTTTGCACCAGTTCCGTCGGCAGTTGATGAAGCGGCTATCGTGGATAAACCGGCGGATTACGATCCAATTGAAGCACCTAAACAATAAACAATAAGGCTACAACACCATGAATAGTGAGAGTCCATGATGCTGCAGCCTCTTTTTGCTGTTTTACGGTCTTTTTCTTGCAAAAAGTCAAAAAGACGAATATAATGTAAAGGAGTGAAAGTCAAGGATAGTATGCATGACTTTACCATTTTTTAGTACATAAAGCAGGTGATTCGTATGAGTATATTAGCCGATAAGATTGAAAAATTTATATTGCATAAGTTGTTGGAAGAAGAGGAAGAAAACATTGTACTGCGGCGCAACGAATTAGCCGATGAACTGAAATGTGCCCCGTCGCAGATTAGTTATGTATTGAGTACCCGTTTTTCCAGTGATAAAGGCTTTTTGGTAGAATCCCGGCGTGGTTCCGGCGGATTTGTGCGGATTATTAAGCTTACGCCTAAAAAGAAAGACCGCACGCCCGTATTGATTCAAGAACGGCTGCCGGCTGTGAGTATCACGATGGAGGATTTGGACGGCTTTTTGTATCAGCTGATCAAACAGCATCGCTTGACGAACCGCGAAGCCATCTTGATGCATCATACTTTTGAAGCTTTGTATCAACATGTTAGTGATGAAACACAGCGGATGGCTGTCCTGAGCCATATCATACAACATCTCAACTTGCGCTAGCCATGGCGAAAGGAGCGTGATAGCTATGTTATGCGATGTCTGTAAAAAGAGAGAAGCCGTTGTCCATATTACCACGTTTGAAAATGGCCGACGGACTGAGATGCATTTGTGTGCAGCATGTGCAAATGCAAAACGCAAATATAGTGAATTCCGCGGCTTTAATATCGTTGACAACGATTTTTTCCGCAAAATGGCGTATCCTGATTACGCTGATCAATCCAAAGAAGAACCGCGGTGTGCCAGCTGCGGCATGACATATAGTGAATTCAATCGATTGGGGCAGTTTGGCTGTCCTGATTGCTATATGGCATTTAAAGAGGAAATACCGGCATTGCTGCGCCGGATACACGGACACTGCAAGCATATTGGCAAAGTGCCAAACCGCGGGACCGGCGTATTTCGCACGATGACGCATATACGGCGGCTGCGGCAGCATTTGGAACAGCTTGTTTATGAAGAACGGTATGAAGAAGCGGCCCGTGTGCGGGACGAAATCAAAGCATTGCAGCAGCACATGCCCCATACGGACACGACAAAGGAGGAATAACAGATGCCCATACGTTGGATGACATCCCCCCTTAGCCCTTGGCAAACCGGCAGCGGTTCCTTTGCAGATGTTGTCGTGGACAGCCGAATCCGGCTGTCGCGTAATCTTAAAAATTACGTTTTTCCATCCCGCGCATCTGAGGAAGAGCTGGCAGCAGTATGCCAAGCGGGAAAATCCCGCCTGCCGGCATTGAATATGCTGGGCAGAGGAGACTATGCGTATATATCTCTGTCGGATATACCAGCAGCTGAACAGGAAGTATTGGCGGCTAGGCATATTGCTTCGGCCGCATTGATAGCCAAACCTAAACATCGTGCCCTGCTGGTGCGTGAAGACGGTGCTGCATCGATTCTGCTGAATGAAGCAGATCATTTTTGTATCCAAACAGCGGCACCAGGGTTTCAGCTGGACAGTGTTTGGGAGGATGCTTCCCAAATAGACGATACCTTAGAAAGCCATCTCAATATTGCGTTTCATGATGAGTTTGGCTATTTGACATCCAGTCCTTTTTTGACGGGGACGGGCCTGATTGCCGGTGTGACGCTGCATGTACCGGCTTTGGTCGTTATGAAGCGTCTCAACCGTATTATCCAAGGGATTACTAAGTTTGGTTTTACGGTGTGCGGTGTCTATGGAGATCGCAGTGAGCCGATTGGCCATGTGTTTCAGATTACCAATCAGATTACACTTGGCATTACTGAACATGATGTGCTGGAACAACTGGATAAAATTGTCCGTCAGGTCGTGCAGGAAGAACGAAACTGCCGTCGGCTGCTGCGTCAGCATCACGAAGATGCCTTAAAGGATACGTTCTGCCGGGCTGAAGGTTTGCTGCGGTATGCGTACCTTATGAAAGAGGAAGAAGCTTTACGGCTGGCCGGTGATTTGCGTTTTGCCGTCAGTGAAGGAGAAGCACCGTATAAGTTACAAGTTTACGATGCCATAACGACAGTTAGTACGTCGGCCTTTTTGCAGTTTTGCCAAGAACAGGAAGGTACGGAAATGGAACTAAATAAGCTGCGGGCGGCCAAGATACAGCAGGTACTGACAGAGCATACCCAATCTGAATGTACAAGGATGCGATAAATGATGAATACAAGTCGGTTTACAGAAGGTGCTAAGAAAGTTATTCAATATGCCCAGGAAGCGGCAAAAGAGTTTCGCCATGATTATGTTGGGACAGAACATATTTTGCTAGGGTTGGCACGCAGCGAAAACAGCATTGCCGGTCAGCTGCTGGCGCAGTGGGGAGTGACTGCTGAAAATATCAGCCGTGCGGTAGAAGCGATTATTGGCGTAGGCAAAGAAGTGCCGACTCAGATGATTTTAACGCCGCGAACGAAAAAAGCGATTGAACTGGCTGTATATCAAGCCAATGAAATGCGTCAGACTTATGTCGGCACGGAAGAATTATTGATGGGACTGCTGCGGGAACCAAGTTGCATGGCTGTTCGCATTTTGGAAAGTATGGATGTTAACATTCATACCATGACGGCCAATCTTATGGACGAAATGGGTGCATGCATGGCCGAGGATGACGAAGCGATGCGTTCTCAGCAGCCCCTTTCCCTCGACGATTTTGGCAGGGATTTGAACGCCTTGGCAAAAAAAGATGCGATTGACCCTGTTATTGGTAGGGAAAAAGAAATCAGCCGGGTTATTCAGATTCTTTGCCGCCGTACAAAAAACAATCCTATTCTCATCGGGGAACCGGGTGTGGGCAAGACAGCGATTGCCGAAGGCTTGGCACAGCGTATCATATCAGGCAATGTACCGCCTGTTTTAAAAGACAAGCGCGTCTTTTCCTTGGATTTGACGAGTATCGTTGCCGGGACGAAGTACCGCGGTGAATTTGAAGAACGCATCAAAAAAATACTCGACATTATTCACAATGATGGAACCATTATATTGTTTATTGATGAAATCCATCAACTCATTGGTGCCGGTGCTGTCGAAGGCGGCATGGATGCGGCTAATATCCTCAAGCCGGCTTTGGCCCGTGGTGAACTGCAGTGCATTGGGGCGACGACTTTGGATGAATATAAGAAGCATTTGGAAAAAGATGCTGCTTTGGCACGCCGTTTTCAGACAGTGCTCGTAGGTGAGCCGACCGAAGAAGATGCGGAAGCTATTTTGTTTGGATTGCGTGACCGCTACGAAGCTTTTCATAAAGCACGTATTACAGACGAAGCTGTTCATGCCGCTGTTACCTTGGCTTCCCGTTACATTTCCGACCGCTATCTGCCGGATAAGGCTATTGATGTCATGGATGAAGCGGCTGCGAAAGTACGCATGAGCGTATTGGCTCCTTCGCAGGAAGTTCAGACACTGGAAACTAAGCTGACAGATATTCAAAAAGAAAAGGAATCGGCTGTGGCGACAGAAGATTTTGAACGGTGCGCAGCTCTGCGCGATGAAGGCAAGCGCGTGGCCGATAAGCTGACTGCGTTAAAGGAAGCGAACGCACTTCACGACAACGACAAGTTAGTTGTGACACAGACAGATATTGCCGATGTCGTTTCTTCGTGGACAGGGATTCCGGTACAGCAGTTGACGGCGACTGAATCACAGCGACTGCTTCATTTGGAAGAAGAACTGCATAAGCGGGTCATCAGCCAGGATGAAGCCGTACAGGCTGTTGCCAAAGCTATTCGCCGGGCCAGAGCCGGACTTAAGGACGCTGACCGTCCGATTGGGTCGTTCCTTTTTCTTGGCCCCAGCGGCGTCGGTAAGACTGAACTGGCCAGAACCTTAGCCAGTCAGCTGTTTGGCAGTAAAGACGCCCTTATTCGCATTGATATGAGCGAGTTTATGGAAAAATACAGCGTATCCCGGCTGGTTGGCGCGCCTCCTGGCTATGTAGGTTATGAAGAAGGAGGAGAACTGACAGACAAAGTTCGCCGAAATCCTTACAGCGTCATTTTATTTGATGAAGTAGAAAAAGCAAGCAGTGATTTCTTTAATCTCCTGCTCCAGGTATTGGATGAAGGACGCTTAACCGATTCCAAGGGAAGAACGGTCGATTTTCGCAATACCGTCATTATTATGACAAGCAACTTGGGTGCCCAGCATCTGAAGCCGTCAGCGGCTGTCATGGGATTTACGGCGGCAACGAATGAAAAACAGGATAAACAGCAGGCGTTTGCCAAAGCTAAAAAAGACATTTTACATGATGTCAAATGCTTTTTCCGTCCGGAATTTCTCAACCGTATTGATGAAATACTCGTATTCAAACCGCTGGAAGAAGACGACCTGCGTCAAATTGTATCTATCTTGCTGCGCGATTTGACAAAACGGCTGGAAGCCAAAGGTGTGATGATGAATTGGAGTGATAAAGCCAATGCCGTGCTGGTAAAAAAAGGTACTGATTTTGCCTATGGGGCCAGACCGCTGAAACGAGCCATCCAAAAATTTGTCGAAGATCCGATTTCTGAAATGTTGCTGGGAGGCACTCTTCACGAAGGCGATACGCTAAAAATGGATAGCCCCAATAATAAAGAACTAACATTTTCAACTAAATAAAATTTGTGTAATACGAACTGGACTGTAACAACATGGATTCAAATATATCCTTTTGCTGCAGTACCTGTTTTTTATTAAAAATATACGTACTGATTGACATATGTTAACTAAAAAAAGTATAATAAAAATCATATTGCAATTATATTTTTTTTATTAGGGAAAGGACGTGTTGAATCCATGATGCCGATTCTGGATTATTTAGACGGTGTTTTGTATTACCCTATTTTAATGGTTGTGTTGATTGTTGCTGGTTTAATTTTTTCTTGGAAGACGCGCTGCATACAGCTGCGGATGTTTGCTGAAAGTGTCCGTGTCGTTATGGAAAAACCGGCAACGGCTGGTTCTGTATCTTCGTTTCAGGCGTTGATGGTATCGACAGCATCTCGCGTAGGAACTGGGAATATTATCGGCGTTTCGACAGCGGTATGCTTGGGCGGCCCCGGTGCGGTATTTTGGATGTGGCTTTTAGCACTCATTGGTGGTGCCAGTGCTTTTGTAGAAAGTACCTTGGCACAGGTATACAAACGCCGCAATGCACTAGGACAAAGTTACGGCGGTCCGGCGTATTATATTGAAACGGCGATGAAAAATCGTGCATTAGGGGTTATTTTTGCGGTATGCCTGATTTTGACATATGCCGGCGGCTTCAATATGCTGGCTTCCTTTAATTTGCAGTCTACATTTTCTGTATACAGTTTTTATAATCCGGATACGACACCTTGGATATTAGGCGCTGTATTGGCTATTCTCGTTGGGTACTGCATTTTTGGCGGCGGTCATCGTATTATTAAAATTACATCTTGGTTGGTTCCTATTATGGGGTTTGTCTATATTTTGGCAGCTGTCATCGTTATTTTGTTCCATTTGCCGATGCTGCCCCATGTCTTTTCGATGATTTTTGCTGATGCTTTTGATTTCCAATCCATTTTAGGCGGTGTATCCGGTTCTTGCATGATTTACGGTATTAAACGCGGCCTCTATTCCAACGAAGCGGGTATTGGTTCTGCCCCAAATGCTGCTGCGGCTGCTGACGTCAGCCATCCTGTCAAACAGGGGTTGGTACAGATGCTTTCTGTCTTTATTGATACGATTTTGGTCTGCAGTGCAACGGCATTTTTGGGCCTTTGCTCCGGCGTGCCGATTACCAAAGAAGCAGCTGGTGCATTGTATGTACAGCAGGCAGCTACTTCGGTATACGGCGAATTCGGGCCGGTGCTGATTACAGTCTGCATGGTTCTTTTTGCGTTTTCCACGTTGATTGGCAATTTGTATTATGTAGATAACTGCATTGCTTTCATTCACAAAGGTGCGCCGTCGAAAACGTTTATCGTCGTTTTCCGTATTCTTTGCGTACTCGCCGTACTGGTTGGTGCTGGCATGTCTATGGCAGCTGTTTGGGACATCGCAGATATTCTGATGGCATTGATGTGCCTGATTAATATTCCGGCCTGCCTGATACTTAGCAAGATTGCTGTTAGTGCTTTGAAAGATTATCAAGTGCAGAAAGCAGCCGGTAAAAATCCTGTCTTTAAAGCTGTTTCCATTGGTCTTCGTGAGGATGAAGTCCAATATTGGAAATAATATATCGCAATTCTAAAAAAATAAATAGAGGAAAGGCTGCTTGCGCTGTGCGGCAGTCTTTTTCTATATAATCCTAGAGACAATACCAGTCATACTGTACGGTATTGTCATTTGTAAAAAGACAAACAGGGAATTGACATCTTAGTAAATTTTGTTATACTAAGTCTTGGATTGAGGGGGAGCGCCCTGAATCTGTTTTTATACATAGCGAGGGAGCCTGTGTTTCAGGATGAGAGGATACTAGGGAGTATCGACCGTTACAAAAAAAGAAACGGCAATCTCTGCCATTCGGTCGCTATGTATACAGATATACTGCAGTCATACAATTAAAACTTCACGACCAGATGGTGTTTGCAGATGATGCCGTTGCACCAAGGGAGTGGAGTTTTTTTATGGAAAAAGACAAAAAAGTACTGCGATTGGTATTATTGGCTATGTTAGTGGGATTAGGTGTCGTCATTTCCCCAATTTTGCGTATTGAAGGCATGTGTCCGATGGCTCATTTAATTAATATTACGTGTGCTGTATTGATGGGGCCTTGGTATGCTCTGCTTTGTGCGACGCTCATTGGGATTATCCGTATGACCATGATGGGGATTCCACCACTGGCACTGACTGGCGCCGTATTTGGTGCTACCTTATCCGGGTTGCTGTATCGCGCGTCACATGGCCGGCTGATTGCCGCTGTTATTGGCGAAGTCATTGGCACTGGAATTATTGGTGCCATTGTTTCTTACCCTGTCATGGAAATTTTTTACGGTCGCACGGGCTTATCTTGGATGTATTATGTACCGATGTTTATCAGCGGTACACTGATTGGCGGCTCTATCGCCTTTTGCCTGCTAATGGCCTTGTCTCGCAACGGCACACTGCGTGAATTTCAACAAAAATTAGGTGTGAATGTATATGACAATAGACGAAAAAAATAAAGTATGGCAGCAGTTTGCTGCCCTGCGTCAGGATGCAGCTGTTAATAAGCCTCTCGTTCATTGTATTACCCATGGCATTACGATGAATGACAGTGCCAATGTTATCTTGGCTGTCGGCGGCATTCCCAACATGGCGTCGCATCCCAAAGAAGTGGTGGAAGTAGGAAAAGCGGCTGCGGCTCTTGTCGTCAACTTGGGAAATATTTCCAGTGAACGCATGGAAGCCATGATGCTGGCCGGACAGGCGGCGCATAAAGATCATATTCCGATTTTAATTGATTTGGTCGGTGTGGCATGCAGTACATTACGACGGGATTTTGCTAAGCAGTTTATTCATGAATACCATCCTCAGATTATCAAGGGAAACAGCTCGGAAATCCGTGCGATTTGCGGCTTGCCGTCGCATGCTGTCGGCGTAGATGCCGGTGCAGCTGATGCAGTTACAGCTGAAAATTTTAGACAGGCGGCGCAGGATATACAAGCCTATGCCTTGGCACAGCATGCGGTATTGCTGATGAGCGGTCCTGTCGATGTCATTACGGACGGTAAGCGGACATGTGGTGTCGCCAATGGCACAGCCCAGCTGGCTCGATTGACCGGTACAGGATGCATGTTGGGAGCTTTAGCCGGCGTCTACATCGCATCTCGGATGCCTTGGGAAGCAGCTGTACTATCTGCCGTCATGATGGGCATAGCTGGTGAAGAAGCGGGGCGAATTGCCGGGTCTCGCATGGGTACATTTCATATGGCATTGCTAGACGCATTTTCGATGATGACAGATACACACATTCAGCAGCATATGAAATTACTTTTCTAATATAAAGTAAACGATAACAAAACAGCAGGGAGCAGAAATCGATAATTTCCGCTGTGTGAAGAACATTACGATGTACAGACAGCGAAATGATAGATAAGAACCTGCTGTTTTTTGCATACAACGGGAAAAAACAGGCAGTGTACGTATATTTTCAAAGTGACAAGTGTTAGTGTAAAATAATTGTGGGAAAACTTTATTAGGCTAAAAAGAGGATCATATAAAAAAAGAAGGAACTTCTTTGGTATAATGAAATCACCATAAATCCATTACAAAGGAGTCCTTCTTATGACTAGTATACAACATA
>JBNMKW010000038.1:0-23427 GCA_050874545.1 Megasphaera sp. | reverse complement strand
GTTATTCAAAATAGATTTTTTCATGGTATCTTGGCTATTCGTCTGCTCTGCATAGCCGATGAGACCGCCGGTATAGTTTTCGCCTTCTACTTCCAGGGTACTGGTCACATTGCGTACCTGCGTATCTACGGCATGACCAATCAAGGCTCCTGTATAGTCTTTGCCATGAATAGATGTACCATCCGTACCGGCAATAAGATTCAAATGACCGATGATAGCGCCATTGGTATAGCCGAAAAGACCGGTAGCGGTATTGTTATTTCTATTGTCCATTGACAAGCCGAAAATATTGTATCCCAAGCCATCAAATTTCCCGGTAAATGGATTTTTATCGCTTCCCAACGGCGTCTGGTGCTGGTTGGTCAAATCAATGGCATTGCGAAGCGCATAATGACCATTCAAAGCATAGTCTTTGTTTTTCCCAATTTGAGAGAGTTCATTTCCCGATTTGATCCACCGGTAGGTGAAATACTGCGCCAGCGTTTCATCCGCATTGACTGGATTTTGGGCTTTGCTGTCCCCTCGTTTGACTGCATCTTTTGCATTTAAATCCGTTTCTTTTACATTGCGGAAATCAATTTTCTTTTCCCAATCGACACTTTTCCCTGTTTCTGTACCCAGCACCACATCATAGAGCCGGTTATCTGATTTAGTTGATGCATAATCGCCTTCTGTATCATCTCGGATAGAGACTACGTGAATATTCGAGGTATCTGTATCAGATTTCAAAGCTGGTGTCTGCAGCCGATCCATATCAATGATGACTCGTTTCCCTTCAAAGGTAACTTTGTTGGCCGTCACGTAGCCTAAGGACATGAGCTGGGCATTGTTTAACGTATTCACGCTGCGTAACGAATCTTCTATGTTTATATTACCATTCCACTTGTCAATATCGTCAATTTTCTTTGTGGACACATACAGACTGCCTACGTTAATTTGGGCAGAATTACCAATCTGTATCCCGTTTGGATTGACCAGGTAAATATTGCCGTTATTGTTGGCATTCATTTTCCCGTAAATCTGAGACATATTGCTGCCTGTGACATAATTTAAGGTATTAAAACGGTCTGTGTCCCCTTTGAAATTGACGGTAGCGTTGGCACCGATAGAGAAATCATTCCATTTGATGATGCCGTTTTTCCCAGTCTGAGTAATATCCATAACATGATTGGTATTCGAATCAAGTCCTGTATGATTTCTAGTGACAGACGTACCGCCTGTTGGCAATGTATTATTGGATACGACTGTGTTTCCTGCGGCACCCACAGCTATCGGCACGGTACCGAGTGAAGCCATCAGCCAGAGTGCAATATACTTGCGTAATCTGTTTTTTAGTTTCATATCATATACCTCACTATATAGTCATGTACTCTAGTTACAAAACAATTCTGTATCAGTTGTTATTAAAACATTTTATATACTTGCAGCCAAAAACGGTCGTTGTGATTATCCGGTTCTGTCCGATCGTCGCGGGCATGGATTTTCCAAGCATAGTCGAGCTGGATATTCCAATCATTGTCTTTTTGATACCGAAGGCCCAGGCCCCAGCCGGACAAATGATCCCACGCCGGGTCACTGCCGCGCAGCTTGGCACCGGCTGTATCCACAAATGCGGCGGCTTCCAAATGTTTGATGCCTGTCTGACGACGGATTTCACCGCTAAG
This sequence comes from Megasphaera sp., assembly GCA_050874545.1. Classification (GTDB taxonomy): domain Bacteria; phylum Bacillota; class Negativicutes; order Veillonellales; family Megasphaeraceae; genus Megasphaera. The sequence goes on along the minus strand of JBNMKW010000038.1, from coordinate 21,763 downwards.
CAAATAGCCTGCGTCGCCGTAGCCGTCACTGGCTCCATAAGCACGCACGCCATTCATACCACCCAGATAAAATTGTTCACTACCGTCGAGGGAACGATTGGATACTTGGCCGCTGGCGTTGATACGGTAATTCCAAGGACCGTCATACCATACAGAAAGTAAATCTCCTGTTATTTTATGATATGCACCGTCATATATCGTTTGGCTTCTCATCGAATCATCTGTGTGTATTCTACCATACCAATAGATAACGTTGTATTGAGTAAATTGATTGGGTGCATACTAACTGCCACTCAGCCCGATATGCCACACATTAGCGGTTTTATCTGTTTCCGTTTCCCATCCTGAGGCCACATGAAAGTGCAGTCTGTCCTCAATATATCGATGATCATATCCGTAAATTAATGTCAAGCGGTTTTGTTTATCTCTATATAATGGCGTAAGTCCGTACCAGCTAATCCCCCGTGATTGTCCTAATGAATCATAGAAATTATTGGTATGCAGTTCATAACTGGACTGACTCCAGCCAATCCCCCAACGCGTACCATCAATTCCAACGGGTATTTCATAGGTAACGCTGTAATCTTTTACATCATGGCTGGTAAGCATGCCGCTGAGTATTATTTTATCGCCATTATGACTGGGGTTATTGATTTCCGTATGCAGGCCATAGCGATATCGTCCGGAATAATAGCCGCCGCCGTTATCAGTAAATATATAGTTGTTCCATACAGGACGCCGCAAGACTTCAATGCCCAACTTCGTCGTGCCCGTCTGCGTGCCTGGTGATAAGACAGCCCGTGCCGTGACAGCCGGCAAATCGTTCAAGTTATTCATCGCCAGTTCCAGCGGCTTATCTTTGATGGTTTCGCCGGGTTTCAAGCTGCGAATATACCGCTGAAGCACGCTGTCTTTGACATCGGACTCGTTTTTAGTCAAGGTAATAGTGTCATATTTCGCTGTATAGACATGCATCTTCAGTATGCCGTTTTCTACTTCTTGTGGCAGAATGACCGCTTGCGGCACGGTATACCCTTGCGTACGGTAGTATTCCGTTACATCGGCAATGAGTTTGGATAATTCATCAACGGAAAGATTACGATGGCTGTAGGCATCCAAAATATGCTGCAGCGTTCCTGTCGTATCTTTCGGTTTTGGGGTAGTACTATCGAGAATAATTTTTTGCACATAAAATGCCGGATGCGATGCCGTGCCGGTGTTTCCATCATGACTACTGCCAATACTATCAATATCTATTGTTTTATCTTGATCTCCTGTCCGGTGATAGGGATGGATTGTAACAGTTTCTTTATCGAATGTCGGAATGGGTGATTCTGCCATACTTACCGTTGCAGACATAATCGCTACACTGCAGATTACTGCTATGTTATATTTCATTTGTTGTTGCCCCTTATTTCTTTTCCATGTACTAATGCATGGCTATTCTATCAAATTTAAATGAACTGTAAAATACTTGTGATTTTATTATAATCTGTGCATGTTATTTATCAATATGTATTCTTTTTATTTATTAAAAAATAGCAAAATTAATAGTTATCAATTATAGCAAAAAACGTGCGTATGAAAATACTATTTTTTCATACGCACGTTTTCTTGTAGTATATTTTATTATTTTTTAATGATGGAACAAGCGAAGACCAGTCATAGCCATAGCAATATTGTATTTATCACATGTTTCAATGACATTGTCATCACGGATCGAGCCGCCTGCTTGGGCAATGTAATCGACACCGCTGCGGTGTGCTCGTTCAATATTGTCACCAAAGGGGAAGAAGGCGTCACTGCCAAGGGCTACACCATGCAGCTGAGCAATCCAGGCTTTCTTTTCTTCTTTTGTAAGTGGTTCCGGTTTTTCTGTAAATAAGTCCTGCCATACGCCGTCTGCCAATACATCTTCGTAATCGTCGGAAATATAGACATCAATGGCATTGTCGCGGTTGGGACGACGCACGTCATCACGGAACGGCAGAGCCAATACTTTCGGGTTTTGACGAAGCCACCAGATATCTGCCTTGTTGCCGGCAAGTCTTGTGCAGTGTACACGAGACTGCTGACCGGCACCAACACCAATAGTCATGCCGTCTTTGACATAGCATACGGAGTTGGACTGCGTATATTTGAGGGTAATCATGGCAATCAACAAATCACGCTGTGCCGCTTCCGGAATATCTTTATTCTTAGTCGGACGGTTTTGGAAGAGGTCTGTCGTGATTTTGGCATTATTGCGTTCTTGTTCAAAGGTTACGCCAAATACTTCTTTCGATTCTACCGGAGCTGGTACATAGTCCGGATTGATTTTCAGTACGCAATACTTTCCTTTTTTCTTCGTTTTGAGGATAGCCAAGGCTTCTTCTGTATAGCCCGGCGCAATAACACCATCCGATACTTCTCGTTTGAGCAGCGTAGCTGTTTCTACGTCACAAACATCGGAAAGAGCGACAAAGTCGCCGTAGGAACTCATGCGGTCTGCGCCGCGGGCACAAGCATAGGCTGCTGCCAAGGGAGAAAGCTGTAAATCATCAACATAATAGATTTTCTTCAGGGTGTCGCTCATTTCTGTCGCCACAGCGGCGCCAGCCGGGCTGACATGTTTGAAGGAAGCAGCTGCCGGAAGCCCTGTAGCTTCTTTCAATTCTTTGACGAGCTGATAGCTGTTGAAGGCATCCAGCAAATTAATATAGCCGGGACGGCCGTTCATGACTTCAAAGGGAAGGTCACTGCCGTTTTTCATATACACTCTTGCTGATGATTGATTAGGATTGCAGCCGTATTTCAATTGCAATTCTTTCATGCTTCATTACCTCCTGAAATAAAAACTATGTGTCTTTTGTAAAATAAAAATACCGACACTTCTGGAACTTTCGCCCAGACGGTCGGCTTACGCGTACCATGCTCCCTGTGGTTATCCACTTCCGTCAGTCACATGATCTAGTTGTATTATACAAGGTGACAGCTGTATTTGTCAATGCCGCCTCCTCATAAGGAGACGGCCTATAACAAGATTCGTCATCATACGGTAATTTATTATATCACGCAGCACTGCTAACGGGGTATGACAGCACGCACGGTAATGCGGAGAATTTCTACGGACATACCCGTCGTATATTCCAGTTCTTGCTGTAAGGATTGTTTAATATGGCGCATGACTGTCTTGATATTTTCCCCATAATAAATCGTCACAGACAAGATAATTGCCAGTCCTCTGTCAGTATGATAATTTTTTTCTATTTTTATGCGATTAATCTTGGCAATGCCGTCTATCTGCCGCAGTGTATGCTGTACCAAATGTTCCAAACTGGTATTGGAAAAGATAAGTTTGCCGTAATAGCTGAAAATGGGCCGCACGACAGAATGTTCAAAATCCGGTGTTTTTTTGTCACTTCGGCCTGTCAGAAGTGAGCGAATCGGATTGAGCAAATAGCCGCGAAAATGCGGTTTGAGCTCCATTGTCGGCACGGGAATAATATGCTTTCCTTCTTTGAAACGAATACTGCGGGCTTTGGCTATTTCTTCCGGACAGGATACGTCTTCGATATGAATATAGGAAGACGCTGCCGGTAAGTCCAAGGCGTCACAAATACGATGTATCATATGCTGAGACGTACCCAAAATAAGCAATTTGGCAGGCTGAATGTCTGCCAAGGCTTTTTTGACGTTCTTTGCATGTACTGGGTCAAAAAATACGGCACAGCGAACAGCCCTCATTTTGTTTGTTTCGTCTTTGGCAGAACGGCCGGCAACAATACGGTTTTGATATATTAACAAACCGTCATCAATAATACAGGAAATATGCTGGTCATACGCCACGACCAATGCATGATGGCTTTTGCCGGTACCGCTGGCTCCAATAAATCCAATCACCTGCATACGTTTCACCTATCTTTTTCTATACGATATAATCCGTTCTACATCCTTGCTGTTGACCGTATACAACCCCACTTGTTCGGGAAATCTGCCTTTGACACCATGAAAATCCGAGCCGCCGCTGACATACCAATGCCGAGCTTGTGCCATGTGCAGATAGATCGGCCAACGATCTTTGTTTTGCGGATGATAGACTTCCAAACCATCAAAAGAATGCTGCAGCACGTCGGAAAGACCATGGGTAATCAAACCCGGGTGTGCCAGTACTGCCAAGCCGCCAGCCTGATGAATAATCTCAATACATTCTTCTATAGTCTTGCGCTGATACGGTACATAGGCCGGGCCGCCACGATACAGCAATTTTTCAAAGACGTCTTTGACGGTCGGAAAATAGCCTTTCTGTACCAACATACGGGCAATATGGGGACGGCCAACAGTACCGCCCTTGGCAAAGACTGCTTCCATAGCTGCCTCATCCATTTCATACCCCAACTGCTTGCAGCGCCCGACGATTTCCCTGGCCCGCAGCTGCCGCCGTTTTTTGAACTGCACGCAGTACTCTTGTAACGCCGCATGTTGCGGCTGAATATAATATCCTAAAATATGGACATCTTCTTCTTTATATTCAGAACTCATTTCAATGGCCGGAATCACGCGCACGCCTGGGGCAAAGACATGCCCTTCCGTATACGCGTCAACCGTATCGTGGTCGGAAATTGCCATGACCTGAATATTCGCTTTTGCAGCCATTGCTGTCAGTTCTTCCGGCGAATACACACCGTCAGAACAGTTCGTATGCATGTGTAAATCTACGTTCACTGCAAACCTCCTTGGAGTAATTTCAAAATCGATTTGATGCCTACGCCAGTCGCTCCCATGTAGCCTGTTTCATCTTTCTTTTCGCAAAATGCTGTACCGGCAATATCCAAATGAATCCAAGGAACAGACGGTTTGACAAACTGTTTGATAAATAAACCGGCAGTAATAGCCCCGCCGTCACGACCGCCTGTATTTTTCATATCGGCAATCGCGCTTTGGAGAAGTTCTTCATATTCTCTGTCTGCCGGCAGCTGCCAAATTTTTTCGTGAACCTGGGTCGATATATCAAAGAAGTGATTCATCCACTCTTGATCGTTGCCAATCATGCCGGAACGCACAGTTCCCAATGCCGTCACGCAGGCTCCTGTCAGCGTCGCCAAATCGATGAGCCGAGTAGCTCCTTTTTCCTGCGCATACGTTACCGCATCGGCCAAGATGAGCCTTCCTTCGGCATCGGTGTTTTTGACTTCTACAGTTTTGCCGCCGTACATGGTCAAAATGTCATCGACATGGTATGCCATGCTGGAAGGAATATTTTCTACCAAAGGCAAAACAGCCAGTACATTGACCGGATATTTGAGCAGCATCAGCGCACGAATGACGCCGACAGCAGCCGCCGCACCTGCCATATCATCTTTCATGAATTCCTGCCCGGCATGGCTTTTGATGGACAAGCCGCCGCTGTCATATGTCACGCCTTTGCCGACTATGCCCAGCACTTCTTTGCTGTCCGGGTCACCTTGATAGGCAATCGTCACGAGCTGCGGCGGGTTCATGCTGCCTTTGCCGACTGCGACAATGCCCCCCATTTTTTTCTTTTCAATGGCCCATTTATTCAATGATTCAATCAAAATATTGTCGCCTTTGATGGTCGACGTAATAATATCGGTGAATTTTCGCGGCGTTAGTTCATTGGGAGGCATGTTAATCAAATCACGCGCCATATATATACCTTCATACACCGCAGAATAGACGTAACATTTCGTATTGAAATCTTTAATTTTAATACTTGATGTAATCAAATTAATATTGCGAACGGTTCGGGATACGCGATGATTTTTATAATGAGTAAATTCATAATTGCGATACAACAAACCATCAATTAAGGCATCCAAATCCATTTCCAGTGTATCTATCATGACAGCCAGCTCGGCTACGCCTTCCTGCATAGCCGCTGCCATAAGGCGTTTAGCCATGAGAAAATCTTCCTGTAACGAGTAGCGAATGGGTTTGTCATCCAGCCCAATAAGAAAATAGGTCTTTACCCGCCCTTCAGAAACACAATGCAGTACATGAAGGGATGTATAATGCAGCACCTGAATATGTTTTTCCGCATATGCCTGGATTAACGCGCCATCCTCTTTAGGAATACGCGATAACGCAAGCATTCGTTTATCGACACCGACAGCGATGGCATCCATGCTGCCGTTACTGTTGCAAGTAATCATACTAAATCTCTCCTCTAACCGGGCATGCACCCGCTACTGTAATACATTATATCTTTTTGCACTACCCTAATTATACCGTTTCTGTATAACTAAAATCAAGAAAAAAGAAATGCTTGTATAGACAAAAAAAACGTACCTGAACCTAGAAAAGATTCAGGTACGAACGTTTGGTGGACCATCAGGGGTTCGAACCCTGGACACCCTGATTAAGAGTCAGGTGCTCTACCAGCTGAGCTAATGGTCCATATGTATGTGTCTGTTTCAAAGCACATAATGTATAATACACTACTTTTTGATAAAATGCAAGCATTTTTTTATTTTTTAGCAGAAGAGGAGCTGCAGGGCTCCCCTTGCTGCTAAGATCATTGCCAGCCTGCGTTTATTTTCCGCAGTATGCAACAACTTCTACTTCAACCAATGCACCCAATGGCAACTGGCCGATTTCTACACAGGAACGAGCTGGCAGCGTTTTCTGGAAATAGTTTCCGTATACGCCGTTAACTGTGCCGAAGAAGTTAATATTTGTCAAATATACTGTTGTTTTAACAACATCGTCATACGTAAGGCCAGCTGCTTCCAAAATAGCACCTACGTTTTTCATGCATTGTTCAGCTTGGGCTTCTACGCCGCCGCCAACCAATTTGCCCTTTTCCGGATTAATCGCAATCTGACCAGACGCAAAGAGAAAATCGCCTGCTTTAATTGCCTGTGAATATGGGCCAACTGCACCCGGTGCGTTGTCTGTTTTGATAATTTCTACTGCCATAATGTAACCACTCCTTTACAAGTAATCCATTGCATTATTACATGGTATATTTATTATAACGCAGTTTATCTGTATTGACGATACCCTGTGTTATATGCCGTGATATTTTTTTATTTCAGCGTTACATGATATTGATGGTCTTTTAAGTTTTCCATCAAATGTTCCACATGTTTTTCATTCGCTGTTTCCAATTCAAAGGATACAGCCGTATAGCCCATGCTGATGCCGTGCTGGCTGCGTTCATGCGTAATGGAAAGAACGTTGGCATTAGAGTCTGCAATCAGTGTCAGCAATTTGACTAATTCTCCCGGCTGGTCCGGAATGACTGTTTCAAAGAAGACTTTACGCCAAGACCGCAGCAGACCGCTGTTGATGACGCGTGTCATGTTATTGACATCGATATTACCGCCACTGACCAGTGCAACGACTTTTTTGTTGCGAATACCGGAAATCTTGCCGTTCATGAGAGCTGCTACCGGTACGGCACCGGCTCCTTCAGATACGGTTTTAACACGTTCCAAAAGAAGCAAAATAGCTCCTGCAATTTCCGTTTCATCGACGGTTACGATGTCATCGACATATTTCTTGCAAATTTCATACGTCAAATCGCCTGGTGTTTTGACTGTAATGCCGTCTGCCAAGCTGGCTTTGCCGTTGACAGTCAGTATTTTCCCCTGTTCAATGGATTGTTTCATCGACGGCATATTAGCTGCCTGTACGCCGATGATTTTTATTTTGGGATTAACCTGTTTAGCCGCTACGGCCAGTCCGGAAATGAGACCGCCGCCGCCAATCGGTGCTACGATAGCATCAACGTCTGCCAGCTGTTCCATGATTTCCAACGCAATCGTACCTTGTCCAGCTATGACGAGCGGGTCGTTAAAGGGATGAACAAACGTATACCCGTGTTCTTTTGTCAATTCTACCGCTTTGGCTGCCGCTTCATCAAAGAAATCACCGTACAACACGACATTGGCCCCATAGCCGCGTGTTGCTGTGACTTTAGCAAGCGGTGCATGTTTTGGCATGCAAATCGTCGATTGACAGCCGTATACGCTGGCTGCCAAGGCAACGCCCTGGGCATGATTGCCAGCAGAAGCCGCAATAACGCCCTTTTCCCGTTCTTCCGGTGTCAGGGAAGCAACTTTATTGTACGCACCTCTTAGTTTAAAAGAACCCGTACGCTGTAAATTTTCCAGCTTGAGCCATACATCACAGCCTGCCAACTCGCTGACTGAATTCGTGTATGACAATCCTGTCATTTGGGCCACACCTTTCAGCCGCTGTTGTGCTTCTTGTACCATTTTCAATGTAACTTGTTCTTCACTCATCTTATATTCCCCCTTACAGTATAATTGGATTTATGTTGGTTTTACTATACCGCTTTCAATGTCCACTGTCAATAGATTGTGTATGAATAGACTTTTTCTTTATTCATTTTTTATTTTTTTATTTATCTTTATTTTTTATCACTATATGTCTTTATTTTAGCTATAATTTAGTCACTATACCATAAAATATATTACAGTATAGTGTCTTTAATGTCTTTTTCAAAAGGACATATGCATGTAAAAAAAGGACTACTTATTCTTTTGAATAAGTAGTCCTAATGTATGGTGGGCGATAACAGGATCGAACTGCTGACATCCTGCTTGTAAGGCAGGCGCTCTCCCAGCTGAGCTAATCGCCCATACTTGGTGACCCCTACGGGATTTGAACCCATGTTCTCGCCGTGAAAGGGCGATGTCTTAGACCGCTTGACCAAGGGGCCATGGCTCCTCAAGTAGGACTCGAACCTACGACAAATCGGTTAACAGCCGATTGCTCTACCAACTGAGCTATTGAGGAATCTCATGTGTTCCGTATCGGAACAAGACTTATTATACTAGGATACTTATAAAAAAGCAAGTACTTTTTTTAATTTTTTTCAATTTTTTTTACAACGTGCAAGGAGAGTCTGCTGGCTCCCCTTGTCTACGCTGTATACTGCCGCACGATTAGCCGCGGGACTGCAATTTGCCATCCTTATCATATTTGTTTTTATGATACCCTGCTAAGAAATACCCTGCAGTTACAATGCCAATAAAAATCCAGCCGGCAATCAACGACATTCTCGTATCCGGATTGATCCACATCCCTACTGTTACCAATCCTAAGAAGACCAAACAGAACCAATTTGCGTAGGGATACAACGGCGATTTAAAAGGATGTTCGGCCATCGTCTTTTCTCCCCAAGATTTGCGGAAGTTTTTCTGTGAATATGCCAAAACAAACCAAGCGACCATGCCCGGAAATACACTGGCACTATAAATATATAAGAATAATTTAGAATCAGGAATTAAGTAGTTCAGAATAACGCCAAAGAGCAAAAATCCCAACGTAATCATAATGCCGTGCTGCGGCACGCCTTTATCAGAAAGTTTGCCAAAGAACTTCGGAGCCTGTCCATTTTCTGCCAATGTATATAACATACGGCCTGAACTGTAAATCCCGCTGTTACAGCCAGAAAGTGCTGCTGTCAGGACAACAAAATTAATAATACCAGCTGCTGACGTAATCCCTACTTTAGCAAATGTCGTGACAAACGGGCTGCCCATCATCCCCAGCTGATCCCACGGATAGAGCGTAATAACGATGAAAATAGCCCCAATGTAGAAAATCAGAATACGCCAAACAATATTTTTTGTCGCCTTGCGGAGTGTTTCTTTTGGATTTTGAGCTTCACCAGCTGTAATCCCGACAAGTTCTACGCCCTGAAAGGCCGCTGCAACGACACACATCGCACTCAGCATGCCGCCAATACCATGTGGGAAAAAGCCGCCATGAGACCACAAGTTAGAAAATCCCAGCGGTACACCGCCATTGCCAAAGCCAAATAAAATAACCATGGCACCGACAAAAAGCATAACGACAATTGTCGTAACCTTAATAATAGCAAACCAAAATTCAAATTCGCCATAGTACTTAACGGCTGCCATATTGGCCAGCGTAACAATAATCATACCGCCCATTGCCGATATCCACTGCGGCACGAGGGGAAACCAGAATTTCACATAAATTCCGACAGCCGTGACTTCCGAAAGACCGACCGTAACCCACAAAAACCAATAACACCATGCCGTCAAGTACCCTGCATAAGGGGAAATATATTTGTGTCCATATGTTGCAAATGAACCAGTAACAGGTTCCAAATACAGCATTTCCCCCATAATCCGCATAATAAAGAACATAACGAGCCCTGCTAAGGCATAACACAGCAATACAGATGGGCCGGCAATATTAATCGTACTGGCTGACCCCATAAATAAACCGACACCAATCGTACCGCCTAAGGCAATCATCTCAACATGACGCGGTTTAAGACCTCGTTCCATTTTATTGTTTTCCATAATATCCTCCCTGATTCCGCTTATTTCAACGTTACATTATACTGATGGTCTTTCAACTGTTCCACGAGCTGTTCCACGTGTTTTTCATTCGCCGTTTCCAATTCAAAGGATACAGCCGTATAGCCCATACTGATACCGTGCTGGCTGCGTTCATGCGTGATAGAAAGGACATTGGCATTCGATTCAGAAATAAGCGTCAGCAATTTGACTAATGCTCCCGGCTGGTCCGGAATGACTGTTTCAAAGAAGACTTTTCGCCAAGACCGCAGCAGACCGCTGTTGATGACGCGCGTCATGTTGTTGACATCGATATTACCGCCACTGACCAGTGCTGCCACTTTTTTGTTATGAATACCGGAAATCTTGCCGTTCATAAGGGCTGCTACCGGTACGGCACCGGCCCCTTCGGATACGGTTTTGACGCGTTCAATCAGCCAAAGGATTGCCCCTGCAATCTCCGTTTCATCGACCGTTACAATATCATCGACGTATTTTTTACAGATTTCATAGGTTAAATCACCCGGTGTTTTGACCGTAATGCCGTCTGCCAAGCTGGCTTTGCCATTGACAGTCAGTATTTTACCCTGTTCAATGGATTGTTTCATCGACGGCATATTGGCTGCCTGTACGCCGATGATTTTTATTTTTGGATTAACCTGTTTAGCTGCTACGGCCAGTCCGGAAATGAGACCGCCGCCACCAATCGGTGCCACGATAGCATCAACGTCTGCCAGCTGTTCCATGATTTCCAACGCAATCGTGCCTTGTCCGGCTATGACGAGCGGATCATTAAAGGGATGAACAAACGTATAACCATGTTCTTTCGTCAGTTCTACGGCTTTGGCTGCCGCTTCATCAAAGAAATCGCCATGCAGCACGACATTGGCACCATAACCGCGTGTAGCAGCTACCTTCGTTAACGGTGCATGTTTGGGCATGCAAATCGTCGATTGACAACCGTATACACTAGCTGCTAAGGCAACGCCTTGGGCATGATTGCCAGCAGAAGCTGCGATAACACCTTTTTCCCGTTCTTCCGGTGTCAGGGAAGCAACTTTGTTGTACGCGCCTCTCAGTTTAAAAGAACCCGTACGCTGCAAATTTTCCAATTTGAGCCATACGTCACAACCTGCCAACTTACTGACTGAATTGGTATAAGACAATCCTGTCTTTTGGGCCACACCGTTTAACCGTTCCTGCGCTTCCTTAACCATTTGTAATGTAACTTGTTCCTTGCTCATACTGTATTCCTCCTTGTAAAAAATATATACGAATCGTATCAGGATACATATACTATGAAGCACGACTATCATAGTGTATTCTCTTATTGCATTTTTACTATACCTTCTTCTTTGTCTTCTGTCAATAGATTCTCATTATTCTAATATTTTTATATTTTATTCTTTATTTTCATTATTTTTACTTGAAATTCTGCTTTTAATCGTTATTTACGTGAATATTTTCTAATTATTTTCAATATATTTACTATTTCTTTCTTTTTGATTGTATTTTTACAATAGACATTATGTCATAATTAACGGATGTATGCCATTTCCGTACAACACGTTTTTTATGTTACATTTTTAACATGCCGTAAAAGACAACGGTACTTATCCATGTATTTGCAAAGTAAATAAAAAAGCTGTCGTATGAAGATTTTTTCTCATATGACAACTCATATACAGTGTACTGTGCAAAATTTTCTAACGTGCATTAGCTGCGTCTGTTATATCTTGAACGATTCAGTATCCCAAACAGATGATAACGCACATAAGAATTATAAAAGGGGCTTGCCATTTTGGCAGCCCCCTAAGCAGTATGTTCATTATGCGATTGTTTTTGCGTGTTCTTTTCTTTTAATGTTCCGTATAACATGTATTATACAATACAGTACAGCAATAATACCTATGCCGCCTCCGGCATACCCAATGTTGACTACGGTATACTGTGTCGTTACCCAGCCTCCAAACCAAGTGCCTGAACCTATTCCCAAATTAAAAATACCGGAATAAATGGACATGGCTACGGCATTAGCATGGATGGGTACACATTGCATTACTTCCGACTGCAGCGTAATGTTAAAGGCCATAGAAGCAATCCCCCATAACACACAAATACCTAAGATGGTATAAAAATTGGCTGCCGCTGCCTGTAACATCAATAAAGACAACGTTAACGCTGCAAAGCTGAAGCGAATAAAGCGGAACCGGTAATGGTTATAGAAAATAGAAAATAAACAGCTGCCAATAAACCCGGAAAAGCCAAACACAATCAGCAGCATGGTAATCCAAGAATCAGACAAATGCGCTGCCTGTGATAAAAAAGGTTCTATATAGCTGTAACCCGTATAATATGCCGTCGCAGTCAATGCTGTCAGCACATATATACTCATAAGTACAGAATTTTTTAATAAATTCGGCAATTCAGTAATTGAAAAGTTCGTTTGGTTTGTAAGATGGGGAAAAACAAAAAACAAATAAACCATCGTCAAAAAAGCGGCAACGGCAATAATCATAAACGTCATCCGCCAGCCTAAATACAGCCCAATCATCCGCCCCAAAGGCAGCCCAAAAATCATAGCAACTGAAGTCCCCGTTGCAACCATACTCAAAGCCATCGCCCGATGTTCCTTCGATACAAGCTGCACTGCTATCGGCGCAGCAATCGACCAAAAAATAGAATGGGCGCAGGCCACACAAATACGCGCAATGAGAAGCATCACAAAGTTAACAGCAGCTCCTGACAATATTTGACCAATGCAGAACAATGTTATCGTCGCCAGCAGCAGTCTTTTTAATTCTATTTTAGAAACAAGCAGCATTAACGGCAAAGACAGTACGGCAACTACCCAAGCGTAGGCTGTAATCATAATTCCGGTACCAGCTTCTGTCATGTGAAAAGCCCCGGAAATATCCGAAAGCAAGCCAATAGGCATAAATTCAGACGTATTAAAAATAAAAGCCGCTATCGTTATCCCTAAAACGGCTATATACTGCCGCAACGGAATATTATTTTTTTGCATACACTACATCGCTATCCTTTCTTTTTTTTAGCAACGTTATTATAGTATACAATTAGAACATCCAGGTCAAGAAAAATATCTGTAAAAAAAGACTTTCGGCTCAGTCATTGAGCCAAAAGTCTTTTTTATAGCGTTATATTATTACATCCATTTTATGATGTACATAAGGTACCGTATTAACGCCTGTTCCTTACATCATACCAGGCATACCGCCCATTGCCGGAGCAGCTGGAGCAGCTGGAGCAGCTGGTTCTGGTTTATCAGCTACCAATGTTTCTGTTGTCAATACCAATGCTGCGATAGATGCTGCATTTTGGAGAGCAGAACGTGTAACTTTAGCCGGGTCAACAATACCAGCTTTAACCATGTCAGTATATTCTTCTTTCAACGCATTGAAACCAACGCCGTCTTCAGCAGCTTTTACTTTTGCTACAATAACAGAGCCTTCCAAGCCTGCGTTTTCAGCAATCTGACGGAGTGGAGCTTCGATAGCGCGTTTAACAAGATTAATACCAGTCTGAACGTCGCCGTCTTCATTGAATTCATCCAAGGACGGAAGAATATCAATCAGCGTTGTGCCGCCGCCTGCTACGATACCTTCTTCAACAGCTGCGCGTGTTGCGTTAAGGGCATCTTCCAAACGATATTTCTTATCTTTCAATTCAACTTCTGTTGCTGCGCCAACTTCGATAACAGCTACGCCGCCAGACATTTTAGCCAAGCGTTCCTGCAATTTTTCTTTATCAAAATCAGATGTTGTATCAGCAATCTGTGCTTTAATTTGAGCAACACGATCTTTGATAGCAGCCTGATCACCGTGGCCTTCAACGATAGTGGTTTCGTCTTTGGTTACGCGAACCTGACGAGCTGTGCCGAGGTCTTCCATGGTAATGCTGTCCAATTTACGGCCAACATCTTCAGAAATAACTGTTGCACCTGTCAAAATAGCAATATCTTGGAGCATTGCTTTACGACGGTCGCCAAAGCCAGGTGCTTTAACAGCAACTGCTTTAAATGTGCCGCGGAGTTTGTTGACAACCAATGTTGCCAGTGCTTCGCCTTCTACATCTTCAGCAATGATGAGAAGTTCTTTGCCTGCCTGAACTACTTTTTCAAGTACTGGGAGCATTTCCTGGATAGACGCAATTTTGCGGTCTGTTACGAGGATGTACGGTTCTGCCATAACAGCTTCCATTTTATCCGGGTCTGTTACCATGTACGGAGAAATATAGCCGCGGTCAAACTGCATGCCTTCTACAACGGAAAGCTGTGTACCCATTGTTTTGGATTCTTCAACAGTAATAACGCCGTCTTTGCCAACTTTTTCCATAGCGTCAGCAATCAAGCCGCCAACTTCTTCATCGCCGGCAGAAATAGAAGCAACCTGTGCGATAGATGCTTTATCAGAAACAGAAATGGAACGTTTTTTGATTTCTTCAACCAATTTAGCAACTGCTTTTTCAATGCCGCGTTTCAAAATCATCGGGTTGGCACCGGCAGCTACGTTGCGCATGCCTTCCTGAATCATAGCCTGAGCCAAGATAGTTGCTGTTGTTGTGCCGTCGCCAGCTACATCGTTGGTTTTAGTTGCAACTTCTTTAACGAGCTGTGCGCCCATGTTTTCAAACGGATCTTCTAATTCAATATCACGAGCAATGGTTACACCATCGTTAGTGATCGTCGGAGCACCGAATTTTTTATCCAATACTACGTTGCGGCCTTTAGGTCCCAATGTAACTTTTACTGCATTAGCCAAAGCATCTACGCCTTTACCAAGAGCACGACGTGCATCTTCGTTAAACAAAATCTGTTTTGCCATAATAGAACACTCTCCTGTATGTAAATATAATTACGTATTATTTATAAGTTAGATAATAGCCAAAATGTCGCGTTCGCTGACAATTAAATATTTTGTGCCTTCGAATTTAACTTCTGTGCCGGCATATTTGGAGAAAATAATCTTGTCGCCAACTTTGACATCCAAAGCAACGCGTTTGCCGTCATCCTGTACTTTGCCCGGACCTACAGCAACAACTTCGCCCTGACTTGGTTTTTCTTTTGCTGTATCCGGCAAAAAGATACCACTGGCGGTTTTTTCTTCTTGTTCTAATACACGGATAACTACGCGATCTCCTAAGGGTTTTAACATTTTATATTCCTCCTCAATGATGATGCAATCTTTTTCATTTATTAGCACTCACTACGTATGAGTGCTAACTACAATATATATATTACCTACGAAAGGTAAAAAAGTCAAGACTTTTGACTTGATTTTCGTAGGCATTATTATTTTTTTTGTTTTTTTAGCTTTTCCGCACTGCTAATAACCGCTTCTGCTACGTCTTTTAAGGATCTACGGTTCTTCATACTGTACTGCTGCAGTCGGTGATATGCTTCATCTTCTGAAATATGATACAAGTCCATCAGATAGCCTTTAGCCCGCTCTACAACTTTGCGCACTTCCATCTTTTCATTCATTTCATTGAGCTGCTGCGCTACTTCCTGCTGCCGTTTAAACTGCGAAATCGCTATTTCAATAGCCGGGAACAGATTGACAGGACTGATCGGTTTGACCAAATACCCTAATACACCGGAATCTTTGGCTTTATTCACTACATCCTGCTGACTGTATGCCGTCAGCAGCAGAACCGGCGCAATTTGTTCATGTCCTATCATCTTGGCAGCATGAATACCATCAAGACGGGGCATTTTTATATCCAGCAGAACAATATCCGGCTTTTCTTTTCGCACCAAATCCAATGCTTCTACGCCGTCTGCAGCTTCTCCTACTACCGTATAGCCTGCTTCTTCCAACATTTCGCTTAAATCCATGCGAATAATAGATTCATCATCCCCGATTACTACACGATACCCCATACGTTTATCCCCTTTCTATTTGCGGAAATTGAATAACAACCTTTGTTCCTTTAGGTTTTGCATCTCTAAACTCCAACGTTCCTTTTAAATCTTTTTCGACCAGCGTCCGTACAATCGCCAATCCTAAATGCTTGCGTTTACTTGGCTGTGTCTGCGGCATGTGACTCATACCTATACCGTTGTCCTGTATGCAAATGATACATGCGCTGCCATCTTGCTGCACGCTGACGGATAATGTGCCTTCATGAAGTCCCTCAAATCCATGAAGAATAGCATTCGTAATCAATTCATTCAACACTAATGCCAGTGACGTAGCCGCATCAGACGGCAGAAACATCGCCCTGCCGCTAAACTGTATATCGACATGGCAGTCTGCGCTGACCATACTGTGTGTCAACAGCTCCAGCAATTTCTTGGCTACATCCGATATATCAATGGTTTCTTCATCATGGTGCGACAAAATTTCATGAACCAAAGAAATGCTCAAGATACGATTAAGACTTTCTTTCAGCACATTTTTTGCTTCTTCACTGTCGGTCCGCCGCATCTGCATGCGCAGCAGGCTAGCTATGGTCTGCAAATTATTTTTTACGCGATGGTGAATTTCCTTGATGACAGATGTCTTTATCATCAGTTCTTCTTCTTTTCGGTATAACTCTGTCCGTTCCGTCAAAACAGCAATCACTCGATGGACCCGGCCCCGACGCAGCAACGGAATAACCCGCCGCGTAAACACGACGTCACCAACCGTTACATTTTCAATAAATCCTTCCCGTGTAGCCAATGCCTGCTTGGCACCTGTTAGATTATTTTGGCTGTTGTAAATATTAAATCCCGTTAAGGAACCAGCATACCCCCGCATATGAAGAATGCTTTCAGCCATTTCATCGGCATAAATAATAACACCGTTGCAGTTAATCAGTACAACGCCGTCCTGTACAGACAAGCGGCCGTACAACGCACGACTGTCCTTGGTAATGGGAACCTGCAGTGCAAGAAATGCCGTTTCCGTCAAAATTTCCCGTGCAGCTTCTACTTTGCCGACAAAGGAAATGACAGCCATCGTTAAACCGCCATTGTCAACAAACGGATATGCAGACAACGGCTCAATACGACCGTAATCCACTTCCTTACAGCCTTGAACGAATTGACCGCGCTGCAGCACTTCCAACGCAATCGGCTCTTCATAACCGGCAAAGACTTTTCCCGGCACCATGGTCTGTTCTTTATCTTCAGCCTGCTGCAAAAAAGGTGAACAATGCGCTGCTAATACTAATGTATGCGGCTGCCGTCCTGGCACAAATACCAGCAGTTCCCGATGTGATAAATCACTGGCAAACTGCAGCAATTCTTCACTGTTTTTTAATATATGAATCTGTACATCCGACAAAGAACTCTGCGTGCGGCATATAGATTCCATAGAAACCATTCTGTTTCACCTCTGCTTATTGTTGAGATGTAATTGCCAATGCCGGTTTGGCATTCAGCGTCAAATCAGCAAAACGTCCGTCTAATGCCATATAATAGGCCCGGCAGCCAATCATGGCACCATTATCCGTACACAAAATAGGTTCTGGCCGATAAAAGGTATAGCCGTGTTCAGCACAAGCTCGTTCCATAGCCGCCGACAAGCCGCTGTTGGCCGATACCCCGCCGGCAGCTACAATTGTTTTCATGCCGCAGTATTGCGCTGCATCCATAGTCTTTTCCACCAACGTTTCGACAACTGTCTTTTGAAAACTTGCCGCTACATCTTCAGCGTTATAAGACTGGCCGCGCTGTTCCTGCGTATGCAGATAATTCAATACTGCTGATTTCAAGCCGCTGAAACTAAATTCAAAGTTATGTTTTTCATGAAGGGCTTTCGGGAAGGTAATCGCGTCAGGATTGCCTTTTTTGGCCAACGCATCAATCTGTGGGCCTCCCGGATACGGATACCCCATAACACGGGCAATTTTATCAAAAGCTTCACCAGCCGCATCATCCCGCGTCTGTCCCAGCAACGTAAATTGATTATATCCTTCAATTTTTACAAGCTGCGTATGTCCGCCGGAAACGACTAATGCCAAAAATGGCGGTTCCAATTCCGGATGGCTCAAGAAGTTGGCAAAAATATGCCCTTCCATATGATTGACACCAACCAACGGTTTATCCAAGGCAAAACTAATGGCTTTGGCAGCTGCCACGCCAACTAAGAGCGCGCCGACTAGCCCTGGTCCGTACGTAACACCGATATGATCAATTTCCTGCAGCGTAAGCCCCGCCGTATCCAAAGCTTCCTTGATAATCGGCATGACATATTCTATGTGCTGGCGAGATGCAATTTCCGGTACTACGCCGCCAAATTTCCGATGAATCGGTACTTGTGTCGATATAATATTGGAAAGAATCTGCCGTCCGTCTTTTAAGACGGCGGCTGATGTTTCATCACAGCTCGTTTCCAATGCTAAGGTATACATAATTCACTCATCCTTTTTATTTAATAACCCATTGATATGTTTCTTTTTTACAATTCATGACATATGCATCTTCAACAGGTTCAGAATAATATTTTTTTCGCACAGATACTACTTCATAACCCAATTTTCGATATAAAGCCAACGCCGGCATATTAGAAAATCGTACTTCTAAAAAAATATTCTTGCAGTCCCGTTTCCATGCTTCTTCCATCAAAACTCGCAGAAGAACTTCCCCATAGCCTTGACTGCGGTATTTTTTCAGCAATGCAATATTTGTAATTTGTCCTTCATCCAGCACCTGCCATAAGCCGGCATAACCGGCAATCGTGCCCTGATCTTCCAGCACATAGTACATCGTCAACTCACTATGCGTCAATTCACGCTGAATAGATGACAGCGACCAGGGAACAGAAAAGGATTCCATCTCTACGGCATAAATTCCTTCGGCATCTTCCGGACGCGCTTTGCGAACCGTTATAGGCATTTCTGTCCTCCATGCCGTTTTTCCCACAGCACTTCTGCTTCACTGCGCCGTTTATAAGCCGGTGTCAGTGTCATACAATCATCAACATCTCCTGCGCGCAGCCGCTTTTGAGCTGCTAATGCAACACTGCCAGCGCGGGGAATACACATAGTCGGCGGGGCCATACGGAAAAGAGGGGCCTTTTCTACAATTTCCTGTTTTCCCAACAATGCACCATCACCACAAAAAACAACTGGTTTTCCCTGCACTTCTAAGGTATGTAAAACATCTGTCAGTGGTGCAATATGAACCTCTTCCAACTGCTGCAGTGTATCACGCTGCCATTGATAGGCTGCTGCATATACGTTGCCTTTTTGCGCATCAATCAATGGGCAAATGATATCCGAGGCGCCGACAAAGTTCCACGCCAAACTAGCTGGGGTTTCCACACCGACAATAGGAACATTCCAAGCAAACGCCAGTCCTTTGGCAGTAGCCAGTCCAATGCGAAGTCCTGTAAATGAACCGGGCCCAATCGCAACGGCAATACCATCAATTTTTGTTTTAGGTACAGATGCCTTATTCAACATATCCGCAATATGGGGCATTAATTGTTCCGAATGAGTCAATCGAGCCTGTATCGTCAGTTCCGCTTTTAATGTATCCTCATGCAGCAAGGCTACACTGGAAACCAAGCTGGATGTTTCAATGGCTAACAGCATATTTTTCTACCTCTTTTTCTACATCGTCCCACCGCGCATCGTTTAACGCCATATGAAATACACGGCCTGTAAGACTTGTTTTTTCTATTGTAATAACAGCAGCATCATGGGGAAGACGGTCTGGAAATTTCTCAGACCATTCAATAACCGTAACACCGCTTGGTAAATAATCATCAAATCCTAAATCATCTAATTCATATTCTTCTTCCAGCCGATAAAAATCAAAATGCTGCAAAGGAATGTCATGTTCATAATAATTTAAAATGGTAAATGTAGGACTTACAATCGGGGCTTCAATCCCCATTCCCTTGGCAATACCTTGAACAAAATGTGTCTTGCCGGCTCCTAAATCGCCCTGCAGAGCCAACACATCTCCTGGCTTCAATACGCGGCCAATCACGCTGCCCAAGGCAATCGTATCTTCTTCTGAATGAGTTTCTATATCAATCATACTTATATCTCCTTACTGAAAATGATTCCAGCCTGTTTTCGGCAAAACGGTTTGTACACCATCATGCCGCAAAAACACATGTCCTTCACCTTTTTCTACATGTCCAATACGAGTTATATACGGACATTGCTGTTGCAGCATTTCAAAGTCAGCAGGGGCCATAGTAAAAATCAGCTCATAGTCTTCACCGCCGTTGAAAACACAGGACCATATGCTTTTTCCCGTCTTTACAGCCCATTGCTTCAGTTCTTCGCTGCATGGAACAGCATCTCGATCAATAATTAAATCAGCCCGGCTGGCCTGGGCAATTTCATTGGATTCACTGGCCAAGCCATCACTAATATCGTTTAAACTATGTCCATGAAACTGCACTAATAAACGGCCTAATGAAATCTGCGGTTCCGGCAGCTGATGTGCTTTCTTTAACAATGGAAATCCATCTAGTCCCTGCAGCAGCACATCCAATCCGCCTGCTGAATCACCAATTGTATGGGATACGCCAATAATATCTCCTGGCTTTGCACCACTGCGGCAAATAGCTTTCCCTTCTTCAATTTCACCAAAAGCCGCAACCGTAATCACCATGGCTTCTTTTGACATCACAGTATCACCGCCAATAATATTGACATGGTATCGCTGACAAATATCCTTGATGCCCTTATATAATGATTGTAAATCATCCATTTCCATTTGAGGTGCAATCGCCGTAGATAAGACAATATGCGTAGGAATGCCTCCCATTGCCGCAATATCACTTAAATTGGAAGCTACCGCTTTATAACCTACTTCATACCAAGTCGCTGTTTTTCCAATGATGAAATGACTATTTTCCACCATTGTGTCAATGACAGCAATCTGCTCCATTCCAGGTGTCGTTTTATAAACAGCACCATCATCTCCGATACCTACAACAATAGCATCTGGATTAAAAATTGTATCCTTTTTTATCGCATCAATAAATCCAAATTCGCCAATGTCAGAAATTTTCATAGGCTTTTCTCCTTAATTAGACTTTGAATATGAATATATTTTAATAGAAATACGCAAAAAAGTAAAATTTTTTGTCTTTATTTACAAAAAAACAGCTCATACAAAATGTATGAGCTGTCATGTGGTGACCCGGTAGGGATTCGAACCCTAGACCTACTGATTCGTAGTCAGTCACTCTATCCAGCTGAGCTACCGAGTCATGTGGGGGAACTTGAGTCTCCATAAGGCTACTCAAACCCCTCTACTTTTTTGGCAGGGGCAGAAGGAGTCGAACCCTCAACCAATGGTTTTGGAGACCACTACTCTACCAATTGAGCTATGCCCCTATAAAAATCAGCGGCTTCCTATCCTCCCAGGGGGCCTCCCCCCAAGTACTTTCGGCGTTTGCAGGCTTAACTGCTGTGTTCGGCATGGGAACAGGTGGATCCCTGCAGCCATCGCCACTGAATTTCCTTTCAGGATTTCGTATCCT
>JBNMKW010000037.1:0-23576 GCA_050874545.1 Megasphaera sp. | reverse complement strand
GGCAGTCAACGTGTGCATAGTGACGAGTATCTGTTTCATATTCAACGTGTGCTGTGTTGATTGTGATACCACGTTCACGTTCTTCAGGAGCCTTATCGATATCAGCATAATCTTCGAATTTAGCATAGCCTTTTTCAGCCAATACTTTTGTAATAGCAGCTGTCAAAGTTGTTTTACCATGGTCAACGTGACCGATAGTACCAATGTTAACATGCGGTTTGGTTCTTTCGTAATGTTCTTTAGCCATTTTACTCATTTCCTCCTTTAGGAAAAATCAACTTACTAGTTGTATTCTAACACACAATAGATATTTTTTCTCTAAAAAAAAGAAAAATTTTTATTGTATATAGAAATAACCTCGTTAAACGAGGTTATAAATGTGGTGGCGGCTCGGAGATTCGAACTCTGGACACTGCGGGTATGAACCGCATGCTCTAGCCAACTGAGCTAAGCCGCCATGTTTGGAGCTATTGACCGGGATTGAACCGGTGACCTTATCCTTACCAAGGATACGCTCTACCGACTGAGCTACAACAGCTTAACACCGCTCAAAGCATCTATATGTAGTTTTCACTGCATAACAAAAAAAATATGGTAGCGGGGGCAGGACTTGAACCTACGACCTTCGGGTTATGAGCCCGACGAGCTACCAACTGCTCCACCCCGCGATGAAAAAATTGGTGGTGGGGGAAGGATTCGAACCTTCGAAGGCAGTCGCCGGCAGATTTACAGTCTGCTCCCTTTAGCCACTCGGGAACCCCACCAGATAATTGGAGCCGACGATAGGACTTGAACCTACAACCTACTGATTACAAGTCAGTTGCTCTACCAATTGAGCTACGTCGGCTCGGTTTGTTTCGTTTGCTCAACGGAACGTAACTTATTTTATCAGAAGCACTTCGTTCTGTCAAGCACTTTCAGAAGTTTTTTTATTTTCTTTTTGAAGACTTCTGAGAAATCCATTTCCATGTTTTCTTCAGACCTTTTCAAAAAGTTCTTTAAAACCGCTGACTTGGATAGTATACTATACTGTATAGTAAATTGCAAGAGGTATTTTAAATTTTTTTTGTTTTTCTAGGAGATTTTGTATATGATGATAGAACCGACTTTTCTTAAAGCCTTTGCCGCGTCACTGCATCTCGATTGTTTAGGCATCGCACCGGCCCAATTGCCCGTTCCCCCACAGGCAGATACTACACCTATTTGCCCCTTAGCTGCCGGTCAGGGGCCGGAACGATATATGCCTTTATCCATCCTGCCGGAGTGTCAGTCGATTATTGTCATTCTCTTTCCCTACTACGGCGGACACGACCAGCATGCCAACTTATCCCAATACTGCCGCTGTTATGATTATCATCCAGTCGTTCATCGGTATTTAGACCGCCTCATATCGTATTTGACCGATCTCTACCCTGACAGCAGGCATGCCGCAATCGTCGATACGTCGCCGCTGGCTGACCGCTGGCTGGCTTATGAAGCAGGGCTGGGCTTTTACGGAGACAACCACTGCTTCTTCAACGATACGTACGGTTCTTACTTTTTTATCGGCAGCATTCTGACGTCCCTTCCCTTTCAGCCAGATACACCGACAGCCAAAGAATGTCTGCACTGCGGTGCCTGTCATGCAGCCTGCCCGGGCCAATGTTTCGCGTCCGGCACGTATGACTATCAGTTGTGCAAATCCTATTTGACACAAAAAAAAGGCAGCTTTACGCTGCCTGAGCAAACTGTCATGGGAAAAACGCCGCTTATTTTCGGCTGTGATGTCTGTCAAGACGTTTGTCCCTTAAATCAACACGTGCCGCTGACACCGCTTCCTGAATTTCAGCGTGACCGCATCGCCTTTCTTTCTCGCCAAGAGCTGGAATCCCTTTCCAACAAACAATTCCAAAAATCGTTTGGCTCGCGCGCATTCGCTTGGCGCGGCAAAAAAACGCTGCTGCGCAATATGGACTGTTTAAAAGACCTACATAAAAAGGGAAGCGACAGAAACAACAACATATATACAAAATAAAACAAACACGCCAGCTAGAAAAATAATCGGCAGCAAGACAGCCGCAATGCTCCGCCCTATGCTTATCTTATAATTAGCCCGCAGTGCCAGCACAATCAAAAAGAGTACCCAAAGGCCTGCTAAAAAAGCAATAAGACCTACCAGCCCTGCTGGCAAAATAAATGCAAATGTCCCGGCCAGCGTGCCTATATTAGCAGGTATACCACAAAATCCAAGCGCAGCCAACATGCCTTTCCATGAGCCGTTGCCGCCAAGGAGACGTGCTGTTCCATGAAGTAAGGCTGCTTCTACCAACAGCATTACAGCACCGCCTCCATACGCCGCAATCAACAACCCTATACCTGCCCGTTCCCACTGTACATAGACAGACAGAACAGACAGCAGCGTTGAAAGAAACCATATCATCCAGCCTTCATAGAGCCGTTGTTCACAAGTAATCGTGGTCAATGCCGTTTTAGGAGCCGTTACCAAATCGTACGCCAATATCATCGCTTCTTCTATATACTGCTTCAATACTGCCACACTCCCTTCATCAATAGCAGCGGCAAAGGTATATCCTGTTGTACTCCCAATGCAGACTGTATATACCGCAGGGATGATATATGACCTTGCAGCAACTGCCGCACGTTAAGCTCTTCTGTATAGGTAGTAATCGGTACGTGATCTGCATCGGCGTGTATCAGTTGACCCGCATAGGCCAATGCATCGTAATAATTTCCCATTTCATCAACAAGGCCGGCCTGTTTAGCCTGCGCACCCGTAAACACTCTGCCGTCTGCCAGTGTACGTACTGTGTTTTCATCCATGTGTCGTTTTTCTGCTACTACATGTACAAACTGTTCATACATTGTATTGACCATATCCTGCGTTATTTGACGTTCTTCATCGGTCATTGGCCGAAATGGGGAGAAAATATCTTTATGCGCGCCGGATTTTATTTTTTCCTCGCTCACACCGATTTTCTGGCTTAATCCCTGCAAATCATAGTAGGACATATAAACGCCGATACTGCCTGTAATGGTAGACGGATTCGCATAAATTTTATCCCCGTATGCCGCTAGCCAATACGCTCCGGATGCCGCCGTATCTCCCATGGATACGACGACAGGCTTACCGTCGTCTTTCAGTTTCTGCAGTTCTTCAGCCGCTTCCTGAGTCGCTGCGGCACTGCCGCCGGGGCTGTCTATGCGAAGCAGGACGGCTTTCACGTTGTCATCTTTTCTCGCTTTGCGAAATTGCCGCATCAATGTACCTGCCGTCGTTGTCGATGTATTTCCCCATCCCATAGATTCTTGGTCGCCGCCGACAATCGTACCGCTGACTCGAATGACAGCAACTTTTTTCTCTTGAGACAAAGCGTTTCGTGTGCCTTCCGCCCAGCTTGTCTGTGACAGGACAGAGCCCGTAATAACGGCTGCAAATAACACTATGACGGCTGCCGCTGCCGTCTTCACTTTCTTATTTTTATTCATGTACCACCCCTCCTTGATACGAAAAAAGGGATGCCTTATCCTGGCAGTCTGCTGCCGGACAAGCGGTATCCCTTTTTTTATTACGCATGGTCTTCGTGAGTCGTATCCAAGTTGAGAAACAACGTATATTCCCCTTTAAAATACAATTTAATAGACCCGACAGGGCCATTGCGGTGTTTTGCTAAAATAACTTCTGTAATATGCTGATTTTCTGTTTCTTTATCATAGTAATCTTCCCGATACAGGAACGATACAATATCGGCATCCTGTTCCAATGCGCCGGATTCGCGCAAATCACTCAGCATAGGCCGTTTATCCTGACGGCTTTCTACGCTTCGACTGAGCTGTGACAAAGCAATCAGCGGTACTTTTAATTCTCGCGCCAGTGCTTTTAACGAACGGGAAATCTCGGAGATTTCCTGCTGACGGCTTTCAGCGTTGCGGCCCTGCATGAGCTGCAAATAATCGACTACAATGAGGTCCAAGCCGTGCTCGGATTTCAGCCGTCTGGCCTTAGAGCGCATTTCTGCTACGGAAATCCCCGGCGTATCATCAATATAAATCGGTGCTTGATACAATTTATCGCAGGCATCAGTTAAGCGAGTCCATTCTTCATCACTATTGAGCTGTCCTGTACGCAGTTTTTGTGAATCTATATGGGAAATCTGGCATAAAATACGCTGAACAAGCTGCTCCTGCGACATTTCCAAGGAAAAGAATGCTACGGTTTTATGCTGACGTACTCCGACATTTTGGGCGATATTCAAGGTAAATGCCGTCTTCCCCATACTTGGACGGGCAGCTACCAAAATCAAATCAGAAGGCTGCAGCCCCGATGTCATGCGATCCAAATCGCGAAATCCCGTTGGCAGCCCCGTAAGGCCAGCCTTATTTTCATAGAGCTTGGTAATCTTATCCAGTGTTTCTTCCACTACAGCCCCTACAGGAGAAAAATCACCGCGGTTTTTATTTTCCGACAGCTGCAAAATCCGCCGTTCGGCATCATCCAGCAAATCTTCTGGTTCTTTTTCACCATCGTAAGCCGCTGCCGTCAAATCCGTACAAGTCGTAATCAGATTACGCGCCAACGCTTTTTCCGACACAATATTCGCATGATATTCAATATTTGCCGCTGTTGCAACAAGATTCGGCAAACTTAAAATATATTCGATGCCGCCGACATCATCTAATTTTTTCATGCGCCGCAATTCTTCAGGAAGCGTAATGACATCGATTTCTTTATTATCATGGTGCAAATGCTCCATCGCTTCAAAGATAATCCGATGCACTTCTCGATAAAAATCATTGGGAGTCAGCTTTTCCATGGCCGTAATGACGGCATTGTGGTCAAGCATCATCGCTCCCAAGACGGCTTGTTCCGCCTCCACATTTTGCGGTGGAATACGTTGTTCCATACTGTTTTACTCTCCTATTTTACCAGCATCCAGTCCAGCACGTCCTGTATGGTTGCAGCACTGTATATCTGCAGTGCTAAATGATGTGCCGGAATATCCTGTTCATTTTCTTTTGGAATAATAATTCCTTTCATGCCGGCTTGTTTCGCACCATATGCCTTTTCAAACACGCCGCCAACAGGCTTTACATTTCCCTGTACGGAAATTTCACCTGTAAGTGCCATATCCTGGCGTATCGGTGTGTGTGTGATGGCCGAAATCAAAGCCGTCGTAATCGCACAACCAGCTGACGGCCCGTCAATATTGCCGCCTCCGACAAAGTTAATATTGACATCATAGTCAGACAGTTCTTTGCCCGTTATACCGCGAACGACTGCTGCCGCATTGAACATAGAATCTTTGGCCATAGACCCGGCTGTATCATTAAACCGGTAATATCCCTTGCCGGGAGTACGCGCCGGAAAGGCTACGGCCTCAATTTCAATAGCCGAGCCCAAATACCCAGAAACACCTAAGCCAAACACTTTGCCGACAGCCGGTATATTCGATGCTTTTTTCGTCACATACGGCACTAAACGGCTAATCTGCGCTACGCGGTGTACATGCTGCTGTGTAATGATCACATGTTCTTTACACCCTGCCTGATACACAGCCAATCCATACGCATCTGCCAAGATATTGACAGCTTTTCGGCCTTCAATCGTAAACGAACTGATCAGCTGGGCTGCTCCGTCTTCTAAATCTGCCTGCAGTTCTTTCGCCGCATTTTCAACTATCTGTTGTATGTCCTGCGGTATCAGCGGTTCAAAAAATATTTCTGCGCAGCGGGAACGAATCGCTGGATTGATTTCTGACGGATCCCGCGTCGTTGCGCCAATCAGAACAAAATCAGCCGGCGCGCCTTCGGCAAACAATTTTTTGATATACTGCGGTACATTGGGATCCTCTTCATCATAGTATGCCGATTCAAATTTCACCCGCTTATCTTCCAATACTTTCAGCAGTTTATTCAGCAGCATGGGATCCATTTCACCAATTTCGTCAATAAAAAGAATCCCGCCGTGTGCTTCCGTAACCAATCCTGGTTTCGGTTCTGGAATACCGGTGTCTGCCAAATCATGCCGTGCGCCTTGATAAATCGGATCATGAACAGAACCAATAAGCGGATTGGTCATATCTCTAGCATCCCAGCGCAGCGTCGTACCGTCTGTTTCAATAAACGGGGCATTCGGGCCAAACGGCGTAAACGGAAGCTGCTGCGCTTCTTTCAAAATAATGCGCGCTGCTGTCGTTTTTCCTACGCCCGGCGGCCCGTACAGCAGTAAATGCTGCGGATATGCCGAAGCTAATTTGCTCTGCATAGATTCGACGGCTCGTTCCTGTCCCACGACAGCCCGAAGCGTTTTAGGCCGAACACGCTGCATAATCGATTCATTCAAATGAATCGCATCCAGCCGTTTCAGTTCTTCCAGTTTTCGTTTGGACTGCGGCGTTTCTACATCATGCAATTCTTCGCGAATCAGCTGCATTTTAATTTCTTGAACATATTCCTGCTGTTTTTCTTCCATGCGCTGAGAAATTTTCTTTTCCAGCCGATCTTCCACAGCCTGTCTAGCCAACATTTCTGCCAAGAAATTTTCTAAGTCATTGAGTACGTCAATGACTTCATCGTCCTGCGGCAGTTTATCGTACGAGGCATCTTCGTAAACAAGGCGCTGCAGGCCTACCAGCCGCCGTCTGGGATCTTCCGAATGGACATACGACAGCGCAGCGTATTTGCTGGCCCGCAGCACCATTTTTTCAGAGCCTATCAGACTAGTAAAAGCGCCGTAAAGTACGTTGACCTGACGGCGGAGTTCTTCCTCCGCCGTCGGTTCTAGATACTTATGGCGCTGTAATAATTTATCCAGTAATTCTTTCATTATATCCCCTTATTGCCAACATAGCTTCGGCATCCGGTCTGTTTTATCCTTCTACGACATGAACCTTAATGACACTCGTGATAGAAGGATGTACACGAATAACGACCTCATATGTTCCTAATGACTTAATCGGTTCTTTAATTTCGACTTTTTTCTTGTCCAAATCAATATCGTACTGTTTTTTGGCCGCTTCACTGATATTTTTGCCGGTAATAGCACCAAATACCTTACCGCCTTCACCAACTTTTACGGGAATCGTCAGTTCAACTTTTTTCAGCTGACTTGCCAAAATAACGGCTTCATCCGAAGCGACCTGTGCTTTATGCTTAGCAGCTGCTTGTTTTTGTTTGGCATTATTAATATTTTCTGCCGTACCGGGAGCTGCTAATTTACGGGGCAGTAAAAAGTTGCGGCCATATCCTTCGGATACTTCTATAATTTCCCCTTTTTTCCCTAATTTTTTGACATCTTGCAGTAATATAACTTTCATTCTTTCTCAGTCTCCTTATTTTTATTTAGTACTTCATGTAACGCAGCCATGACATCGCTTTGAGCTTCTTCTACAGAGCGTCCTTTTACTTGGGCACCGGCTACCGTACGATGACCGCCGCCACCCAAGGCTTCCATAACCAGCTGCACATTGATTTCGCCTTTGGAACGCGCGCTGATGCCAATGCAATCCGCATTTAATTCATAAAACGTAAAGCTGGCTGAAACATTATCTATATTAATCAGCGTATCGGCAATTTGAGCAGCTACGATGGTCAAATTTTGTGTGCCCGGCGGGCAAATCGCCATGGCTATCCCGTTGTCAATCTTGGCATCGGATAAGATACGCGCCCTGTCCCGCACGGTTTCAAAATCAAAACTGAACAGTTCCCGCACAATTTCCGGATCGGCTCCGCTGCGCCGCAAGTACGCAGCCGCATCAAAAGTACGCACACCCGTCTGTACGGCAAAGTTCTTCGTATCAACAATAATACCGGCATACAAGGCAGTCGCTTCAATTTTTTCTAATTCAATATCTTCCTGATAATACTGCAGCAGTTCCGTGACCAATTCACTTGTCGAGGAACTGGATGGTTCTGTATACGTCAGCAGTGGTTTTTTGATAAAGTCACTGCTGCGGCGGTGATGGTCAATGACAACACGCCGGTCTGTCTTATCAATCAATGCAGGAGAAACGGTCATATCCGGCCGGTGCGTATCAACGATAAACAACAATGTCTGACTGTTACACAAATCCTGTGCCATTTCTGCTGAAATAAGCAAATCTTTAAAAGCAGGTACGTCGAGTATCTGTTTTTCCAAGCGGCAAATTGCATCTGTCTGCTTGCTGACGACAATATGAACGGGCTTGCCGACCAAGCGCGCCATATGCGCCACGCCGACAGCCGCACCTATGCTGTCATAATCTTCTCGTTCATGTCCCATAATAAGAACGCAGTCACTGGTATCAATAAGTTCCCGAATAGCTTGTGCTACGACTCTGGCACGAACACGCGTATTTTTTTCGACAGAGCGGGTTTTGCCGCCGTAAAAATGAGGCGAACCGTCTTCTTCATAGACAACGACCTGATCGCCGCCGCGCCCTAATGCCAAGTCCAACCCAGCCCGAGCTTTGTCGGCCAGTTCATTAAAGTTGGCCAATCCTGCCGTCATGACTTCTTCCGGAAAAGCTGCCACGCCGATGCTCAGCGTCACAGGAATACGGTTTACCGTATGAATCATGCGGATTTTTTCCAAAAAAGAAAAATTGTCTTCCTTCAGCGTATTCAATGCTTTGCGGCTTAAGCAGGCAAAATATTTTTCATTGCCGTACGAGCGGACAAAACCATCTACTGCCGTTAATTCATCAAGCAGACAGTTATTGACATTCGTCCACAATGTGGCCTGCTGTACTGCTGACAGCCCCTTGGCGACTTCTTCCATGTTGTCGATTTCAATATCACAAAAAACGGGCACGGAAGCAATGCAGTTCATCTTTTGAATTTCTGTTTCCGTAATATCTTCAAAATACAGAATCAAATAGTTGTCATCGTCGGACCCTTCCG
This sequence comes from Megasphaera sp., assembly GCA_050874545.1. Classification (GTDB taxonomy): domain Bacteria; phylum Bacillota; class Negativicutes; order Veillonellales; family Megasphaeraceae; genus Megasphaera. The sequence continues at coordinate 14,699 of JBNMKW010000037.1, read as the reverse complement.
TTTGTAAATACTTGTAAACAACACGGTAATACCGCTCACCAATATGTTCAAAGAAATAGCCAAACTTTCCCCAAAACTTATCGATATTAAGGTTTGGCATAATATGATCCAACTTTTGGTCATTGTCTATATCGCCAACCCAGTCACGAAATACGCTGTTGGCCCAGCAAAGGCTGGACTGCATATCTACAATGGCAATGCCAATTGGAAGATTCTGTACTGCATATGTAGATGCCTGATCTACACTTTGGGAAATCGCATCAAAAAACTGACTGATTTCCCGATTTCGTTCTGTCGTATTCTTACGTGTCAATACATAAGCACCTATAATCAAAATCAGTGCCAGCAATGCAATAACCCAATTATATATGGCAATGACAGCGAGCAGCAAGACCATAATCAGAAAAACAGGTTCTTCATTCCGTCTTGACAGCAATTTTTTAAACATTTTTCCGCCCCCTGCGTGTTACGTCATGTTTTGTTTTTTGCGAATATTAGCAAGCATATCTATCAACCCCATTATAAAGGCCGCATAGGAAAAAACCGGCATAGCAAAAAACAACACAATGATGACTGCCTGCAGACCTGTGCTCATATGAAAGCGACGGTCGAGGAAATAAAACAAAAAGGCAAGGCCTTGAATACAAATGAAAAAGAATGCCATTTGATTAAGGTTCAGCCCGATACTGTTCAGCCAGTCAATAGAGCGGGTTGTCCCCCAATATTTCATAACCAATGCCAATATGTATAAGTATATCACACCACGCGGCATTTCCCAATAACGAATTGGCAAAAAAGGTCTAACATCAAATCCCAGCCGCTGCAGAAAAAATTGGGAAACCTTCACATTTACATAAGCAATAATTGCCATAGACAAACAAAGAAACATAGGCAGCATTGTCGGCAACTGGCGCCGTACTTCTTCCAGCTGAGCTTTGGTTTCAGCCAGTTGAATTTCTGACATGCCGCTGGCTTGATATTGCTGCAGCGCTTCCTGCATAAACGTATCAAATACATCCCGCAGCATGGCGACCATGTTGACATCCATAACGGCATACATCAGTGCCATTAGACCAATCGCCGTGCTGATGAGTGCCGCTGTCACACCCATAAGGAGTTTGGCCGGCGGCCATTTTTCTCGAAATCCTGCCCCCATAGCAATCCCTACAGCGCCGAACGTAGCAATCTGCACGACCGCAGTCAGCGGGTCAATAAAAATCCCCATCAGGATGCCGGCAGTGATACCCAGCATAATAGCTTGCCGCAGTCCATATTTTACAAATAAAATGGTCATAGGAATCGGCATGATAAAATAGCCTATAAATGAAAAAAACGGCAAATAGGTACTAAGAAGCGCTAAAATCAACATAATAGCAGCAAAACACCCCGCTGTTGTAATCGGTGTCACACGCTTCTGTTCCATAAAATTCTCTCCTTTCTCTTACGTAAGTGATACAGCAGCATACTCGTAAGCCAAGCTATCCTTGCACATCCGCAGGCTTTGCCATGCCTGGGCAGATACACTTGCCCTGCTGCATGCCCTATCACCGTAAACAGCGGAGGCAAAATACCTCCGCTGTCCAGAATACTATATAATTCTATACTTCCATAATAATCGGCAGAATCATCGGACGCCGACGAGTTTTTTCATACAAGTAACGGCTCAACGTATCCCGCACTTGTGATTTGATAACAGCCCATTCGCGAATATTTCCAGCTTCACAACGTTCCAATACAGCTGCGACGCGGTCATGAGCTTCACTGATTAATTCTTCCGAATCCCGAACATAGACAAAACCGCGAGATACAATATCCGGACCGGCCAATGCATGACTCGTTCCTTTAGCCAAGGTCATGACAACGATAACGACCCCTTCCATAGCCAGCTGCTGGCGGTCGCGAATAACGATATTTCCTACATCGCCGACACCCAAACCATCGACAAAAACACGGCCGGCATTGACATGGCCCGTCTTATGACCGGATCGATTAGAAAATTCAAAAATCTGGCCATTGTCGCCAATGAGAACATGGTCTTTATTTACCCCCATCATGACAGCCAAATCCCCATGCTGCTTGAGCATGCGGTATTCACCGTGCACAGGAATAAAATACTTCGGACGAATCAAATCCAGCATTAATTTTAATTCTTCCTGGCTGGCATGGCCGGATACGTGGATTTTCTTATCCCGGCCGGCAATAACCGTAGCTCCTAATTTCATCAGATTATCAATCGTACGGCCTACACCCGTTTCATTGCCTGGAATTGGTGTCGCTGAAATAATAACCGTATCTCCTGGAATAATACTGACGCTGCGGTGGTTATTTGATGCCATGCGTGAAAGCCCTGCCATCGGTTCCCCCTGGCTTCCCGTCGTCAGGATTAATACCTGATCTTCTGGATAGCGATTCAGTTCATCCGGTTCAATCAAAACGCCTTCCGGTACATCCAAGTATCCTAATTCAATAGCAATCTGTACGTTGTTGACCATACTGCGTCCCAATACCGTAACCTTGCGTTTAAACTGTACAGCTGTATTGATAGCTTGCTGAATACGGGAAATATTAGAAGCAAATGTTGCCAAAATAATACGTCCTTTGGCTGCCCGAAACGCTTTGCGGAATGCATGACCTACGGTCATTTCTGATTCCGTATATCCAGGCCGTTCTGCATTCGTGCTGTCTGACATAAGCAGCAGCACGCCGCGCCGTCCTAATTCCGCAAACTTATGAATATCCATCAGCAGCCCGTCAACAGGCGTTAAATCCATTTTAAAGTCCCCCGTATGAACAATCGTCCCTACAGGTGTTTTGAAATACAATGCACTCGCATCGGGAATAGAATGGTTCGTATGGATAAATCCAACTTTCATACAACCAATCTGCACTTCATCGCCGTGATGCACTTCATTCAATTCGTAATTTGTAATATGATTTTCTTTTAATTTGCCTTCAATAAGTCCGCATACCAGCTTCGTAGCGTAGACAGGTACATTGACTTCATTCAACAAATATGCCAAACTGCCAATGTGATCTTCGTGTCCATGAGTAATGACGACGGCCCGAACTTTATCCCTGTTTTCAATCAAATAACTCATATCAGGAATAACCAAATCGATACCGAACATATCATCATCAGGAAAGGCCAAGCCGGCATCAATGACAATAATATCATTTCCGTATTGGATGACTGTCATATTTTTGCCGATTTCACCCAGCCCGCCCAAAGGAATGACCATAAGTTTTTCCTTTTTAGCCAAAATAGTTACCTCCCATAATAAATTTTATCCGTTCTCACTGCATTAAACAGTCCCCCAAAGAGACTCTCCTTTACAGGCAAACCATCCACTGCCAGCCGCTCTTTACTATGGCTGGACGTTTGCCATCAGATATAACGAACAATCCTGGATTTATCCTTCTCTCATATTTTCCGTTATTTCTCTTTCTATGTCAATAATATGCAGGTAATTTTCTATAAATTGAGCAAAAATTTCGTGTAAAACAGATGTATTTCGCAAAAATTCTGTTTTTTAATGATTTTTATTCATAGAAAATAATAAAAAAGGCGGCAATATCACCCAAAACATGGTATTGGTATGATATTGCCTCATAGTTAACCTGCTTATTTATATTCTTTTGCGTGTTTCTTTATATCCTTCGGAACGGATACATCCAGCCCCTGCGGCAATGCCTTGCATTCAATCGTTAAAGAAACTTCACTCATATTGATGAATTTTAAAATATCTTCTTTATCTTTTAACGCTGATTTGCTGTTATTCATGATAGCGGATGTCAAGCTGCGGATATGATCTGTCAGAGGTACATCAATTTTCGTAATCCGCTTCGCAGCAGCATCAATCGTAACTGTCGCTTTGACATCCCCAGCCTGCTGCAGTGCCACCAATACATCTTTGAAGATCTTAGCGTCACTGTCTTTCACGCCGTGCTTTACCCATTCTTTTTCGTCCCCAGCGGTGTACAGCTGAGACATATCATATGTAACGGTATATGTATCGCCATTAGCAGCTACCTCTTTGACACCGGACAATACATTATGCACGCCGGCAATTTGTTTGACCACAGGTTCCGCGCTTTTTAAATCAATCGTATTCTTTACCCAAGCATTTTTATTATTTTTACTGTCGTTCAGGTTCGCATACTGGCCATCATAATAATATACCAGCTTTTTCCCTTCCTGTTCGATATATCCCTGTACAGTCGGCGAGGACTGGCCCAGAGCTGACGCAGAAAGCGCTACTTTCCCAACAAATGGCTCTGCCTGAATGTCCCATACAGTCTTTGCGTTTCCTTCGCCGACAAAAGGCATCTTAGCCTGAACCTGCACCGTATATTCTCCCTGCGGGTGGTTTATCATATTATTGGCCGCTTCCTTATACGTATCTGCCGGCGCAGCAGCCCAAGCGGAAGTTCCTATCATAAAACAAGCTGCAGCTGTGCAAACGGTGTGTTTCCATGAAAATTTCATCATACATTCCCCTTTCTTGTCTAAAATATCTCATCATATACGTTTTCGCTTATGCATTTTTTCATGAGTATAACAAGCAACTATAATTATGTCAATAATTAAATCTAAAATATTTTATTTCACAGTGCACTGTTGTTCCATGCAAAAAAATGGTTGAGCGGACCATGTCCTTTGCCAATCGGTTCAGCATGGCAAATTCCCTGAAAGACATATTCTTTGGCATCTTTCACTGCTTCTTCCAACGACTTGCCATTGGCAAGATTGGAAGCAATCGCACTGGACAGCGTACATCCCGTACCATGCGTGCTGGTACTTTGCACCCGTTTTCCTGCAAAATGATACACGTGCTGCCCGTCATACAAAACATCTGTCGCATCATTGATACGGTGTCCGCCCTTGACTAATACAGCCTTGGCTCCCATCGCCGCTATCATTTCTGCTGCCTGTTCCATTTCTTCGCAGGACTGAATAGTCCGTCCTGTCAGTACTTCTGCTTCAGGAATATTCGGCGTCAACACATCAGCCAGCGGGATCAATACCTTCTGCAGCGTCTGTTCCGCTTCCGGCTGCAGCAGACGATGGCCGCTGGTCGCTACCATAACCGGGTCGATAACCACAATCGATGGCTTATACTGTTTTATTTTTTTTGCTATAATGCGAATCGTGTCCGGATTGCTGACCATCCCGATTTTGACTGCATCAACAGTAATATCTTCAAAAACCGCATCAATCTGCGAAGCAATCAGTTCCGGCATGACATCCATATAGCCTCGTACACCTTGTGTATTTTGTGAAACGACAGCCGTAATGACATTTAAGGCAAAACAGCCATGGGCGCAAATTGTTTTGCAATCCGCCGCTGCGCCAGCACCGCCAGAAGGATCTGTACCGGCAATGGATAAAACATGTTTCATCATAAAAAATTCATCTCCTAGTCTCCTGCGAACCGAACAGTGCAGCGCCATTCGGCTGCATATACAGCACTAAAGATGCCGCGCCTGCCGGGCCTCCATATACATCATAATCCAGCAGTGCCATACTTCCTGTTTTGAATTCAAGCGTCATGCCAGTCCATTGGCGAACCCACTGTTCTAAATACGGAGCATGCCCTACAATACACAATACATCAGCATCGCTGCTGCAAATAATATCTGTATATACAGATGCTAATACGCCGCTGGCAATCGCTTCATGTGTATGAAATGATTCATAGGGAATGACACTGTTAAAATATGCTGCTGTCTGACAAGCTCGTACATACGGACTGGACCATAAAACAGTTTTTCCATCTGGCCACCACTGCCGCGCCGTTTGAATCATCGTTTGGGCTTGTTTTTTCCCTTGTACTGTCAACTCACGGCTTTTATCCGCCGTCCCGGCATTCAAGGGTTCTGCTTTCCCATGCCGCATCAAACAAATATACACCCTAGTTCCTCCTTCACATCCTATCGGTCTATTCAGCTACATGCTCTAAGCCTACTGCAAGCAGCGTAAATACGTGATCATCAGCAAGAGAATAATATACTACTTTGCCGTCACGGCGAAACTGCACTAAGCGGGCATCCCGCAAAATCCGCAGCTGATGGGAAACAGCGGACTGTCCCATTTGAATCTGTTCTGCAATATCCCGTACGCATCGTTCTCCTTCCATTAATGTATGAAGAATGCGCAGCCGCGTCGGATCGCCAAGCACTTTAAAAATATCAGCCAAAGGCTGTGTATATTGCTGCAGCAACACCGCATGATGACGAGGCAATTCATACACCGTATGCCGGCATTGCTCTGACTGTTCTTCTTTCACAAGTCATCTCTCCTATCCAGCATCCCCCAATGAAGAATGTTTATCTAATTCTTTATCTTTCATTATATCATAAAGGGGCTGCCGCACGAAGACAACCCCTTTTTTCATTATTTAATTGATGTAATTCATTTCAAGCAGAAACCACCTGCCGTACCGTGTCCTCTGTCATACACATCGGCACAGCACGGTCTATCTCTGGCATACAGTATCTTTCGGCAGATGCATTATGCCATCTTACTGCAAATGATGTTTCTCTTTATACCGGTTTGTCCATTTCCACCGATTATGAAGCCAAAACCAATCTTCCGGATACTGGCGAATATGTGCTTCCAAGCGGTCATTGAGCTGCTGCGTTACATCATACATAGCCTTCTTCTTTTCTTCTTTAGAAAGAACGGCTCCAGCCGGATACGGCCGAATAGGCGGTAATACTTCCACCACATGGTGATACGGCCGATCTTCATGAATGAAAATAGATAAAATCGGATAGTTTCGGATACCTGCCAATTTGGCCGGCCCATCTGCAGTCAGCGTATCTCTGCCAAATAATTTGACCATAACCCCGGCAAATCCCGGATCCTGATCCATCAGCAGGCCAATATAATGACCAGCTACCAAAAAGCGAATCATATCCCGAATTCCTGTTTTATACGTCACATGCTGCTTCATCATCGCACGGTATTCATTAATAAATGTATCCGCGCTTTTACTGTTCTGTTCTTGGGCAACGGAAATAAGCGGGTACCCGTTCATTGCCAGCACAGCACCGAGCAGTTCCCAATTACCGGCATGGGATGCCATAAACACAGCTCCTTCACCGCTGGCTTTCAGTTCATCCAAATAAGCGCGACCGTGAAACGTTATCTTGCTGTCCAAAATTTCTTTCGTATAGCGTGGATAAGACAATACTTCCACAATCATCGGGCCAAAGCGCGTCGTACTTTTCTTGGCAATCTCCATCGCCTTAGCCGCATCATCCGTAATACCACAGGCAAGGATCTGATCTTGTGCCAATTTTTTTCGTTTTTTAGGCACAAACGTCCAAAAGAAAATTCCTAAAAAACGTCCTAATCCGTGGCACAAGCTCTTGGGCATATGACAAATCAGAAAGCTCAAGATTTTCATAAATGTATACATAGACAGCCTCTTAGTTTTCTGCCTTCTTTTCTAATTCGGCAATCTTCTTTTCCAACGCCTTGATGGTTTTGGCCATTTCCGGCAAATGTTTCAAATAGACCTGCGTGCGGCTCCATTCCATATGCGGACGTGCCGGAAATCCTGCATAAATCTGCCCGCCTTTGATATTGCCTGTAATCCCGGTTTTACCGGCAAACACTGCGTTGTCACCAATTGTAATATGGCCCGTGCAGCCTGTTTGTCCGGCAAAAATAACATGATTCCCCGCCTTGGTGCTGCCGGCAATCCCAGTCTGTGCAATAATAAAGCAGTCTTCGCCAATTTCTACATTATGTCCCAAATGAACCAAATTATCTACTTTCGTACCTCTAGCCACTTTCGTAGATCCCAACGTCGCATTGTCAATGCAGGTGCAGGCACCAATTTCTACATCATCGCCAATTTCCACATTGCCAATCTGGGGAATCCGTGTGTGTTTGCCGTGTTCTGTTGCAAAGCCAAAGCCTTCGCCGCCGATAACGGCATGAGCACGAATGACATCACGCTGTCCCAAAACACAGTTTTCATGAATGACGGCACCCGGATAAATTGTCGTATTGCTGCCGATTGTAACGTTGTCGCCGATAAAAACGGAAGGATAAATCGTGCAGTTGTCACCGATTTTTACGTTTTTGCCAATCACGGCATATGCCATAACAGCCGTATTTTGGCCAATTACAGCACTGTCATCAATAATTGCCGTCGCATGGATACCGCTGGCAACAGATTGACGCGGATGGAAAAGCACAAGGAGCTGTGAAAAAGCCAGTCGAGGGTTTTCTACAACGACGAGCGTGTTGTCTCCGGCAGGCACTTCTTTTTCTACAATCACGGCACCGGCATGAACTTGGGGCAAATATTCAGTGTATGGATCTACGGCAAACGTGATATCCTGCCGCCCTGCTTCTGCCAACCCTTTGACGTCTTCAATGACAGCATCCCCATTTCCAATTACTGTGCCGCCAAGAAATGCTGCTAATTCCTGTACTGTTTTTTTCACTATGGACAACCCCTTTACTGCAATTTAGCTATAATATCATCGGTTACATCAATGCCGCCGTTTGGTGCCGCATCTTTCATCATAATGATGCCAATTTTCTTATCTTTAGCAATTTCTCCGGCTTTATTCTGTACATCCGTCATAAACTGCCGCTGCATACTCGCACCAAAAATATTCAATTCCTGGTCAGCCTGCTGCTGTTTTTTAGCAAAATCTTCATCCGACATGGTGCTTTTGGCATCCTGCAGCTCTTTCATAACTTCTTTTTGTTTAGCTTCTGTTTTTTCTTTATACTGCTGAACGAGGGGCGCTTCTTTTTGTACGCGGCTCATATCTACCACGCCGACTTTATCTTCACTGCCGCAGCCAGCCAGCATGCCTGCGCATGTGACAGTCATCAAAGCAACTGCCAGCCCTTTCCATATTTTTTTCATATTGCAATGCCTCCTACTTATGCCAGTTTAGCAATAATGTCATCGGTAACATCAAGTGCTGTACCGACTGCTTCATATTCACCGAAAATCATATCAATTCCCTGCTCTTGTGCCACTTCACTGGCTTTATTACGGATATCTGCCATCATTTCTTCTTTGACAGTATTCATTTCTTTTTCTTTGCTTTCCAGCTTTTCTTTCCACTGACTGTTCCATATTGCCGGATCAGGACGATCCTGCAAGTCCTTAAGCTGTACCTGAAATGCATTGTGGTTGTCATCACGCCGTTTTTCCAAATCTGCCTTGACGGTTTTACCATATTGTTCCAGTTCTTCTTTGGCTTGCTGCCGGTGTGGTGCCATGGCCGCATCAATTTCTGCCGTAACAGCCTGTGTATCCTGCGCAGCTGTGCCGTCTTCCCGCATCAGCCGCTTCAGTTCTGCCGTTGCCGCTGCTTTTTCGTCAGCAGAAAGAGCCAAATTCTGCAGCTTCAATTGTAAATTAACAATTTTAAGTGTATTTTCATGAGAAACTACAGGATGGGTTTCTTTCTTTTCCTTCAGCAGTTGTTCATACCGCTGCTGCAGTGCATGATTCAGCTCATTTTCCTTTAATGCGATTTTAGCTTGCAGTTCCTGATTGAGTGCTTCTGTGCCTGCCGCATCGACAGACGCAAACTTTTCTGACGACATTCCTTCGGCTGCCGCTTTGTGGGAATAATTCCACTGTTCAAACTGATATTGGGCTACCATGGCATTATATTCCAGTTCCAGCCGGTGATATTCACTGTACCGGGGATGACTCATCATAATATGCTCGACAGCTGCATATGCATAGACCGGAGCCGCTTCTTTCTCTGTTTCTGCCGCCGGCTTATGCAGGCAGTGCCATGCCAAGCCGATGCCTGCTATCAAAATAATAATGCCAAGGACTGCCGCATATATCCGTTTCATACGGTACGTCCTTATTTAGACTGTTCGTCACTCAGCTGTTTAGCTACTTGGTCCGTAATGTCTGTACCACCGTAAAGAACGGCACGTTTATCTACAACCAAAACCAATCCTTTTGTATTGGCTACATTGGAAATAGCCGTATCGACTTTATCTTTGATGCCTTTATAAATGTCTTCCTGCTTTTTAGAAGCTTCATCACGCATCTTCTGGTACAATTCCTGTTTTTGTTCATCTGTCATGTTAGCAGATTGTTCTTCAAACTGTTTCTGGCTGTCTTCGGCAATCTGCTGCAGCTGTTTTTGTGCTTCCTGTGCATCTTTATTGTCCGGCGTAATCAACTTGCTTGTATCAACTACGCCAATATTACTGGACGGTGCCGCATTGACGGGATTCCCCATCTGCATGACGGCAAGACCGGCAATACTTAATACAAACACCAGAGCGATGACTCCGGAGAAAATCTTAACATTTCTTTTTTTACCCATTTCTGACATCATAATGGCATTACTCCTTTTTTACAAATATCCGACAATCCTGAGCCAATGGTCATGGTCAGATATAATATATTCCAATCCAATGTAATCATGAAGACGATACATTAGGCCCACTTCGTTTTCATGATGTGTCATATCCCGGTCAATACGCAGCTGCCAATTGACGCCAAGCGGCTGGCGTATCCACCAATGATTGCTGTCATTTTTTGTTTCATGGTGCAGACCGATGCGTGTATTTCTGCCAAAGCGATAAAAATATCCCGGCATAACGTTCCAAGATACGGAACCGGGCATCCATTCTATACCCGTATACACTTCATGATGCGGACCGATTTTTCTACCGACTAACGCCTGCAGAACCGTATCATCATCGTGGCTGTGGCCGCTGTTTTGGCGTCCTACATCCAAATACATGCCTGCCTGTATATCATAAAAATCAGTCTGCGAATACAATGTAATCTTGGTATTCTCACCAATTTCTACCTGCGGCGCAACATGCAGCTTGTACTCCCTAATGACCCATTGTTCTGCCAAGCTTCGGTTTAGCTGCTGCTGCATGTCAGCTTGATGGCGGCGCACAAAAGCCACCGGCAGCCCCTCCAAGCCGGCATAGTACTGCTCCAAATTTTTACGCGTACTCAAAAAAATAACCTTGGGCAAGTTATCGGCATGAACAGCAACACGGACGTTGCGCACAACCGGAAGCTTTGGCAAAAAATAGATATGAACCACGGCTGTTTGTCCCGGTTCGATGACAATATGCGGATAAAATTCCGGCAGTCTTGCCTCCAACTCATCTTCTAAGACATGCTGCACAGCTCCATTGGCCCATTCCAACGCATCGGTCGGCAGGCCGATAAGCAAATTTTCTGCATACGCAGAAATATTAGCCACATCTGCATTAGCCAAGGTTTTGCCCAGTGCAGGCAGCGCCCCGTAATCCACACAAACTTGGACAGATTGAATCGTCTGCCCCCATGGACGTATTTTGACATATACGGCAGCATCGCTGCTGCCGACAATCTGAATATCATCAACAGTATACCCGATTAATACTCTGTTGACAATATCATACATGACTCGTTTATACGATTCTTTGTTTTCATTCACTTCACTGCTGTCCTGATCCAGCAAGACATGGTTGCCTACCGTCTGAATACTGGCAGCAATACGTTTTTGTACGAGCGGCGGCACAGTTTCCTGCACCGACGAAACGTGTACCTGGACATGTGTAATCGGGGCTGCCCAACTACAGCTCAAGCCGGCGCAGATAAACAGCGCCGTGAATATCATAGTACGAACCACTGTTTATCCCACCAGTCGTTGTCTTAGAATTTACCGCCAAAGCTGAAGTGGAATTTGCCGCCGTCAGAGCCTACGGCATAGTCCAAGCGAACCGGGCCAATTGGCGTCGTAATACGGAAGCCCAAACCACCGGAATAATGGATCTTGTTGTCGCTGTTATACCAAGGAATATGTTCCGTGCCGCCCCAAGCATTACCTAAGTCACCAAAGACAACACCTTGAATTTTTTTAGCAATCGGATACCGGTATTCAATGGTACCCTGATACATTTTATTGCCGCGGAATTCATCATCTTCGTAGCCGCGGAGATTATCAGCACCGCCCAGCGTAAACATATCACTGAACGGCATATCGCCTGTCGCAATGCCGCCCATCAAACGGACTGCAATGACATGAGCTCGGCCGACTTTATAGTACAGACGATTTTCAACGGTAAACTTGAAGTAGTCAAAATCGCCGCCAATGCCATGACCTGCCCACGTACCGGAAAAGGCAAGCCGTTTGCCTTTGGTTGGATCATAAACATTATCACGATTATCAAAGACATGATCCCATGTTACGCTGTTTGTACGGCCAAAATTATTATTCATATATCCTTTATAAATACCACCTTCAGCATCTAACTTACGATAATCTAAGCCGCTGCTGTAATGGGTATATTTAGAATCTTTGGTTCCTAACGTGAGATAATCCGTAATGTATTCACTGCGGGCACGGCCGTAAGTTACGTTGAACCCTTTGGTTCGTTTGTAGTATTCAGCAACAGAATTTCCCTTTTCATTATAATCATCATACTGTGATTCCCGGTCAAAGAGACTGAAGCCAATGGAGTCGCCGGCATCATTGAGGTATGGATGCGTATACGAGAAAATATAGTTTCGCGTCGTCTGCGTATGGCCGCCAAATTCCCAGTTGATAGATACTTTGTCGCCTGTACCGCGCAGATTCGTTTCGCTGAGGCCCAAAATTCCAACCAAACCATCAGAATCGGAATAGCCGGCACCAATCGTGACCGTCCCGGTTTTTTGTTCTACTACATCCAGTTCTACGATAACATCGTTGCGGTTTTTCTTCCCCTGAAGCAGCCGAACATTAACATCTTCAAAATATCCCGTGTTATACACGCGCTGAATACTGCGGCTGGCTGTTTCTTTATTGAAAATATCGCCTTTTTTTAAGCGCAGTTCCCGCATGATAACCTTGTTTTTCGTTTTATTGTTGCCGCGAAGCTGAATATCTTCGATATGAGCTTCCGAAATGCCAATATGCAGAATACCCTTGTCATCCAAGCTGACTTCCGAAACACGGCTCATCATGTACCCTTTATTGCCAAAGGCAGCATTGATGTCGGCAATATTCTTGCTGACAACCGATGTATTGAGGACCGTTCCAGGTACGACAGTCACTAATTTTTTCAATTCATCTGTCGAGATACTTTCATTGCCTACAATATCTACGCCGTTTACTGTCGGATTCATCTGCACGGCATAGTTCAGCTTAACGCCTTCCGGCACATTGGTAAATGCCGGTTTTACCGTAGAAAACAAACCGGTCGCACCAATAATATTCAAGTCATGACGAATGTAATCGGCATTGACGGCATCGCCTACACGCATAGCCAAACGCGGCATCAGCTGAGTTTCAATTGCTTTGTCCGGCACAGGGCTTACCGTAACAGACGAAGCAATTTTATCTACATACGGAGACAATTCACTGTCCGTCACGATGTTGCCGTACGGAAGCGTTCCTTCTTGTCCCTGCGGCATAACTGCCATCGGATAATTGGGTATGGTCGTATCAATCGTAAAATTGTTCATACCGGCAGGAAAGTCAATCGGCGTGCCCGGCAGTGTCCGTTCGGGAACAGTTGCTGCAGTTACTTGCCGCTGCGCTTCTGTATTGCTGTTTGCGGCTGCTGTTTTGTCTACAGCGGCTGCCGCTTCTTGATGAACTTCTGCCGGTGTTTTGCCGGCTGCAATTTCTGCCAGTTCCGCATCTGTTTCATATCCTGTAAGGCCTGATTTAGCAGCCTGCATGGTTTCTTTGGTCACTGTATCCGCTGCTGCCGTAACCGTCGCGTTGACCGGTGTCTTGTCATCGGTGGCAACCTGTGAAGATTTTGCCGTTGTCGTTACTACTTCCCCATTGGCAGTCGGCTCATAGCCGGTTGCTGTGCCTGCATCAGCGGTTACTGTTGCTGACGCATCATCATTCGCCCAAACCGGGCAAGTCATCATCGCACTGGTTATCATCAGGACGAGAAGCTTTTTCTTCCGCATATTCATAAAAAACCTCCGTGTACTTATTTCTGAATTACCGTACCGCGCAGACTATGCCGCGCATCTTGTACGGCTTCCTGCACCTGTCGTTCTGACAGGACTTGTTTTACTGCAGGTGTTGTATGATGTGGAACAGGCGGCGGCACCGTCTTTTCAAGAGATGGATTCCGGCCTGTTTCAGCCTGTAAAATAGGTGCGGCAGCAGGACTTGCTTCACTGCTGCCGGATGCCGTGCCCTGCGGCACTGTATCTGGCACCGCAGAAGATGCCTCCTGCTTATCGTCTGCAACTGTGTCTTCTGCAGGCATAGTTGGCATCGGTTTGGGCAGCGCCGGCACGGCTGCTTTGGCTGCCGTTTTTTCTATCGGCATGTTGGGTTCAGTCATCGTCGGCCGCTTCAGCCAAAGCGTACCAACCAGACAAAGCAAACAAAGCATGGCGGCAACAGCAGCCTGCAGCCATTTTCGCTTTCCCCGCTTCTTGCGTAAATTTTCCATTTCGGCTTCTGCCAGCATGAGATTCAATTCGCCTTGGACGGTTGCCTGATTGTCAAATGATTTCTCCGCTTTTTCCAGCCATTTCTTGGCAGAACGGACATGCGCAGCCTTATTTTTATCTGCCAATCCCACTTGATATATGCCCTCCTTTTACCATATGTTATACATTCTGTAAAAAAAGGTGTCTTTGTTACCAGGATTATGCAAAAAAACAGCGATATTATCACACGTATACGTTATTATACGTCATTTTCCGTATTGATTCATCTATTTT
>JBNMKW010000036.1:0-23904 GCA_050874545.1 Megasphaera sp. | reverse complement strand
GGATTTTTCAGGCCTTGAATTAACATATTCGTTACTTCGTCACGACTGCCTGTCGGTGAACAGTCTGTATGGCAGCTGGCAATAACAATATCAAGCTTGGATAATTGCTCTAACGTGAAGTCCAATGTACCATCCAATTTCATATAATTGGCTTCTGTCCCGCAGTATACTTTAACGCCTTTAAATTCTCGCGGAATATCCCGATACGTATTAAAATAACTCCAGCTGACACTGCCAGGATACCCAATGCCGTGTTCTGTCAACCCTACAGCCGATAACCCTTTATCTGCCGCTTCCTGCATGACTTCCGTAACCGTACTAAACCCATGCCCGCAGGCAATCGTGTGCGTATGTAAATCAGCAATGATATGTATATTTTTCATATGTACTTCCTCCTAATATATGCTATTACTTTATATCATTATATCATGGACATAACAAAGATAGAAGCAAATTATACTCATCATTTTCTCATTATAATGATACTACTATGAGTATATTATATACATATTAGTGATTCATAATATCTTTAGCCAAAATACACTATAAAAAAACCGCGAAACAATGGAAATCCATCATTTCACGGTTCATTATACTGTTATTATTCTGCTGTATACGGAAGCAAAGCAATAGCTCTTGCACGTTTGATAGCAACAGTAAGTTTACGCTGATGTTTAGCGCAAACGCCAGAGATACGGCGCGGCAAAATTTTGCCACGTTCTGTTGTGAAACGGCGAAGTTTTGCAATATCTTTGTAATCGATCTGTTCAGCATGATCTACGCAGAAAGTGCATACTTTTCTTCTCGGTTTTCTTGAGCGTTCTCTTCTCATGTATAGTTCCTCCTTCAAAATCTAGAAGGGTTGTGTTTGACATTAAAATGGGATTTCTTCATCGCTTGCATCAGAACCCATACTGCTAAAGCTGGTATTCGGTGCAGCTGGCTTCGGCTGCGGAGCACTTGCGTGCTGTGCCGGAGCGGATGTATGTTCTGTTCCCAATGTCTGGGCAACCATGTCACAAACGACTTCTGTACGATACCGTTTTTGGCCATCTGGTGTTTCATAGGAACGAACAGAAATACGTCCCTGTACAAAAACCCGACTGCCTTTTGACAAGCTGTTGCCACAGTTTTCCGCCAAATTACCCCAAGCAACACAAGGAATAAAATCAGTTAATTCTCGCTGTTCTGTACTGCCTGCCGGGATATAGGTCCGTGTGCATGCCACAGTAAACATAGCGACGGCTCTGCCTGTTTTCGTAAAACGAATTTCAGGATCTCGAGCTAAGTTTCCCAATAATTGTACTGAATTCATACCTTTGCGCCTCCGGTTATTCGTCGATCTTGACGATCAAGTGTTTCAGGATTTCGTCGCGGATTTTCATAACGCGGTCGATTTCTTTGATAGTAGCAGGTTCTGCTTCAAAGTTAATCAATACATAGTAGCCATCTGCCTGTTTTTTTACAGGATATGCCAAATGACGTTTACCCCAACGATCTACCTTTTCAATATTGCAGCCGTTTTTTGTAAGCAAATCGGATACGAATGTAACGATAGGATCTACTTCTGTTTCTTCGAGCGGTTTTGCAATAAACATGACTTCGTACTTGTTCACGAAATCACCTCCTCTTTTGGACATATGACCCTTCCCTAAGAAGGGTTAGGAGCTTGACACAATTCAAGCCTTTATATTATATCATCTCACTATGTCCATTTCAACTCTTTTTTTCAGAATTTATTCATGATATAGTCGTAGTATCTTACAAATTTTGCAAGTATCTATGTCTGAGGTGAAAGACATGACGCTATTTCATTCGTCCAAAGCAGCAATGCTGGCTGCCGACATGACACTTCTTCTCGTTGCTGCCATTTGGGGTGGCGGATTTATTGCCGCTAAAGAAGCCTTGACAACGATGTCGCCTTTTGGCATTTTAAGTACCCGTTTTCTCTTATCAAGTGCCGTAATGCTGATTTTATTTTTCCCAGCCATTCGCGCCTGCAGCAAAAAAGATGTCCAATTCGGCATCATTATCGGCATTATCCAATATATTTCTTTCATTTTTCAATTAAAGGGATTGGCATTGACAACTGTAGAAAAACAATCCTTTCTAGTAACAGCGTATGTCATTTTCGTCCCCTTTTTTTCTTGGATAGCTACGCGAAAGGCTATCCGCAGACGAGATATTCTCTGTGCCTTCTTAGCCTTTGTTGGCTTAGGGCTCTTGTGCCTGCATTCGGGAAACTTCATGCCTAATACCGGCGATTTGCTTTCTCTTGGCTTTGCTGTCGGTTTTGCCGTGCAAATCGTATATGTCGGAAATTTCGTCAAACATACGAATCTATTTGCTATGACGTGCATTCAGTTTTTGACGACAGGTTTGCTTGCCCTTCCTTTTCTCGATGTTTCCGGCTTGCTGGCTGCCGACACTGCCGCGGCATACGGCATCGCCTATCTTGTCATTTTCAACACAGCCTTTGCTTTCTCGGCACAAAACATCGCCCAGCAGTATACGACGGATACGCATGCGTCCTTGCTCATTTCGCTAGAATCTGTCTTTGGCTTTCTGTTTGCTGTCTGGTTTTACCATGATGCCGTTACACTGCAAGAACGCTGCGGCTGCATGTTAATGATGGCAGCCATCATTCTTTCCAAATTAGGAGGCAAAAACTGAACATTCTTTCTAAATTCTAACTATAAAAATAAAAGGAATCGTCCTTGGGATTCGGTTCCTTTTTTACTGCTGTTTTGTATTTAT
The DNA here is from genome assembly GCA_050874545.1 of Megasphaera sp. GTDB lineage: Bacteria > Bacillota > Negativicutes > Veillonellales > Megasphaeraceae > Megasphaera. The sequence goes on along the minus strand of JBNMKW010000036.1, from coordinate 21,147 downwards.
AGTGTCAAACTGCATACCGGATGGTCTTTATCTACCGCACCGGTAATAACTTCGCAATGAAATGTATGCTGCAGTATATCTGCCAATTCATTTCGTACCTGGTCTACTTGTTCACGGTTCACATCGGTAAAGCCGTCGATAGGGAAAAACACATACTGCGTATCTTCTGTAATTTTCCCATGTTCGCTTTGACGCCATGTCCAGCGCCGTGTTCGTACTTCGTGTCCGACAGCATAGACCGCTTCCCCTGCCGGTACCGCTTCTGCTTCTACAGCTCCGAAAGGCACAAAGGTATCTCCCTCTACAGCATACCGCATTTCAATATCCTGCGGCGAACGGCCCAAATCATGGGTTCCCATAGGAATGACATGTTCCAAAGATACCGCATTATTTAAGTCTACCAGCGGATTGATATGGGGCATATCTTTTCCCTTGCTGATACGGGAAAACATGGCTTCTACGGAACAGGGAAAACGGTTGGGATTCAATCCCAATGCCCGAAAGGCCTCCCGGTACGGCACGATTTCCGGAGCTTTTTTGACAGCCGTATCAGCAAATCGCTGCTGAGCTGCTGCCACGGCCTGACTGAGCTTTTCTTCAATTTCCGGATATTCTTGGCGATTATCGACCCCTTTGGCAACCACTACCCCAATATACAAATTGGGGATTTTTTCAAATATGTCTGCTGCTACTTTAAAATTCATGGGAATAACACGTCCTTTACGATATATATTTACTTTATCATACCATTTATTCTATGAATAGGAAATGTTAAATTAGTTTCTGCATGTCCTGAGACCTTTCTTAGTTGACAAAATTATCTTCTCCGGCTTATAATTGACATATGTCAATTATAAGTGTAAAACATTTCGTCGAAGGGAAGGATTTTCATGAAAATCGCAGTTACATATGAAAACGGACAAATTTTTCAGCATTTTGGCCATACGGCACAATTTAAAGTATACGATGTCGAAAACGGAATCATTACAGCTGCTTCCATTGTAGATACAGAAGGCAGCGGCCATGGTGCGTTAGCCGGTTTTCTGCAGGAACATGGTGTAAATACATTGATTTGCGGTGGTATTGGCGGTGGTGCGCAGACGGCGTTAGCTGATGCCGGTATTACATTATACAGCGGTGTACAGGGATATGCTGACGATGCTGTAAACGCCTTGCTTGCCGGCAAACTGCAGTACAATCCTAATGTCCACTGTTCTCACCATGACCACGAACACGGTACCGGCGCGCATGTTTGCGGCACACATGGCTGCGGCAATCATAACTAATGACCAATCACCTGCTTTCTGTTTACCTAAATGTTTTTAGTTTTCGCCTACACAGTTCGGATATCACAGCAATCAGCCTATTTTCCAGCTAATGGACGCTTGGCATCGTCTGCATATATACGATTATCTCTATAGCCATTCTCTTCTATTCCATGATATACGTATCTTGGACAGAAGCGTACGATGAGGAGGGATACGCATGAAAGAAATCACTGCTTTTTTTCTTTATGGCTGCCCATATTGCCAAAAAGCAAAACAGGCTGTCCAAGAATTAGTCCAAGAACATCCGGCGTACAGTGCCATTTCCCTGCACTGGTATGAAGAATCAGAACACCCGGAAATGGTACAAGGGCATTCGTACTACTATGCTCCTTCTATGTTTATAGAAAATGAAAAAATGTACGAAGCGCAGCCTGGGCAAACATATGATGAAATTAAAGGATTTGTCCAAGCTGTACTCGAAAAAGCATTGAAATAACACAGGTATCCACCAAGAGCCCCGCATGAACGTTTTTGTTATCATGCGGGGCATTTTCTTTATTATTTACTACACGGAGTATACATGCAGGATTGAAATCGTTTATGATAGGATAAAGGAACTCGTTTGATGCTCCATTCCTTATTTTTATAGTCGGGAGATGAAAAAATGACACTATTAAAAGAACCTGTAAAACGCTGTGCCTGGGCATCTTCGCATGCTCTGCTAAAAGAATACCATGACACAGAATGGTGCGTACCAAGCCATGACGACAGATATATATTTGAAATGCTAACATTGGAAGGGGCTCAGGCGGGATTATCCTGGCTGACAATTCTCAAACGCAGAAACGCATATCAAAACGCTTTCCATCAATTTTCCATTGCAGACTGCGCTGTCATGACCGACGAAGAATTAGAACAAATACTTCACCAAAAAGAAGTTATTGCCAATAGACGCAAAATATATTCCGTTCGCGCCAACGCCCAGGCTATCCAGCATATTCAAAGACAATACGGCAGCTTTTCTGCCTATTTATGGAAATATACCGATGATAAAATACAATATGGCCATTGGGCTGTTGAATCAGACGTGCCGGCATCCTCGTCATTATCCAAACAAATCAGCCGTGATTTGAAAAAACAAGGGTTTCAATTTGTCGGCCCTGTTATTATCTATTCATTTTTGCAAGCCATCGGCATACTAAATGACCATGTAAAAACATGCTGTAAAAGCAAGTCAAAAATACAAAGTTTACCAAAAAAGTATTGATTATGTGTGTAGTGCATGATATAATATCTTTAATCAATAAATAATGATTATTTACTATGGGATAGGAGGGATATATATGCGTTTAGGAAGAGGAACGGTAGAAAAAATTCGCAGTAATGGACTGGCAAAAATACGCGTAAACCGCGACCATTTATATGTAGCCTGCAGTGCTTGTTTCGGCGCAGAACGTGTATTTATAACCGCATATAACCCGGTCGGTGCACAAGAAGGACAAGACGTGCAATATGAAGTTCAAGACAATCATTTGATCATGAGTGCCTTTATTGGCTTTATATTGCCATTACTGCTCATAGCTGCAGGAGCTATCTTAGGGTATCAGGTCGGCATGACGATATATACAGCTGCCGCAGGCGGTATACTGGGTCTATTAGTGGGGGCTGTTGCAATAAAAAAATATGACTCCTGTTTAGGGAAAAGAATAGATACAAATGCAACCATTACAGCCATTATTCAGTCTAATGAAAAAGACGCAGAAGCAACTGAGTAATGACACAGTACAAGCATGCCATGATATAACTTACATCCTATTATAATTTTATTAGCCATTACAGCATACGGCTATAGGGTATTCCAAATAATGTTAGGGGTATATAGATTGCAGCATAGCATGCGTTATGTCAAAGACACGACTCTCCACTAAGCTGAAAATATACCGGCATGATAAAGCAGTATGCTTCTCAAAAAAACAACGTAACGGTATTACGAGTAGACAACAGTTGCAACATGAAAACCAAGCCGCAGGAATGATGATTATTTGGCTTGCTTTTCTTTATGAAATATGACGCGATTTTTAATGGCGTTTATGGACAAACCGCCTACCTATCAGACACCTATAGTTGGCTGATGGATTTGCTATATTTTTGCATCACAAAAAAACCGGTGAGAAATGAGCATTTCATTTCTCACCGGTTTTATATTTCACCCGATATAGATTGTTCTCTTATTTAAAATAAGATACGCCAGCTTTGAAAATAGGCTGGAATTTATTTCCCGTAATGTTTTCAAACACATCATCAGAACTGAAGCGTTCTGTGTGACCCATTTTGCCAAGAACACGTCCATCCGGGCTTGTAATGCCTTCTACAGCCATGATAGATTGATTTGGATTATACGTGCTGTCATAGCTTGCATTGCCTTTGAGGTCTACATACTGCGTCGCAATCTGTCCTTTCGCAGCCAGTTCACGAATTTGCTGCGGTGTTGCAACAAACCGTCCTTCGCCGTGTGAAATCGCAATCGTATGTACGTCGCCGGCCTGGACATTACTAAACCATGGACTCATAACAGATACAACTTTCGTATTGACCATGCGTGACAAATGACGGCCAATCGTATTGTACGTCAACGTCGGGCTATCTGCACGGAGAGGCTGAATATGTCCATACGGCAGAAGTCCCAGTTTAATGAGGGCCTGGAAACCATTGCAAATGCCAAGAGCTAAGCCGTCCCGTTTATACAAAAGGTTTTCCAATGCTTCTGACAGTGCCGGGCTGCGGAACAACGTTGCAATAAATTTGCCGGAACCTTCTGGTTCATCACCAGCACTAAATCCGCCTGGGAACATGATAATCTGTGCTTGGGCAATCCGTTTTGCCATTTCATCGATAGACTCAGCCAAGTCCTGCGGCGTATTGTTGCGCAGTACCATAACATCTGTCACGGCACCAGCCTGTTCAAATGCTGCCGCAGAATCATATTCGCAGTTGGTCCCTGGGCATACCGGAATAAATACGCGCGGTTTACCAAAAGATTCACTGCGTTTAGGGCCGTATGTCGTAAAGAGCGGCAGCTGTGCATCTCCTTCAGCACTTTCACATTGGATAGGGAATACTTTGCTAAGCGGTTCTTCCCAAGCACGCTGCAAATCTGCCAAGGAAATTTTCACACCACTGACTTCCATCATCTGCGATGCATTCGTCGTACCGACGCGGAATACATGAGCTCGTTTTTCCCAATCGGCAGCTACGACTTCTTCTACTTCTACAAGGATAGCACCGTAACGGAGGTCAAAAAGGTCTTGTGCCGTAAAGGCATCATCAACAGTAACCCCAATACGGTTACCAAATGCCATCTGTGCAATGGCTGCTGCCACACCGCCTTGACCGACAGCATGCATTGCCTTAACTTTTCCGTTTAGAACGGCTTGATGCAGGAAATCGCATTGTTCCTTGAAAACATCAAAGTCAGGCATGTCTTCAGCATCACGCGGCAAATCAAATAAAAGAACGGCATGACCGGCTTCTTTAAATTCCGGCGAAATGATATTCCGCGTGTGTTCAGGAACAATAGCAAAAGAAACGAGTGTCGGCGGTACTGTAAGGTTTTCAAATGTACCACTCATACTGTCTTTGCCGCCAATAGCAGCTACTTCCATCTGCTGCTGTGCTACATACGCACCGAGCAGGGCACTGACCGGCTGTCCCCACGCTTTTTCATTCGTACCGAGGCTCTGGAAAAATTCCTGCATTGTTAAATAAACTTTCTTGCGATCGCCGCCAAGTGCTACCAATTTAGCAATGGATTGAATAACAGCATACAATGCACCGTGGAACGGGCTCCAAATTGCCAAATCCGGGTCATATCCATGGGTAAAGATGCTGGCCGTTGTCGTATTGCCGTGCGTAACAGGAATCTTGGCAACCATACCTTCTACCGGCGTTTTCTGATATTTACCACCAAACGGCATTAAAACGGTACGGGCACCAATCGTACTGTCAAAGCGTTCTGCCAATCCCTGTTCCGATGCAATATTCAAGGTTCCCATCGTATGCAGCCAAGTTTTTGCCACATCCTGGACTTGCGGTGCTTTAAAGAAATCTTTATCTTCCGGTGCTGCAACAACAGCTTTGCGATGCTGTGTAACACCATTCGTATCAAGGAAAGCCCGGGTAATGTTGACTACATTTTGGTCACGCCAATGCATGACAAGTCGTTTGGTGTCTGTTGCAACAGCCACAATCGTAGCTTCCAGGTTTTCTTCTGCCGCATACTTCATAAATTCTTCGACATGTTCCGGCGCTACAACGACAGCCATACGTTCCTGTGATTCAGAAATAGCCAGTTCTGTACCGTCAAGACCTTCGTATTTCTTAGGAACTTTATCAAGGTTGATGTCAAGGCCATCTGTCAATTCACCAATAGCTACAGATACACCGCCTGCACCAAAGTCATTACACCGTTTGATAAGAACCGTAACTTCATGACGCCGGAACAACCGCTGAATTTTACGTTCTGTAAGGGCGTTGCCTTTTTGTACTTCAGCACCACAGGTTTCCAATGATTCTACGGTATGCTTCTTGGAAGACCCTGTTGCGCCACCGCAACCATCACGGCCAGTCTTACCGCCAAGAAGAATGATAATATCACCGGGAACCGGTTCTTCACGAACGACGTTGTTACGGGGGGCTGCGCCGAGAACTGCGCCAATTTCCATACGTTTGGCAATAAAGCCTTGGTTGTAATATTCTTTGACTTCGCCTGTTGCTAGTCCAATCTGGTTACCATATGAGCTGTATCCTTTAGCTGCGCCTGTTGTTAAAATGCGCTGCGGCAGTTTGCCTGTCAGTGTATCTTTAATCGACTGCCGCGGGTCGCCGGCACCGGTTACGCGCATTGCCTGATATACGTAAGAACGGCCGCTTAAAGGATCGCGAATGCAGCCGCCGAGGCAGGTTGCCGCACCGCCAAACGGTTCGATTTCCGTCGGATGGTTATGCGTTTCATTTTTGAAAAGCAACAGCCATTCTTCTTCAACACCATCGACATCAACAGGAATGATGATAGTGCAGGCATTGATTTCTTCCGATTCATCCAAATTCTGTAGTTTGCCGGCTGCTTTTAATTCTTTGACGGCAATCGTAGCCATATCCATCAAAGTCTGGGGCTTTTTGCGTTTTAAGTTTTCACGCGTCGTTTTGTATGCTTCATATGCACGCTGAATCGGCGCTGTAAATTTGCCGTTTTCAAACGCAATATCTGTCAATTCCGTCATAAAAGTCGTATGACGGCAATGGTCAGACCAATAGGTATCAATAACCCGGATTTCTGTAATCGTCGGGTCACGTTTTTCTTCATTATGGAAGTATTCCTGGCAGAATTTCAAATCTTCAAAACTCATTGCCAGTCCCATGTGTGCAGACAATTCTTTGAGGGATTCATCATCCATCGTATCAAAATTTTTAACAGTCGGTACATCTGCCGGCTGTTCCCAAGGCATTTCCAATGTCGTTACCGGGTCTAAAGACGCTTCACGCGCTTCTACGGGGTTAATGCAGTAATGTTTGATAGCTGCTACATCATCTGCAGACAACGTACCGGATAATACAATAACCTGAGCTGTACGGACAGGGCTGTCGTTTTTCATCGTCAGCATCTGCAGGCACTGCATCGCAGAATCCGCACGCTGGTCATACTGGCCAGGTAAATATTCAATCGCCAATACTGTGTCACCCGCCTGTGACGGCAGCTCATCATATACGGCATCAACCGGCGGTTCAGAAAAAATCATATTTTTAGCTGCTTCAAAGGCCGCATCGTCCAAACCACCTACATCATAGCGATGGTAAATCTTGATATCCGTTAACCCTTTGATCAACAAATTTTCCTGTAAATCTGCAAGCATTCTCTTTGCTTCATCAGCAAAGAAATCTTTTTTGGCAACATACAAACGCCGAATAGACTGCATGTCATGACCTCCCTAAGCAAGATATATACCTAATTTTTACACAGTCTTAGTATACCTGTTTTAGTTCCATAAGTAAATTAATTTTTATTTTTTCCTTGTTTTGCCGTGCCGCTGCTTCATACACTTTTTTGTCTTTTCTTTTTATAAAAAAGCAAAGATAAAAAATCAATTTGTAATTTACATGCTTTATGTCTTGCAGTATGGCTTTCTTAAAATAACGTTTGTTATTTTCTTTTATGCTTAATGAAAGCAGGATGTGAAAAAAACAGTCTGTAATTTTTAAGCTGCACTGCCATATTCACGAGGGGAATGCCTGCTTCATTTTTTATTTAAGGGGGAATATACGATGAAAATACTGCAAGCGGTTGCTGCTGATACTGTCGAATTATACAAACTGCAGTTACTAGCGTTTGAAAGCGAAGCAGAAATGATAGGAAGCCGCAGTGTGCCGGCCTTGATGAAAACAGAAGAAGAACAATATCCAAGATTTTCCTAACTGGCACACACTAAAGATAGTAAATGATGCAGGGGATATTATAGGCGCCATTCGGTATCGAAAATCCGGTAATATTATAGATGTCGGCCGTCTGATGGTCCATCCCGCATATCGGCATCAGGGGCTGGCACAACAAATGCTGTCAGAAGTAGATACAGCATATCCGCATACTACAAAAGAATTGTACACTTGCACCAAAAGTTGGATTAACATCCGCCTGTATCAAAAAATGGGGTATACTGCCGTTAAAGAAGAAACGGAAGAAAGCGGCCTTTCTTTTGTATACATGAGAAAAAAATAAAATTTCTACCAACAACTTGTATGTTGTTCTGCTAAAAATACAGCATATTATAGTTAATATAGTTTTATATCTTGCAATGTTAAAAAATCAACTCCAGAATCCTTGTGAACGATATTTTCTGTATTTCACAGGGGTTTTATTTTTATTTACGTGTTCCTTTCTTTACGGCTATTTCATGAGATATCCTTCATTTTATGAAGTATGCTAAAATATCCTATAAATTTATTGACTTGATTCAAAAATCGTATTAGACTGATATATTATATAAAACTGGCATTATCTGACAATCATGACAAAAAATAACTTGGGAGGGTTCGTAATGGACGAATTAAAAAAACGCATCTTGGAGGACGGCATTATTATTGACAACCGTATTTTGAAAATAGATAATTTTCTAAATCAACAAATTGATACTACGCTTATCAATCATGTAGGTCAAGAATTTGCCCGTCGTTTTCAAGACACGCATATCGATCGTATCGTTACTATCGAATCTTCCGGCATCGCCGTTGCGTATGCGGTTTCACTAGCAATGGGCAACTTGCCGATTGTATTTGCCCGCAAGAAAAAATCTCTGCTTACCAAAGGAGAACAATACACTGCAGCGATTTATTCATATACAAAACAGGAAGAATATACCGCTTCTATCAGCAAAGCATATTTGCATGCAGGAGAACATATTCTCATTATTGATGATTTTTTAGCCAGTGGAGCTGCTGCTATCGGCTTGACCAAACTAGCCGCTGAAGCAGGCTGTACAGTGGCTGGTATTGGTATCGTCGTAGAAAAGACGTTCCAATGCGGCCGTCATAAACTAGAAGATGCCGGTTTCCGTGTGGAATCGCTGGCTCGTATTTCCCGTTTTGAAAATAACCGGCCTGTCTTTGCTGAATAATTGTTTTTAAACTTTTGCCGCGTCTATAAAGCCGCGGCCTTTTTCATCTGATGTAAAAAAGGAGCATACGTATGAGAGCACAATTTTTTGATGGGTTTGATTTTGATAAATTTAAACTCAGCATCGTAGCCATTGAACATGTTGAAGAATTCTTTACTATTGAAGAATTCGGTCTGCATCCTATCATGTATGATGAAGCCTGCCTGCGCGGCTATACATGTATCTTTGGCTTTAATGAAGAAAAAATGTTGACGCTGCATAAATTACTGACCAACAACAACGGCATGGAACCGCCGGCGATTGACGGCATCAAACCCGTTACCTTCCATTCACCGGCCGGCGATCTCAAATACGAACTCCATCATGTCATGGATTATACAGGCTCTATATTGATCGCCAATGGGTTTATTGATAAGTACTTTGTTCCTTTTGGTTTTCAGTTGCCGCATGCATTCCGCAAAGTATTTGAATTGACATTTCGCCACGGTTTGTTTGTAAAAGTCACAGACCGTTCCGAGGCAGCCCGCCAGCTTCGCATTGAATATGAAGAGCCGGTTCCGCCAAAGAAAAAAATGGAAATGCGCGTAGCCGGCCTGCTGCAAAAATCAGAAGAATACGGTTTTGATGATGAAACAATTGAACAGTACATGGATTTGAGTTATGATACAAAATACTTGTTCTAACGGGAGGTATTTCCATGACGGAACGGCTCTGGACAAAAGACTTTACGATTGATGTCGTTATTAATTTTCTATTGTATGTGATTATGTATCAGCTCATGCTTTGGTCTACGCAATTTGCGATTCACAGCTGGCAGTCCACGGTTAGTGAAGCCGGCTTAGCATCGGGTATCTTTATTATCGGCACGTTGTTGGCGCGTATTGCTGTCGGTCACGTCATCGACTGTTGGGGACGAAAAAAAATGCTGCTGTTAGGTACAGTACTGTACGCCGCTTCTATTCCTTTTTATTTCGGAGCTGATTCCCTGCAGATATTCCTGTTAATACGAATTTTTCATGGCATGTCGTATGGCATTGCTGCTACAGCGGCCAGCACGATTGTCGGCGTTCTCGTTCCGCTGCGCAGACGCGGAGAGGGCATTGGCTATTATGCATTGGGAAATACACTGGCTTCTGCTGTCGGCCCTTTTTTAGGGATGACCTTATGCAGCAGCGGCAATTATTTTATAAATCTTTACGTCTGTCTAGGATTATCTGTCTTAACGCTTGCATTAGCCGTTTGGATTCATGCACCGGAACACCTTGGTACGACTGCCGATACAAAATCTTTAACATCGTGGCGTTTGAACAGTTTTTTCTGCGTACAATCTCTGCCGATTTCCATTATCGCTTTTTTCTGCGGCATCTGTTATTCTACCGTACTCAGTTTTATCGGAGCCTATTCGCAGGCATTGGGCCTTTTAATTGGCGGCAGTATCTTCTTCTGCACGTATGCCGTCACTTCGTTTTTCAGCCGTCCGCTTATTGGCCGCTTCCTAGACCATCATGGCGGCGATGCCGTCATGTATCCGACACTGGTTATTTTAGCACTTTGCATGCTTGCAGTCGGCTTTGCTTCTCATAACATATTTTTTGCGTTAGGCGGCATTCTTCTTGGCCTCAGTTACAGTACCGTCACGTCTTCCGGGCAGGCATTAGCTATCCATGGCGTTTCCGAAGAACATATCGGCTTAGCTACTTCTACGTTTTTTGTTTTTACAGACCTAGGAGTTGGCGTCGGTCCTTATGTCCTAGGCAGCCTTGTGCCAGCCTATGGATTTTCCAGCGTATACATTGGCGGTGCAGTTACTGCTGCCATCGCAATTCCATTATATTACGTTCTCATTGGGCGCAGCGGTGTCTTTTCCTATGCACAAATGGAACAAGTCCGCAACCGCAAAATAAAATAATATATAATACCAATTATAAAAGACATGCAAAAACAGCGGTAACAAAATAGACGAACCAATCCCATTTTGTTACCGCTGTTTTACATGTATAATTGCCGTATTACAATTCTTTTTTCAACTAAAATGTTAAAGACGTTTAAAGAAAAAGAATTTGCCATATGTTACCCTTTAGCTACATATCCAACCCCACGCACCGTGCGTATATATTGGCCTCGTTCCAAGCCTAATTTACAGCGGAGATACCGAATATACACATCGACAACATTCGTATCACCTACATAATCATAGCCCCATACTTCTTCTACAATGCGTTCCCGTGTCAGCACGACCTCCTTATTGCGTATTAAATACGACAGCAGCTCAAATTCTTTTTTAGTTAAAACAACACGGGTGGAACCAACGACGACTTCATGCCGGTTTAAATATAAAACCATATCCCGCAGCTGTAATATATTCTCAGATGCAGGATGATATCCTCTTTCTCTTAAAAGGACCCGAATCCTGGCAAATAATTCTTTACTGTTAAATGGTTTGGTAATATAATCATTCGCTCCCAAATCAAAACACACCACTTTTGTTTCTACATCATCTTTTGATGAAAGCATCATAATCGGCACGATGGAAAATTCACGAATACGCCTGCAGATTGACACTCCATCAATATCCGGAAGAATGACATTGAGAATAATCAAATCATAATGATTTTGCACGATACGATCCAGCGCTGCCACTCCCTCATGTTCCACGTAACATTCATATCCTTTATGTTCCAGTTCTGTTTGAATATATCCGGCTATTTGCTTTTCATTTTCTACAACCAATATCTGCGCCTTATCATTCATTCAATACGCTCCTTTATATATTTTTTACGATTATATTACTTATCATTATACCTTATCTATACTGATTTTTGTACTCTTATTTAGTTTCCTTATATTAAAGCATATTCAAAGAGCATGATAAATATACATAAGACAAAAAACCGACTTCGTGAAAGAAGTCGGTTTTTTGTCTTATGTATGTTATGGTGAAAACCCAAAATTTTCTAAAAAATTTCTTTTAAAACGATAGTCTGATTACGATTTGGACCTACGGAAACAATTCCCAGCGGTACGCCAACGAGCTGGCTGATACGTTCTACATAATGACGTGCAGCTTCCGGCAGTTCATCATACGACTGACAGCTGGAAATAGGCGTTTTCCAACCCGGCATTTCTTCATATACCGGTTCAACATTTTCCAATACGTCTAAGCTTGCCGGATATTCTTGAAGAAGTTCGCCATTAAACTTATATCCAGTACAAATTTTAATCGTATCCAGATTATCGAGAATATCCAACCGAGTAATTGCCAAATAATCTAAGCTGTTCAGCATGGCTGCATATTTAACAACAGCTGTATCCAACCAACCGCAGCGGCGGGGACGACCTGTAACGGTACCAAATTCATGTCCGGTATTCCGCAGTGTATCACCAATTTCATTGATTTGTTCTGCTGGGAATGGACCTGCACCTACACGAGTCGTATAAGCTTTAACGACACCGACAATATTTTCCATGCGGCGAGGGCCTACACCGGAACCCGTGCATGCACCGCCAGCTGTCGGATTCGAGCTGGTTACAAACGGATAGGTACCATGGTCAAGGTCAAGCATCGTTGCCTGAGCACCTTCAAACAAAACTTTTTTGCCTTCTGTAACATATAAGTTGGCTGAATAATCCGTATCTTTTACATATTGGCGAATCTGTTCTGCATATCCTAAATATTCGTTCAATACTGCATCGTAGTCAAACCCTTCGCAGCCATAATATTTTTCAAACAGGCGGTTCTTCAACTCGATATTCATACGCAGTTTTTTGGCGAAAACATCTTTATCCATCAAATCACCAACGCGAATACCTACACGATTTACTTTATCTGCATAGCAAGGGCCAATACCGTTTTTCGTTGTCCCGATTTTAGCATCGCCTTTTAATTTTTCGTCTTCTTCATCAATACGAATATGATACGGCATAATTACATGCGCACGCGTAGAAATTTCCAATTTGCTGATCTGTACGCCTTTAGAGGTCATTCCGGCAATTTCCTGCAACAAAACGGCAGGATTGACGACAACACCACTGCCAATGATGCAAGTTTTATCGGAGAACAAAATTCCAGACGGCAAAAGGCGCAGTGCAAAAGCCTGATCATCAACAACAACCGTATGGCCTGCGTTGTTGCCGCCTTGTGAGCGAACGACGACATCTGCTTTTTGTGCTAAATAATCTACGATCTTACCTTTACCTTCATCACCCCATTGGGTGCCTATTACCATTGCTGTAGCCATGTATTCAACATCCCTTCATGAACTTCCAAATTAACAAACATCTATATTATACACGAAAACAGTTTAAATTCCTATTCTAGGATGAAAAAATATAGCCAAAAATCATAAAAACATGCTTATTTTTTTCTTTGAGTATCATTTTATATATTTTCCTATATATAAAATGCCATAGTCGCTTCTCCGCAGTTATACTAAAAACCAATATACATAATCGTATTTATTGGATAAACGATTGATTTTCTTTCTGTTGGTCAATCCATGATGCTATCTCATAACATATCTATACCACAGGGCTTCCATATATCTCAATGTTTTTATTTCGGTTACAAAATAATTCGAGGAAAAGTTAGATTTTTATGCTGTTTTAAGCTATAATAATAGGTAAAACTTTAAACCATTTTTAGTTACCAAGGAGAGATTATTCATGCTTTTTGATACATGTCATATTGGCGGCATTGATGCAGCCTGCCCAATTGTCCGTTCTGCTACGTTTGAGGGGATGGCTGATGAACACGGCTATCCTACAGAAAATCTAACGCAGGTCTATACGCGTCTTGCAGATGGCGGCATTGGCATTATGATCACGGGAATGATGGCAGCCAGCTCTCTAGAACCGCGTCAACATCGCCAAATTTGTATTGACAATGACAGCTGTATTGCACCACTGGCCAAAATGATTCGCCGCGTCCACGAACATCACGGCAAGATTATTGCCCAAATCGTCGTCATGGGGTCATCCATTATGCTTCCGGAAGGTGCCGACCGTATGATTGTCAGCCCCAGCGGCGTAACGGAAAAATTAGGAAAAATCACGCAGGAATCCCATGCACTGACTATAGAAGAAATTTCTCGACTTGTCGCTGACGTAGGAAAAGCAGCGGGACGCGCCAAAAAAGCAGGCTTTGACGGTGTGCAATTCCACAGTGCTCATGGGTATTTATCCAGTAAATTTTTATCTCCTTATTTTAATCGCCGTACAGATATGTATGGTGGTTCGTTAGAAAATCGTGCCCGCTTTCTCTTAGAATGTACAGCAGCTATGCGTCGGGAAACAGGCGATGCGTATCCGATTTGGGTAAAACTGAATTGTGCTGATTTCATGAAAGAGGGCAGCTTTACCTTTGAAGAAAGCCAGCAAGTCATGGGTTGGCTTGCACAGCAAAAAGTCAATGCCATTGAAGTCAGCGGCGGCAACATGTCATCACTTCCTCGCAAGGGACCTATTCGGGCAATTCGCCGTACAAAAGAACCCATGTATTTTGCGCATTATGCCGCAACCGTTGCCAGTCAGCTCCATCAGCAGGTAGATATCGGTGTTGTCGGAGGATTCCGCCAAGTCCAGGAAATTGAATCGGTACTTGCAGATACTCAATTATCTTTTGTTTCCATGTGCCGTCCGCTGTTGCGTCAGCCAGATTTGCCAAACCGTTGGAAACATGGTGACACGGAACCCGCAACATGTATTTCTTGTTCCCGTTGTTTTGGTGCCGAAGATGTAGATTGTATTTTTCATAAAAAATCATAACTATCCATGAAGGATTTTTCCTATTGGCCTAGAATTTTATCTATATATATTCTGTTTTAGAGAGTGTGGTGAAGTGGATGGGGATTATCGTAGCATTGACGGTTATCCTAATTGTTTTCATTGCCGTTGTATGCCTTCCCGTATCATATAGCTGCATGTTGTATATTGGCTCACCATTTCATGTATCTGGCACACTTTGCTGGCTGGGGCGCGCATTTTCCTATACATGGCAATATACCTATGGCAATCGACCGCAAACAGAATGGTATTTCTTATGGAAAAAACAACAACCTGCCCCAACTGCCACACAAGATACAGAAATGACCAAAGAGCAGCAGGAAACTGTAGTACAAGAATTAAAAAAAGAAACCCATGCCGTAACTTATGATGAACTGCATTCTGCCAATACGGCAGTTGACGACGCAGAAAAAAAACAAAACCATTTTTCTTGGAAATCACTAATCTGTACAAAAGATTTTGCACTTGTTTTTTTTACCTGGCTGCGGGACGTTATTTCTATTTCCTCTATTCGCACATTGACGTTAACAGGTACATTGGGACTAACAGCGCCTCATAAAACAGGTATGCTTGCCGGTGCTTTATATGCAGTCATTCCCGCCAGCACAGAGGAGCTGCATTTCAATTTTACATCAGAAGAATACGACTGTACGGTGCACGCGGCCGGGAGTATCTGTCCGGCATCAATTGTTATCTGCTCTATTACATTTCTGTTATCACGTCCAGTCCGCCATATCTTGGCACAGTGGCACACTGTAAGAAAGGATGAACATCATGGATAATTCATATATCAAAAACAATTTGGAAACTATCTTCGAAAATTTTAAAGAAATGATAAAAGTAGAAACCGTAGTCGGTGAAGCCGTTCATATTGGTGATGCCATCCTGGTTCCTTTTGTAGATGTCACGTTTGGCTTTGGATCCGGCGGCATACATGGCAAAACAGATACAGGTCGTCAAAGTGCCGGTGGCGGCGGCGGTGCAAAATTAGAACCTTCTGCCATTTTAGTTATAAAAGGGGACAGAGTAGAAATGTTTTCTATCAAAAAAGATGGCTATCAAGCATCCGCATTTGAAAAATTAATTACAATGGCCCCTGAAATCATTGAAAAAATGAAAAAAGATAAATATATATACATAAAAGATGAAGATGATACAAAAAATACACCTGATTCAACAAAAGATTAAATCATTTACAAACTAGTTACGAAGGGTTTGTTACAGTATAGTTACAATAGTTGTGATTTTCTAGTAAGTCTGATATAATACAACAAAGTAATAAATTTGAGGTTATCTCATACTCTCAGGAGGATTGTCATATGAAACTGAAAAAACAATTAGCTTCTCTCGCAGTTATCGGTATGATGAGTGTCGTTGCTGCAACTTCAGCATTTGCATCTGGTGTAGGCTATGTAAATTTTGATACACTCATTTCTTCTCACAAAGATTATCCTAAAGTAAGCGCACAAATGCAGGGTGCTTTCAAAAAAGCTGACGAAGAATTCACTAAAAAATCGGCAACATTGAAAACAGATCAGGAAAAACGCGAACTAGCAAAACAGTTGAATCAGCGCATTACGGATTTGGAAAATAAATTAGTCGTTCCTATGGAAAAGGATGTTGTTCAGGCTGTAGAACAAGTTCGCAAAGATAAAGGATATGACTGCATCGTTGTACAAGGTTCCATCATTGCTGGATATGAAAATGCTAAAGATGAAACACAGGACGTTGTAAATGTCTTAAAAAAATAGAATACTGATATATAATTCCCCAGATAAGCATATCTTATTTGGGGAATTTTTTTTGCCATAAACCAACTGGTTTTAATTTTCATTTATTGGGTTCTTTATATTGACATAATACCCTATACGGGTATATTATATTTATATACCCGTATAGGGTATTGAAAATTAATATGAAGGAGGCTGTTGTTATGGAAGAAAAAAACAGGTGTGATTGTTGTTGCTCAACAGGAAAATCAAAGCACAGAGATAAAAATAGTAAAGAATATAAAAGTTTAATTACGCGGCTAAACCGAATAGAAGGACAAATACGGGGAATCCGCAATATGGTTGAATCCGACAGATATTGTGTCGATATCTTAACACAAGTCACTGCCGTACAATCTGCGCTCAATTCGTTCAATAAAATATTACTTTCACAACATATAAAATCATGCGTTGTTCATGACATCCGTGAAGGCAAAGATGATGTCGTTGATGAACTCGTCTGTACACTACAAAAATTAATGAAGTAAAGGACTGATGACATGAAACATGAAAAGTATATGATAACGGGAATGAGTTGCTCTGCCTGCTCATCTCGCGTTGAAAAGGCTGTTTCTAAATTAGATGGCATATCCAAAGCCAGTGTCAATTTATTGACGAACAGTATGCAGGTGGAGTATGATGAAACCAAATTAGATAGCAACGCTATTATTACAGCTGTTGTTCATGCGGGCTATGGTGCATCTCTTCCTGGAGAAAAATCTGCAGCTCAAACGGACGCAAATACAGCGAATGCGTCTTCACTGGAAATAAAATCCATGAAACATCGTCTAATATGGTCGATTGTGTTTCTAATTCCGACCATGTATATTGCCATGCACCATATGTTTTTAGAGTGGTTTGGTCTGCCTGTCCCGGAAGGATTTAAAGCCATATTTCACGGCCCTGAAAATGCGATTACCTTTGCATTTTCTCAGTTTTTACTCATACTTCCTATTATGTATCTAAATCGCAAGTATTATATCAATGGCTTTCGCAATCTCTTTCATGGTGCACCTAATATGGACAGCTTGGTCGGCATGGGATCTATGGCTTCCGCTGTTTTTGGAGCTTTTGCCATTTTCCGTATGGGATGGGGCATGGGGCATGGCGACTGGACCCTCGTAGAAACATACAGTACCAATCTATATTTTGAATCAGCCGGTATGATCGTTACGTTAATTACAGTCGGTAAATATTTAGAAACACGTGCTAAAGGAAAAACTAGCGCAGCAATCGAAAAACTTATTAAATTAGCTCCTAAACAGGCTGCTGTACTGCGCAACGGGATAGAATCCATTATTCCTATTGAGGAATTAGTCATCGGTGACGAAATTATTGTGCGTCCAGGTGAACGCATTCCTGCTGACGGCACAATTTGCCAAGGAACAACAAGTATCGACGAATCCACTATTACCGGAGAAAGTATTCCCGTAGAAAAGCGTCCCGGCGATACAGTTACATCGGCAACGATGAACAAAGCAGGAGCTATTCATTTTCTGGCAAAACGCGTTGGTGCCGACACGACTATCAATCAAATCATTCGGCTCGTCGATGAAGCCAGTGCCAGCAAAGCACCTATTGCAAAACTGGCTGATACCGTTGCCGGCATTTTTGTTCCCGCTGTCATTACTATTGCCATCCTAGTAACTGCCATTTGGTATTTCATACTAGGTGCTGACTTGGAATTCGCCTTTTCTATCGGCATTTCTATTCTCGTTATTTCCTGCCCATGCGCCTTAGGATTGGCTACGCCGGTAGCCATTATGGTAGGAACGGGAAAAGGCGCTGAAAACGGCATTTTAATCAAATCAGGCGATGCACTGGAAACAGCACATGCCATTGATACGGTCGTCATGGATAAAACCGGTACGATCACAGAAGGGAAACCTCGAATTACTGATATAAAAACTTATGCTGGAAAAGAAGATGAACTTCTTTCCTTAGCAGCCGGCATGGAGCAGGGGAGTGAACATCCACTTGCAGAAGCAATCATTACCTATGCTGAAGAACATCATATTGTTCCGACATCTGTCGCAAATTTTAAAGCATTATTTGGCCGTGGTATCCAAGCCTCTATAGGTGATAAAACATATTATGCCGGCAATGAAGCACTTATGAAAGAAATTCATGTTGATATTTTGCCTTACCGATCCTGCTTGAATACATTCGCTGATGAAGGAAAGACCCCGTTAATTTTTGCAGATAAAGAAAAAATTATAGGGATTATCGCCGCGGCCGACGTGGAAAAAGCCAGCAGTGCTGCTGCTATTTCTTTATTCGAAAAAATGGGTATTCATGTTGTTATGCTTACCGGGGATAATAAACGCACTGCTGAAGCAATTCGCAAGCGCCTTCATATCCCAGCTGTTATCGCTGAAGTACTGCCACAGGATAAAGAAAAACACATCGCACAGCTGCAATCAGAAGGACATACCGTTGCCATGATTGGCGACGGCATCAACGATGCGCCTGCTCTCGCTAAAGCTGATTTAGGCATGGCAATTGGTGCCGGTACAGATGTTGCCATTGAAAGTGCCGATGCCGTACTGATGCGCAACGACTTGCTTGATGCCGTCAGTGCTGTTCGCTTAAGCAAAGCTGTCATCAAAAATATTAAAGAGAATTTATTTTGGGCCTTTTTCTACAATGTCATTACAATTCCGTTAGCCGCCGGGCTTTTATACCCTGCATACGGAATCAAGCTCAGTCCGATGATTGGTGCCGCTGCCATGAGTATGAGCAGTGTTTGCGTTGTCATGAATGCCTTGCGTTTACGTTTTTTCAAACCCAATCACGTTGTTGGAACTGTTTCACGTGAAACAAAACATGAAACTTCCCATATACAATCTAATGAAAATACAAAGAAAGAAGGAATCACTATGATGAAAACCACATTAAAAATTGAAGGCATGATGTGCCAACACTGCCAAAAACATGTTCATGATGCATTAGCAGCCATGGATGGTGTTACGGAAGTCACTGTTGATTTAGAAGGTAAAAAAGCTGATGTTACAGCAACAAAAGACATTTCAACAGATGATTTTGCAAAAGTTATTGCCGATGCTGGCTATAAATTAGTAAAATAAATTTGCTTTTGCAGTACAGCACAAAACCCCTAGTATGTTTCACGTGAAACATGCTAGGGGTTTTAACATTTATACGGGCAGCGTAAAACTAAACCTCGTACCTTTTCCTACTTTACTATGCGCAGCAATCGTGCCGCCATGACTTTGAACAAATTGTTTAGCCAATGCCAAACCGATGCCGCTGCCGCCGCTCTTACGATTTCTCGATTTCTCAGTACGATAAAAATATTGAAAAACATGTTTTAAATCTTCTTCTTGAATACCATGTCCCGTATCGGCAATGTCTGTCTGAATCATTTCTTTACCATCTATTTGATGTACAGATGTATAAATGCAAATAAAGCTTTCTGGTTCAATATAGCGAATGGCATTATTCAAAATATTATAAATCACTTGATTGATACGATCTCTATCAGCCATAACCAGCGGCAGAGAAGGGGAGAGATGAAGCTGTACATGCAAGTGTTTTTCATCGCACAGCGGTTGGAGCATACTTACGGCACGCTCCAGTAAAAGATTCATATCTAGCATTTCTTTATGTAATACCAGTTCATTGATTTCTGCTAACGACAAATCCCGCAAATCTTGAATTAATCGTCCCATACGCAGCACTTCATCTTCCATTGATAAAAAAGTTGTCTTATCAGCAGGTATGACATCATCAATCATGCCTTCCAAATTTCCTTGAATAATCGCTAGCGGCGTACGTAATTCATGGGCAACATTGACAAATAGTTGTCGTCGCATCATGTCGTTGCGTGCCAACTGCTGTGACATATCATTAAATGTTTGAGCCAATATTCCTACTTCATCATGTCTCTCGACAGGTACCGTTTGGCCGTATTTTCCTTCTTGTATTGTCCGAACAGCTTTGGTCAAATCCATCAAAGGAGCTGTTAGTTTACGAACGATAACAAAACTGACGCCAACGCTAATTACAATCATACTTAAGCCGACCCAAAAGAGAGATTGATGAATAGAAGTAATATAATGGCGTTCTGCCGCGCCGTGCATCAAATGATGATTCATTACATTTGCTGCATTCATTTGCAAATATTGCGAAAAGTGGCTGTCCATCTGTATATTAACCAAAAATAATAAAATAAATATTGTTAAAAACAGTAAGATAAATACCATCCCAGTCAAACGAAATACTAAGCTCTCATATCGTTTCATGACGCCCTCCGGCAAATTTATAACCAATACCATATACTGTCAAAATATACGTTGGCTTAGCCGCATTCGGCTCTAATTTTTTCCGTAAATTACGGACATGCGTATCGATAGTGCGTTCATATCCCTCAAAACTATACCCACCTTGTGCTTTCTCCATAAGCTGCATCCTGCTGAACACACGATCAGGAGACGATGCAAGTACTTCCAATATATTAAATTCTGTAGGTGTAAGTGAAATCGGTTTACCACTTCGTTCAACAGTAAATTTTTCTTTATCAATGACTAAATCACGAATGATATATTGTGTATGCTGTTGTATTACTTCACCGCGCACACGCCGCAGCAAACTATGTACACGAGCAACCAACTCTCGAATATTAAAGGGTTTGCTGACATAATCATC
>JBNMKW010000035.1:0-24137 GCA_050874545.1 Megasphaera sp. | reverse complement strand
TGCCAGATCCTGTCGGTGCATGTTTAGAAGATTGGACACGGCCCAATGGACTTCATATTCAGAAAGTAACCGTTCCGTTAGGCGTTATTGCCATGATATATGAATCCCGGCCGAATGTAACCGTCGATGCTGCAGCTTTGTGCATCAAATCTGGCAATGCCTGCGTACTGCGGGGCGGCAGTGAATCCATCCGTTCTAATATGGCATTGGCATCTGTCATCAAAACTGGGCTGCAGAAAGCCGGGCTATCTCCTGACTTAGTGGCCTTGTTGGAAAATACAGATCGGGCATTAGTCAAAGAACTGCTGACACTGCGGCAGTATATTGATTTAGCGATTCCCCGCGGCGGTGCCGGCTTGATTCAAATGGTAGTACAGACCGCTACCGTGCCCTGCATTGAAACCGGCAGCGGTATATGTCATGTGTATGTAGACGCTGAGGCTGATTTGGATATGGCGGTACGCATTATTGAAAATGCCAAAGTATCACGACCGTCTACGTGTAATGCGATGGAAACCTTGCTCGTTCATCAGGATATTAGTCAGGCGCTACTGGCTAAGCTGGTGCCGGTAATGCAACAAGATGCTGTAGAACTGCGCGGCGATCAGAGGACATGTACCTATGAAAAAGGCATGCAGAAAGCAACGGATACGGATTGGCAGACTGAATATAATGCACTTATTTTATCAATTCGCACGGTATCTTCTGTCGATGAAGCGATAGCACATATTCGTCGCTATAGTACCCATCATTCCGAAACGATTGTGACGGAAGACAAAGAAACAGCGGCTAAATTTTTGCAGGAAGTCGATTCTGCCGCAGTATATGTCAATGCCTCCACACGATTTACCGACGGATTTGAATTTGGTTTTGGTGCCGAAATTGGCATCAGCACACAAAAACTGCATGTTCGCGGCCCGATGGGGTTGACGGCATTGGTTTCTTATAAATATATCATTCATGGGCAAGGTCAGATTCGCTGATGAAACGAATCATATGGGGATATATACAAACGCTGCGGAACTATGCAGCGTCACCTAAAACACAATATGAGTACAAGCATTATGCTAGATTCTTGGTGTTGTATCTGCTGGCTGTCGGCATCGTATGGGGAGGAATTTACATTTACTATGGAAATTACTAGATTGGGGATTATGGGAGGCACATTCAACCCCATTCATTTGGGACATTTGATGATAGCAGAAGAAGCAAGACAGACATTCCATTTAGACAAAGTCTTGTTTATTCCGTCATATATTACACCCAATAAACATGTGGCAGGTGCCACGGCAGAGCAGCGATTGACTATGGTGCGGCTGGCCATTGCAGACAATCCTCATTTTGCAGTAAGTGATATGGAAATACGCCGCAAAGGTCGTTCGTATACCGTCGATACGCTGCATTTTCTAAAAAAACTCTATGGGCCATCTTATAGTTTATATTTTATTTCCGGTACGGATACGATTCAAGATTTGCCTAATTGGCATGAACCAGAAGAAATTTTATCGTTGTGCCAGTTTGTCGGTGCCACACGACCGGATGGCAGCCAATCTATCGGCAGTGTGATAGACCATTTTGGAACATTAGGGAAACATATCTTAAAATTAACAGTACCTACTATGGAAATATCTTCTACCGAACTGCGGCACCGTATCGCGACC
The DNA here is from genome assembly GCA_050874545.1 of Megasphaera sp. GTDB lineage: Bacteria > Bacillota > Negativicutes > Veillonellales > Megasphaeraceae > Megasphaera. The sequence continues at coordinate 22,476 of JBNMKW010000035.1, read as the reverse complement.
GGTCAGTCTATACGCTATATGATACCGCCGACAGTCGCAGAATATATCCGTAAAAATGGAGTATATCAATGTATAACGAAGCATTAAAAGAAAAAATTAAACAGGATTTAAAAGAAAGCCTTTCTAAGCATCGGTATACCCATGTTTTGGGCGTTGCTGCCAAAGCACGGGAATTAGCCAGCCAATATGGCGGTGATTTAGATCAGGCAGAAGTAGCAGGTCTATTGCATGACGCAGCCAAGCAAAAACCATTGGAAGAAATGCAGCAGTTGGCACGCCGGTCTTTTGGCGATTCGCTGCCGGCAGCTATTATGTCCGTGGGAGGACTGCTGCATGGTTACGCAGCCGTGACAATTGCTAAAGAAACGTACGGCATACAGGATGAAACGTTGCTTGCAGCATTAGCTCATCATACGACTGGGGCCAAACACATGGGAACGTTGGAAAAAATTATTTTTATTGCCGATTATATTGAAGTCAATCGTGATTTTGACGGCGTAGAAACATTACGTAAGTTGGCTGCGACGGACTTAAATTTGGCAGTTCTAGCTGGATATGATTCTACAATTTCCCATTTGCTTGAACAAGAAAAGCCGATTTATGCAGGAACTGTCATTAATCGAAATGCGCTGCTTTTGGCTATGCAGGCAGATAGGAAGGAAAAATAATGGAGCAAGACAACCTAACCAAAAAACGTCCGCAAAAACGCATGAAGAAAAAAATGACGCCGCGTCAAAAGTTTCGTCGTTGGCTGCTGGTTTTGGCAGCATTGCTGTTTATTTGCCTATTGGTTGTATTGGGATGGAAACATTTTCAGAATGCCCGGCAGACGCAGCTTCAAGGAAAAATAGATGCTGTGCAAAACGGACCTGCCGAGTCATTTACCCAGTCCAGTCCGAATATTCCGCTGTACGTCTTGTTTGTAGGCGTGGACAATGATACGCCGCAGCATGCCAATTTCATTGGCGTAGCAGCCATAAATAGAGATAAACAGCAAGTTGATTTCATTATGTTGCCGGATAATACGAAAATCACAGGCCGTAAAGAAAAGGGAATACAGGAACTGCAGGATGTATACAGCGAAGGCGGGTTGCCGCTGCTGCGGGCTGTCGTAGAAGATATTTTCCATATTCCAATTCCATTTTATGCCGAATTTACAGAAGAAACATTTGGCAAAATGATTGATATGAGCGGCGGCATGCCTATGTACGTTGAAAAAAATATGTATCATGCCGATGCTGCCGGAGAAACAGACATTAATTTATACCAAGGTTATCAAAACCTTACCGGACAGGAAGCTGCCGGCTATATGCGTTATATTGACAGTGACGGCTGCTTGTCCAGAACACAGCGGCAAGAACGGTTTGTCAAAGAATTTTATAACGAACGGGAAAATCATTTTGGCATTGCCAATGCCATCTTTATGTATCGATTTTGGAATCAGGTTCAATCTAATATTCCTGCAAAAGATATGGCTGCGTTGGCATTTGATTTTAAAAATGTGCCGGTCAGTGCAATTCATTTCTATATTTTGCCGGGAGAAATGACTAAAGATAAAGAAACATCGTATCAGGAGCTATGGACATATGATCCAGTAGAAGTGCAAAAAATTATAGGTACGACTAATAACGCAATCGCAGCTGCACCAACGGCTCCTGCGGCCGATGTGCATCCGGCAAATGCAAAACAATAAAGGAGATACTATATATTATGCCAATCGTAATGAAAGAAACAGCGAAAGAAGAAAAGGAATTAAAAAGTTATGAAATTGCTGCTAAAGCAGCTGATGATAAAAAAAGTTGGGACATTGTCATACTGAATATGGAAGAATCTTCTATGATGGCAGACTATTTTGTCATTTGCAGTGCCCGCAATAATCGACAGGCTCAAAGTATTGCCGACAATATTGAAGAACAAATGGAAAAACACGGCTATGATGTCCGCCATGTAGAAGGGTATCGGGAAGGCAAATGGATTCTAATCGATGCCGGCGAAGTCGTCGCGCATGTCTTTGTTGAACAAGACCGGCAATACTATGATTTAGAAAATTTGTGGTGTGACGCGGAACGAATTCCATTTGAAGGTGAATAATATGAATCCATTATTGCAGGAAAATAGTATAGCTACGTTGGAAGTACTGCGTATCAGTGATATGGGCGCGTTTTTAAACGGCGGTACAGGCAACACAAACGACGATATTTTGCTTCATAAAAACCAGCAAACAGAACCGGTTCAAGTGGGTGACAAGGTAACTGTATTTTTGTATCATGACCCGTTGGGAAGGTTGACGGCCAGCATGCGTCTGCCTAAAATTAAAGTTGGCCAGATTGGATATGCTCCTGTTATCAATACGACTCGTTTTGGCGCATTTGTCGATGTCGGTACAGAACGCGGTATTTTTATGCCTTTTGCAGAAATGAAAGGACGTCCCAAAGAAGGAGAGTATGTATGGGTCAAACTATACGAAGATAAGTCGCATCGCTTAGCCGTATCTATGGAAGTAGAAGATGAAATGCGCCGTGCCTCAAAAGCAGCAACAGATGCCAAAGTCGGTGATTGGGTAGAAGGTGCTGTATACAATATGACAGATCAAGGCGCATACTTGATGACGCGTGAACGTTGGATTGCTTTTTTGCACCGCAGTGAATTTAATGGCCCTATCTTAATCGGCCAAATGGTCAAAGGCCGCATTGCTTATATTCGTGAAGACGGCCGCATTAATATCTCTCTGCGTCAGACAAAAGAAAACGCGCTTACGCCGGATGGAGAAAAAATATTAGCGTTTTTGCAGCAGCGTAAAGGGAAAATGCCTTATAGTGACAAAACAGCACCGGCTGTAATTAAGGCAAAATTTAGTTTGAGCAAAGCAGCATTCAAGCGGGCTTTAGGCCACTTAATGAAAGAAAATAAAATTTACCAGCAAGATGGCTGGACTTATTTAAAAAAAGATACGACAGAAAACTAAATAAAAAATCAGCGGGCATATATCGTAGTCCCGCTGATTTTTTTATCACTATATATCGGCTGCTATGCTTTTATCATTTCCAAACCAAAAGCAATGTAGAGCCAAATTCTTTTTTAAACTGTTTGGTCAGCTGCTTCATTTCATAATCAGCTGCATTGTATGTGGCACCTGGTACCGTCGTAATAACCATAACGGCGACATTTTCTGCCAACGTGATTTGAATATCTTTTACGATTTGTTCGTACGTCAAATCTGAGGCTTCAGCCAAGGCAAGCAGGGTGGACAACTTGCGAATCATAACCCAGTCGTCGGGGGAAACCATGTCCGCATATCGGTAGGCACGCAAGGTTTTGCGGCTGATGCCATGATGAAATCCTGCAATAAAGGAAGCAATCAGCTGTTCTCTATGTGTCAGGCCGTACAAAGGCGCATGACTGATCATGAAAGCAGAATGACGGGCATGATTGTAAAAGTTAATGACTTTGCCTACATCGTGCAGCTGTGCAGCTGTCATCAACAGCCGTTTTTGCCGTGGTCCATAGCCATGCAGTTCCTGCAGCTGATCAAATAATTGATTTGTAATTTTCATTACCTGTTGAATGTGCGGCTTATTTACAACAGAACCTAATGTACCCATAAAATTTTGTACACTGAATGTTAAGATATCATCAAATCGAGGCTTGTTTAAATGATAAAAATTGGCATAGTATTCAAAAAATAGCCCTTCACGAAGGCCACAGCCGCTGACGACCATTTCTTGACTGCCGACAGTATCAAAAATCGTCTTGATGACTACAGCACCGGCGACAATTAAATCAGCCCGTTCACTGGAAAGTCCGGGAATTTTTTTACGGTTGGCACTCGTGCGAGTAGTAATTTCTGTATATAATGAAGAAAAATTCTCTACACGCAAAATATAATTATGAATTTTAGACATCTCATAGTTCGTGGCCCGCTGATCCATTTTAGCAAAATTCCGGGCTGTACCGCCAATGCCGACAATTGGCAAAGACAAGTCTTTAATCCAGGGCGCAGCGGCAATCTTCTTGCGTACGTATTTAGCACAGGCCTGCAGGGCATCTTCAGAGACATTGTTTTGGAGACTGAATTTTTCTGTCAGTGTTACGGCACCGATAGGAATTGAAATCGAATGCGCCGGTTCACCGTCATGGACAAGCGTCATTTCTACGCTGGCACCGCCTAAATCGAAGATAAGGAAATCTTTCATAGCGATAGTATTGATAACGCCTAAATATCCCAAATACGCTTCTCGTTCACCTGTAATGACATTCATTGTAATACCGGTTTCCGCGTTGATCTTTTTTAAAAAATCGTCGCCGTTGCTGGCATTGCGGACGGCAGCTGTTGCAACGGCCATGCAGTTTGTGATTTCCATGACTTCCATAATATGTTTATATACATGTAAACACGTCATAGCGCGTGCCATACCCTCATCACTGAGTCGTCCGGTCTGATTGAGACCCTGACCGAGACGAATCGATTCTTTTTCTTGATATAAGAGGGAATAGGCTGTATTGTCGGCAATTTGCAATACGACAAATCGGATTGAGTTAGAACCCATATCGATAATGGCTAATTTTTCCATCGTATACCCCATTTCTTTCTATAATGTCTTGTTGTTATTATTATACTACAGAACGTACAGCAGTTTCTGCCTTTTTGTATAAAATGTCAAAAATATATACTTTGTACATGCAATACGGCAAAATATTTGACAAAAATTTTACATAACTCATATCCTATCTATATACAAAACGCATACAATAATTTAAGCAATTAAAAAAACGGAGATATCCTGTATAGAATACGACGAATGCAGAACAGCAATATCGCAGAATGTATGTAAAAAAATCGATTCGTTCATGGTATAATATAAGAAAATGTGTAATGTATCGTATCATCACAAATATTGAATGAGAAAAGTGGGGAACATATATGGAAAATCAAGCCAAAAGACTGTTTGGCATTATTCATATTGGCACAGTGAATATGACACTAAAAATTATAGCGTATTCATCGCTAGATGACATGCAGATTATCGAAAACGTATCGAAAGAAGTGAAGTATGGAGGCGAAGTGTTTATACGTCATCATGTCAGCTTTCAATCTTTGAATGAAATTTGTACGATATTAGGTAAATTCAAGCAATTGATGAGAGATTATGACGTCAATGATGTACATGTTTTATCTACTACGGCCATTCGTGAAGCTGATAATTTGCTTAATGTACTGGATCAAATCTATATTCGTACGGGTTTTCATGTCCAGGTAGTACGCATGACTAAGGAAATATATTACAAATTTTTTGGCTTATATTACCATATTTTAAAAGGACGCTTTAATTTTGCAGATAAAGCCGTATTATTGCTCGATATTACTTCCGGCGGCGTAGGATTGACCTGCTGGAAAGCAGATACGCTGCTGTTTCAACAAAATGTACATATCGGATCACTGCGTATTTTGGAGAACTTTACAGAAAAACAACGACAGGAACTCACGTTTCCTACTGCTGTTCGAGAATATATTTACGGTACGTTATCTCCGCTTTGGGCCAGTGTGCGCCAGCATAACATCAAATACATCGTGCTGTCCGGACGAGCAGCAAACTTGATTGGCCGCTTAATGAAGAAACAGCAGACAGAAGGCATCAGCCTTATTACTCCCCAAGAGTTCAGGCAATTTATTTATTCATTTCATGGTATTACCCCATATAAATTGGTACAGCAGTTTCATTTGTCTGAAAACTTAGCTAATGTCATTATGCCGACACTGCTTCTGTACTATGAACTGCTGCGTATTATTGATGTCGATATGATTGTCATGATGAGTACGACCTTTACGGAAGGATATTCCATGCATTATGTAGCAGAACAGACACATAATGCATATGTCAGCCATCAACGAACACTGCTTTTGGACTTGACCCGGGAAATGGCAGGAAAATATTTATATGATCCGACGCACGCTGCGGCAGTAGAAGAATTCAGCAGTGTGCTGTTTCATGCTGTATACAAGGAAATCGGGCTTGACTTTACCAACGGATATTTGCTGCAGCTGGCATCTATTTTGCATGAAATTGGTAAATTTATCAATATACGCAAGCATAATATTTGTACCTATAATTTAATTATGGAAACAGATTTATTTGGCATTACCGACGAGGAAAAAGAAATACTAGCCAATATTTGTTATTATTCTTATGGCGGCATTTTGCATGAATCACCAGCTATATATAATCATTTATCGGCTGAACAGAAAGTGATTACGGCTAAATTAGTGGCTATTTTCCGACTGGCTGATTCGTTGGATAAAAGTCATTTGGGAAAAATCAGCCGCATCCAGCCGGTATTGTCAGATGGAATGCTTAACGTGTACTATCATGCAGAATCCGATATTGCATTGGAACGATGGACATTTATGAAAACAGCTGTTAATTTTGCAGAAGTATTCGGTATTTCGCCCAAGTTAATTAAAGCATAGAAAGGGTCGGTGGCGAGTGTGAAGTTTACTAATCACGAGTATTTTTTGAATCGCGAATGTACGTGGATAAAATTTAATGAACGCGTATTAAAAGAAGCAATGGTTCCTTCTAATCCATTGTTGGAACAACTTAATTTTATTGCGATTGCAGCATCAAATTTAGATGAATTTTTTATGATACGGGTTGCCGGCGTCAAACATTTGATTGAAAGCGGTGTCAAACATATTGATATTGCCGGCATGACGCCGCGGGAACAATTTGAAGCCATTCAGCGCATGGTTCATGCCCAAGTAGCCGAACAATATACGTATTATGATACTATAAAACACCAGCTGCAGGAGGAAGGATTGCAGTTTATCCAAGTCAATGAGCTGGATGAAGAACAACGACTGTGGCTGGAAAGTTATTTTGAACGAGAAATTTATCCTGTTGTGACACCGATGGCCGTAGATTCCAGTCATCCCTTTCCGTTTTTAGCCAGCCTGCATTTAAATTTGGCTGTTTTACTTCGGAAAAAGCAGGGGGATTTGACAGTCAAAACAGCTATTTTGCCAGTACCGTCACCGGTTATTCCGCGTATTATTAAGGTACCTAATACAGGTAATATAAAGAAATTTTTATTTTTGGAAGATATACTGGGCGCATTTGCAGAACGCTTTTTCTTAGGCTGCGATATTTTGGAAACTGTACCGTTCCGCGTTACCCGCGATGCTGATTTAGATATTGACGATGATGCCGAAGATTTAGTTGTAGAAGTAGAAAAATCATTGAAAAAACGTCGTAAAGGCGCTGCCGTGCGTCTTGAACTGGCTCAGTCTTCCAGCCGCATGATTAAAGAATTTCTTCGTGATGAACTGCAATTAGAAGAAAAAGATATTTATATGATTCCGGGACCGTTGGACTGTAAAGTATTTTTTTCCTTTGTTGGGATTGAAGGATATGATTACTTACGCTATCCTGCAGCTGTACCGCAGCCATCGTATGAATTGGCGGCAATTGACGCACCGGACTTTTGGTCTGCCATTGCCAAACGGGATGTTATGGTGCATCACCCGTATGAAACATTTGCTACGGTTGAACATTTTGTAAAGTTAGCCGCTACGGACCCCAACGTATTGGCGATTAAACAAACATTGTATCGAGTCAGTAGTCATTCTCCTATCATTGCTGCACTGGCAGAAGCCGCTGAAAACGGAAAACAAGTCACCGTATTGATGGAAGTAAAAGCCCGCTTTGATGAAGAAAATAATATTTTCATGGCACGAAAATTGGAACGGGCCGGCTGTCATGTTATTTACGGTATTATGGGACTCAAAACTCACTCCAAGATCACACTGGTTGTACGCCGGGAAGAAGACGGCATTCGCCGCTATGTGCATTTGGCAACAGGCAACTATAACGGCAAGACTGCCCGGATTTATACGGACGTCGGTATTTTTACAGCCAACACGCTAATCGGTATTGATGCTTCGGCGTTCTTTAATTTATTGTCAGGGTATTCCGATCCACCGCAATGGAATAAGTTGGGCGTAGCTCCGATTAACCTGCGTCAGCGTATTTATGAGGAAATTGAACAAGAAACAGCGCATGCTAAAGCAGGACGGAAAGCCTTAATTGTCGCCAAAATGAATTCTCTGCTAGATAAAGAAGTGATTGCCAAGTTATATGAAGCATCTGCAGCCGGCGTTACTATTCATTTGATTATTCGGGGGATTTGTGTCTTGCGCCCGGGATTACCAAAAATCAGTGAGCATATTGAAGTTCATAGTGTAGTGGGGCGTTTTCTGGAACACAGCCGGTTGCTGTATTTTTATAATGACGGCAAAGAAGATGTATTTATTTCTTCTGCTGATTGGATGCCGCGCAATTTAAATGAACGTGTAGAACTGTTGGTACCGGTAGAATATCACCCGCATAAGGAACGTATTAAGAACATATTAAATTTATATTTTAATGATAATGTAAAAGCTTATGCGATGAATACCGATGGCACATATCGCTATTTGGCAGATACACGAACGGGAAAACCCATTCATGCACAGGAAATGCTGCAGCATGAAGCAGAAGAAAAAAATATAGAACGAAAAAAGAAACGGAAATGATACAATTAGTGTATCTTGTGTTAAAAGAAGTATGTCTCTTGTCAATAGATGAGAGATATACTTTTTTTATGCTAGCAAGCATTATTTTAATATAGATTTTCTTTTTTAAGAAATTTATTCTCAAAATCACGAAAAATCAGCAGTAATATCAGCCTGAACTATAAAAGCAGCGTGTTGACAATACTGAGAAAAAGCCGTATTTTACAGCCGAATCCAGTCTTTGTTAACCAGTATAAATTGACATAGTCTAAAATTCTTTGGTAGAATAATTTCACGTTAGGAGGGATTTGATGAACAAACGATATCAAGGGCCCATCACTCGCATGTACGCTACCTTAATCGCTTTATTAATCATAGTATCCCTGGCAGGATTTATTGACAAAGGAAAATCCGTTACAATCCAGTCAGACGGCAATACACAGACGGTGTATACACATGCCGTAAATGAAAAAGCGTTAATGCGTGAAAATAATATCGAACTTGGGCCATATGATGAAATTGAAATGTCTACAGCTAAATTGGCAGATGGCAGTGCAGTAACACTGCATCGGGCCGTACCTGTGACGTTAGAACATAAGGGAAAAACACAGACGGTACACACGGCCAAACAAACCGTGCAGGCTGTAGCTGAACAATATGGATATAATGCGAAGGACTTTCGCCCGTATGGAGATACTGAAGCGCCTGTCACAGCTCATATGACGATTCGCATCGGTAATATTTCCCGCAAAGAAATTGTAGAAGACGAAGTCGTGCCGTATGCTATTGAAAGTATTCCCGATGAAACATTGGGACAAGGGGAAGAACAAGTCATCCAAGAGGGAAAAGATGGCCGGAAAACGGTCAAGATGAATATTGTCAGCTTGGATGGACAAGTTGTCGGCAAAGAACATGTATCGACTACGCTGGTTACTGAAATGCAGCCGTTGGTTCGTCATGTAGGTACCAAAGAAACAGTTGAAATTAATACGGGAACGGTTTCTAAATTTAAAGAAGTCTTTACCATGGTCGCTACGGCATATTTGCCTACTGACGGCAATGGAGAATGCATTACTAAGATGGGAACGCTGGCACGGTACGGTGTTGTTGCCGTAGATCCCAATGTCATTCCGCTAGGAACTAAGGTATTCATTCCAGGCTACGGTGTCGCTGTTGCAGAAGATACAGGCGGCGATATTTTAGGTAACCGCATCGACTTGTGTATGGAAGATTACAATGCATGTATGATTTTTGGCAGACGCACAGTACCTGTCTACATCTTAGAATAATCTAACAGATAGTTGATAATGTGAACCTTAGTAAATGCTACCTGCTAAAAAATTTTAATTTGAAGTTTAAAGAAAATAAATCATACGGCTGTAAACTGTGTACTTAAAATTGCATATAAAAGAGACTGCGACAAAATTAGGTCAACATATTTTCCCTTTTGTTGCAGTCTTTTTCGTTATTTTATAACAGAAAAAGAGGGATGATGTGAAGACGTAGGAGAAAGGCTGTGTATTTTTTTGAAAATGCAAGAAAAAATCTTGTGAAGATGTCATGAATATGCTATAATAGCAAAGGTTTGAATACCATAACCAAATACACACGCTTGGTGAGTCTGCAGCTGTGCCGTTTAAACGGTGAAGACAGGCGATGACCGGGCGGAGGAAAAAACAGGAGGAATTACAATTATGGCAGTAGTATCTATGAAACAATTGTTGGAAGCAGGCGTTCATTTTGGCCATCAGACACGCCGCTGGAACCCTAAAATGGCTCGTTTTATCTTCACGGAACGCAATGGTATCTATATCATTGATCTCCAGAAGACCGTAAAAAAAGTAGACGAAGCATACAACTTCGTACGTGACCTCGCCGCTGAAGGCGGTAAAGTACTTTTCGTCGGCACGAAAAAACAGGCTCAGGAATCCATTAAAAATGAAGCTGAACGCTGCAATCAGTATTTTGTCAACGAACGTTGGCTCGGCGGTATGCTTACAAACTTCCAGACAATTGAAAAACGTGTAAAACGTTTGAAAGTATTGGAAAAACAAGCTGAAGATGGTACATTTGAAGTTTTGCCGAAAAAAGAAGTTACTCTTCTTAAACATGAAATGGAAAAACTGCAGAAATACCTCGGCGGCATTAAAGATATGAAAAAATTGCCGGATGCTTTGTTTATCATTGATCCGAAAAAAGAAGAAATTGCTGTTTCTGAAGCACGTAAACTCAACATTCCTATCATCGCAACTGTAGATACGAACTGCGATCCGGACGTTATTGATTATCCGATTCCGGCAAATGATGACGCAATTCGTGCCGTCAAATTGTTGACAGGTAAAATTGCTGACGCTGTTCTCGAAGGAAATCAGGGCGAACAGAACGAAGAAGGTACTGCTCCGGAAGCTGAAGAAGCTGCAGCAACAGAAGAAAACTAATTGTACGTTAGCTCTTTGAGAATTAAATGGCTTTTATATAAAGGTAAGGAGTACTTATATTCCTTACCTTTATTCAAACTGTATATTATGTTTAGGAGGAATATCTAAAATGGCTATTACAGCAAGCATGGTAAAAGATTTAAGAACAAAAACGGGCGCTGGCATGATGGACTGCAAAAAAGCGCTTTCTGCTACAAATGGTGATATGGAAAAAGCAATCGACTTCCTTCGTGAAAAAGGATTGGCTGCTGCTGCTAAAAAAGCAGACCGTATTGCTGCTGAAGGTCTTGTTTATTCCTATATTCACGGTAACGGCCGCATTGGCGTTTTGGTAGAAGTAAACTGCGAAACAGACTTTGTTGCACAGACAGATAACTTCAAAAATCTTTGCAAAGATATTGCTATGCAGATTGCTGCTGCAAAACCGACGTACTTAAAACGTGAAGAAGTTCCTGAAGAAGTACTCGAACATGAAAAAGAAGTTCTTCGTCAGCAGGCTTTGAACGAAGGCAAACCGGAAAAAATTGTTGAAAAAATGATTGTTGGCCGTTTGGAAAAATTCTATAAAGAAAATTGCTTGCTCGATCAGGAATTCATTAAAGATTCTGACAAAACCATTCAGCAGGTTATTACAGAAAACATTGCTAAAATTGGTGAAAAAATCGATATCCGCCGCTATACTCGTTATGAATTAGGCGAAGGCTTGGAAAAACGCAATGATGACTTTGTTTCTGAAGTAATGGCACAAGCTAAATAATATGACATAAGAGAACACCCAACCCGTGTTCTCTTATTTTCTAATGTGACTGGAATGTATAGCAGGAGGCCTTTAAATGGAAACAAAAAAATTCAATCGTATTGTCTTGAAATTAAGTGGTGAAGCATTAGCCGGTGAACAGGGATACGGTATTGATCCCAAAACGGTAGAAAAAATAGCAAAACAGGTCGTCGAAGTCAGTAAACTGGGCATCCAAGTGGCCATTGTTGTGGGGGGCGGCAATATTTGGCGCGGCCTTTCTGGCAGTGCCAAAGGTATGGATCGCGTTTCTGCCGATTACATGGGGATGTTGGCGACTGTAATGAATGCGTTGGCATTGCAGGATGCCATGGAAAATCATGGCGTAGCCACTCGTGTTCAAACGGCTATTAACATGCAGCAAGTAGCTGAACCGTACATTCGCCGCCGGGCCATCCGCCATATGGAAAAAGGCCGTGTCGTTATTTTTGGTGCTGGTACAGGCAACCCGTACTTCTCGACAGATACGACAGCTGCTCTTCGTGCCGCTGAAATCGAGGCAGATGCAATTTTGATGGCAAAAAATGGCGTAGACGGTGTCTATGACAGTGATCCGAAAATGAATCCGAATGCCAAAATGTTTAAAAAGCTTTCCTATTTGGATGTAATCAATAAAGACTTGAAAGTAATGGATGCTACGGCAACTACATTGTGCCGCAACAACAACATTCCGATTCTTGTCTTTAATATTGATGTCGAAGGTAATATCGTAGCTGCTGCCAGCGGAAAAGATTTGGGAACATTAGTCGACAAAGAAGGCTAAAAGCGGTATTATAATAAGTATAAGACAAATTTTGATAAGGAAGTGAAGACAATGGATGTAAAAACATTATTAAGCCAAAATGAAGAAAAAATGGATAAAACGATTGAAGTGCTGAAACGAGATTTGGCAGCTATTCGTACAGGCCGCGCCAGCACGACATTGTTAGATCGCGTGATGGTAGAATACTATGGCACACCGACACCGGTAAAACAGGTAGCCAATGTATCCGCTCCGGAACCACGTTTAATTACGATTGTTCCTTGGGAACGCAAAATCTTGGGCGATATTGAACGGGCTATTTTAAAATCTGATTTAGGACTTAATCCTAACAATGACGGTACGATGATTCGCTTAGAAATTCCGCAGCTGACAGAAGACCGTCGTAAAGAATTGAGCAAAAAAGTCAGCAAGGTAGCCGAAGACTCTAAAGTTGTCATCCGTAATATCCGCCGTGATGCAAATGAAACAATCAAGAAAATGGAAAAGAAAAAGGAAGTTACAGAAGACGAAAGCAAAGAAGGACAGACGAATATCCAAAAACTGACAGATAAAAAGATAAAAATTATTGACGAAATCAAAGTCAAAAAAGAAAAAGAAGTCATGGAAGTATAATGGATATACGAAACTTAATTGGCATGCCGTTACGGTATGCCATATCTGCATTACGGGAAAGAAATCTATCGTATACGATAGAGCGCACAGTTTCCCGCAGTCATTTCTTTCCGTGTGAAAACGGAGATTCCTATGTGATTCGTGTCAAGCAAGCAGACAATGATACTCTTTGTCTACTTGTAAATGACAATATGAAAAAAAGTGATTCTGTCAGTCGTGTACTGCAAGGTGGAGAAACACAAGTATGATTCATTTTTTACGTAAAAAACGAAATATATCTGCTGATGTTTCGGCAGATATGTTAGATCCACAAAACATTCCGCACCATGTTGCTATTATTATGGACGGTAATGGCCGCTGGGCTAAACGGCGCAATATGCCGCGCAGTTACGGGCATCGGGCCGGTGCGGATACGCTGAAGCGCATTGTCGTTGCAGCGAGTGATTTAGGAATAAAAGTACTGACGGTATATGCGTTTTCAACAGAAAATTGGAAACGTCCGGATACAGAAGTTTCCTATATTATGAAATTGATGAATGATTATCTTCGTAAAAATTTGCTGGAATTAAATGAACACAATGTTAAGCTTCATTTTATCGGCGATATGAGCCGGCTGAACCCAACACTGCAAGAAGCATTTCAGCAGGCAGAAGAAGAAATGAAAGAAAACACCGGTCTAGTACTTAATGTAGCTGTCAATTACGGCGGCCGTTTGGAATTGACTCAAGCCATGCAGCAAGTTGCGAAAGATGTCCAAGAAGGACGACTGCAGCCGCAGGATATTACAGATATGACAATAAGTCATTATTTGTATACTGAACCGGAAAATGACGTCGATTTGATGATTCGTCCCGGTGCAGATAAACGGGTAAGTAACTTTTTGCTTTGGCAGTTGGCCTATGCAGAATTCTGGTATACAGATTTATGCTGGCCTGATTTTACAAAAGAAACATTAATAGAAGCGATTCTTGCCTTTCAAGGCCGGGAACGACGCTTTGGTGGATTAAAATAAGGTGGGTAAATACAGAATATGTTGGTAAAACGAATTCTCACCGGCATTATTGGCGGTGCCCTTACAATCTTTATTATCTATGAAGGAAATTGGTTGTTTTTTATCATGATGACGCTGCTGGCGTTATTAGGCTGGTATGAATATGGCAATTTGGTTCATAAATTAAAAGCCAATATATCCGATCGGGTAGGTGCGGTCTGGATTATTTGCTTTTTGTCATCCTATTGGTTTGGCAGCATGAAATTGATGATGCTGTTTTCTGTGGCTATGATGTTATGGCTGTTAGTCCAAACCGTGCTTTGCCATGCTAGAATCAAACCGATTGACAGTGCTTATACAGTATACGGTTTAATTTACATTGTTGGCGGTTTTTGGGCTATGCTGGCATTGCGCAGCGGATTGATTGCTTCTTCTATGACAGATGCCTTTACGACGGTTATGTTGGAACCAGCTCGTTTTCTCTTATTTTTACTGATTTTTTCTACGTGGGCAAGCGATACGTTCGCCTTTGCTGTCGGAAAATGGATGGGAAAAACAAAATTATGTCTGACGATTAGTCCTGGCAAAACGAAAGAAGGGGCTATTGGCGGTTTTGTGGGAACCCTTATTACGGCGTTGATTTTTTCACTCGTTTTTCAATTTTCTCTGCTTCATGCCTTCGCTATCGGCTTGATTGTGGCTATAGCGGCACCGCTGGGAGACTTGGTAGAATCTATTTTAAAACGGGTTTGTGATGTCAAAGATTCTGGAACCTTAATTCCAGGTCATGGCGGCGTACTGGATCGTTTTGACAGCTTGCTATTTGCTGCTCCGGCTGTCTATGTATATTTGGTTCTTATTTCCTAAGTGATGGGAGAAACGATATGAAAAAAATTATCTTGCTTGGTAGTACAGGCTCTATTGGTACACAGGCTGTTGACGTTATCAAAGCCCATCCGGATTTGTTTTCCATTGCAGCTATCGCCGCACACTCGAGTTGGCAGGTGGCTGCACGGCAGATTCAAACGTATCATGTTCCCTTTGCTTGTATGACTGACGTACAGGCAGCCCAAAAGCTGCAGGAGCAAGTCGGCAGCCAATGTATTGTATTTAGCGGTGCCGAAGGATTGCTTCGCTTGATTGACGAGGCTGATGCCGACATGATATTAACGTCTCTTGTCGGAGCTGCTGGTATTGAACCAACGCTGCATGCGATTGCCCGCGGCTTGGATATTGCGCTGGCCAATAAAGAAACATTAGTAGCGGCTGGTGAATTAGTCATGAAAGAAGCTGCTCGGCATCATGTACGGATTCTGCCGGTTGACAGCGAACACGGTGCGATTTTTCAATGTTTAGCTGGACGAAAAAAAGAAGAAATCGACAAATTATTAATTACAGCTTCCGGCGGCCCGCATTTCCAGCGGCCACTGGAAGCATTCCCTAAGATTACCGTCGAACAATGCTTGAAACATCCCACATGGAACATGGGAGGAAAAATTACAATTGATTCAGCTACCATGTTTAACAAAGGGCTGGAAGTTATAGAGGCCCATTGGCTTTTTGACATGCCTTTTGATCGCATTGATGTAGTAATTCAACCACAGAGTATTATTCATTCGATGGTGCAGTTTATCGACGGTTCCGTATTAGCTCAATTGGGAATGCCGGATATGCGGCTTCCTATTCAGTATGCGTTTACGTATCCAGAAAGAAATACCGTGCAAGGCGCGCGGCCGATTGACTGGAAAACATTGCACTGCATTGATTTTTATGCACCTGATAACGAAAAATTCCCATCGCTGCCGTTAGCGTATGAAGCTGGAAAAATCGGCGGCACCATGCCTTGTGTATTGAACGGTGCCAATGAAGTAGCGGTTTATGCCTTTTTGCGGCGGGAAATTTCATTTACACGTATTTTCGATATTGTGCGTACCGTTATGGAAAAACATACTGTATGCCACGATGTGACGCTGGATGCTATCCGGCAGGCTGATGCCTGGTCTCGGCAGTATGCTGCGTCGTTGCTATAGAAAGGTTGTCATACATTGGGAATTACAATTGCAGCAACTGTTTTTGTATTTAGTCTAATTGTTTTTGTGCATGAATTTGGCCATTTTATGACGGCAAAATTGACAGGCATGCAAGTTGATGAATTTGCTATTGGCTTTGGCCCTAAAATTTACAGCCATCAATATGGTGCCACGTTATATTCATTGCGGGCGGTGCCGTTGGGTGGCTTTAACCGTATTGCCGGCATGACAGAAGATGAAGAACTTAACGAAAAGTCGTTTTTAAATAAACCGGTTCGTTCCCGCTTGTTGGTTATTGCTGCCGGTGCGATTATGAATTTTATTTTAGCATTCATACTGATATGGGGTATAACCTTTACGGTCGGCACGATGGATGTATCATCGGAACCGATAGTAGGCTCTGTCATCGCCGATTCAGCAGCCGAACATGCTTCCATGCAGCAGGGAGATCGCATTATTTCTATTGGCGGAACGGCCATTGATACATGGAGCGATATTTCGAAAGTTGTTGCTAAGCATAATAAAGAAGTCGTACCCGTTGTCGTTAAGCGTAATGGCGAGACAATAACATTGGATATGATTCCCAAAACTGATACGCAGTCTAATCGGGCTGTGCTGGGTGTCATGCCCGTGATTACAGAACAATCTCATGGATTTTTTGAATCAGCTAGTATGGCTGTCATGCGGACCGGCACGATTTGTAAAATGATGCTTGTGGGATTATATGAAATGGTGACAGGCGCGCAAAAAGCAGAAGTTGCCGGACCAATTGGCGTGGCACAGCTGGCAGGGCAGGTTGCATCTGTCGGTTTTGTGAATTTGCTGATGTTTACCGCTTTTTTAAGCTTGAATTTGGGTATTTTGAATTTACTTCCCATTCCTATGCTGGATGGCGGTTATATCATTTTATTAATTTTAGAAGGAATTACAAGACGCCGCATGCCGAAGCAGGCATTGCGCGTTATTCAGACAATTGGCATGGTCATCTTGGGGGCATTGTTCATTTTTGCAATGTTCCAGGACATCAGCCGTTTTTAGAAAGGGAAAAACATGAAACGCAGAACATCGCGTCCTGTACAAGTAGGCAGTCTTACCATAGGTGGAACTGCCCCCGTATCAGTACAAACCATGTCTACTGTAAACCCGGCAGATGAAGACAAAGCGATTGCCGATGCCAAACGGCTGGCTTCATATGGAGCTGAATTGCTTCGCTTTGCTGTACCGGACATGGCTGCTGCTAAAGGTTTAAAAGCGGTTGTAGCCGCATCTCCCGTACCGATTGTTGCCGATATTCACTTTGACTACCGGTTGGCATTAGAAGCTGTTGACAGCGGTGTGCAGGCATTACGCATTAATCCGGGAAATATTGGTTCAGAGGAAAATGTAATCAAGGTCGTAGAAAAAGTAAAGCCTAAACATATACCGATTCGCATAGGTATCAACACGGGATCACTGCCGGAAGATATTTTGAAAGCTTACGGCGGACATCCTACGGCAGATGCTATGGTAGAAGGGGCATTGCGCCATATCCGGATTTTGGAACGACTGCACTACCGCAACATGGTAATTTCATTAAAAGCATCTCAAGTTCCGTTAATGATTGAAGCATATTGCGCATTAGCAGATAAAGTCCCTTATGCACTGCATTTGGGGGTAACCGAAGCTGGTCTTGTGCGGGAAGGCAGCATTAAATCGGCTATTGGTATAGGTACGCTGTTGTACCAAGGCATTGGTGACACGATTCGTGTATCGTTAACCGGGGATCCGGCAGAAGAAGTGAAAGTAGGGCAGACGATATTATCTTCTTTAGGATTGCGTTCTTTTGGACCAACGCTTATTTCCTGTCCTACATGCGGCCGGACAAGAGTCAATCTGATTGCGCTGGCACAGCAAGTGGAAGAAGCAATTTCACACCTTACGGTTCCCATCAAAGTAGCCGTTATGGGATGCGTCGTCAATGGACCGGGAGAAGCACGGGAAGCTGACTTTGGGATTGCCGGCGGCAACGGCAGCGGTATCGTCTTTTCTCACGGACAGATTCTTCGGACTGTGCCGGAAAATCAATTAGTATCCAGTTTACTGGAAGAAATACACAAATCAATTGCAAAGGGGTCTTAATTATATGTTAGCATCAAAGTTATATAGTCCAACATTGCGTGAAATTCCAGCAGAAGCTGAAATTGCCAGTCATCAGTACATGCTGAAAGCGGGCTTGATTCGTAAAAATGGCGGCGGTCTTTATACATTTTTACCTTTAGGGCGTAAAGTCGTATTAAAAGTAGAAAATATTATTCGTGAAGAAATGAATGCCACAGATGCACAGGAAATCATGATGCCTATTATGCAGCCTTCAGAAATATGGCATGAATCAGGCCGTTGGAATGCATATGGTCCGGAAATGTTTAAATTAGAAGACCGTCACGGCAATCACTATTGCTTAGGACCTACACACGAAGAATTGATTACAACGCTTATACGTAATGAACTTCGTTCCTATAAACAGCTTCCTACAATACTATGGCAGATGCAAAATAAATATCGTGATGAAATTCGTCCGCGTTTTGGGTTAATGCGCAGTCGTGAATTTGTAATGAAAGATGCCTACTCTTTTGATATGGATGAAGAAGGCCTTCATCAGAATTATAAAATTATGTATGATGCCTATGACCGTATCTTTACGCGTTGCGGTTTGACATTTAAACCTGTTGAAGCTGACAGCGGCCAAATTGGCGGCAATCATACTCATGAATTTATGGCGCTGGCAGCAGCTGGCGAAGCTGAAGTCGTTTCGTGTTCTAAATGTGAATATGCTGCTGATATTGAAAAAGCTGTCCCGGGCACATTGGAAATGCCAGAAGAAGAAGCGCAAGATGTAGCACTTATTGAAACGCCTAACTGCGCGACTATTGAGGATTTAGCTAAATTCTTAAATATTCCTGTAGAAAAAACTATTAAAGCCGTTGCTTTTACGATTGATAATGAAAAAGTCGTTTTGTGCATGGTTCGTGGTGATCATGAAGTAAATGATATTGCAGTACAAAATTTAGTAGGTGGGAATAGCATTGAACCAGCTACAGAAGAACAGCTCAAATCTCATGGTTTGCAACCTGGCTATATGAGTCCGATGGATGCTGATAAACCAGATAATGAAAAATTCTTTGTAATCGTAGATCCAACTGCGATGAATGTATACAATGGCGTAACCGGTGCCAATAAACATGGATATCATTATAAAAACGTAAATCCCAAACGTGACTTTAAAGATGTTACCGTAGCAACTGTACGTCTGATGACAGATACAGATGTTTGCCCGCACTGCAGTGCACCAATTGATATTGTTCGCGGTATTGAAGTCGGTCAAGTATTTGAATTAGGTACAAAATATTCCGAAGCTATGCATGCTACATTTCTCGACAAGAACGGCAAAGCTAAGCCATTTGTTATGGGATGTTATGGTATCGGCGTTACCCGTACCGTAGCGGCTGCTATTGAACAGTATCATGATGACAAAGGCATTATGTGGCCTGTTTCCATTGCTCCATTTGAAGTCGATGTTGTACCGGTTAGCTCCAAAGATGAAACACAAGTACAAATTGCCCATACACTATATCAACAGCTGCAGGCAGCTCGTGTAGATGTGTTGTTGGACGACAGAAATGAACGGGCAGGCGTTAAATTTAACGATGCTGATTTAATTGGCTATCCTGTTCGAGTTACTGTGGGTAAAAAGAGTGCTGCAGAACAGACTGTGGAAATTAAAGTTCGTCGTACCGGTGAAGAAGAAGTGGTAGCGATTGAAAACGCTGTAGCAAGAGTACAGGAAATATTATCTAACTTACGTGCTAAAAATATGTAATATTCATCTACCAAAAAAGACTGTCACTTTTTGTGACAGTCTTTTTTGCGCAGAAAAAATTTAAATTTTAATCTAATTCTAATGTTGTTTTAATCTTTTTTTAATCTTCATATGGTATAGTAAATTCAACCACTATTTACGGATTATAAGGAGATTTGACTATGAACACATGGGAACAATGGGAAGCCAAAACGCAAAGCCTTTTGGCGACTAAGCAATGGGAAGCGTGCATTCAACACATAAGCAATATTTCCCGTAAAGAAAGAAACGATACAAGATATATCCGCTCACTGGAACGAGCCTATCAAAAATTACTCGCTGTACCAACGTATCAAAATGATGCTGATTTGTTGCGAAAGGCAGCGTATATGTATTATGAAGTATGTTTTGCAAATCATACGATGGTGGTATTACACCATGATAAAGAATATTGTAAAACACAGGCGGCATATTATTTTTCTCTATTGCTGCAGCAAGAACGTTGTCCAGTTGATGTATATAAATATGCACGGTTGTTGTACTGTTGTTCCAATGATTTCTGTACTCTAAAACCATTTACTGTAAAACATCGCATGAAAGAAAAAGCATATGAATTATATGAAGAAACCTTGCAAATTATAGAAAAAGAAAAAGTAGACACGTATACTGATTTATATAATCAGGTTTGTTATGCGCTGGGCCGCTGTGGATTAGAGCTCGTATCTTCGTATTCTGTCTTGCTGCATGAAATAGCACTTGTAGCAGATATTCCATTGCCACTTTTTGGAAATAAAGAAGCCTATAAAAAGAGACTACAGCGGGCGCATGCTTGTCTGGATACATTGCGGACTATCAGACATTTACCGCGGAATATAAAAAATACGACAGATATCCAACAGATAAGTAAAAATCAAGACAAAGCGGAACATCTATATTATCTGTTAGGCAAAGCATTTGATTATGCCTGGCAATTTGGCTTATGTAAAAATAAAATACTGGCTAGACAATGGGCTGAACAATATTATACATATGCTTGTGAAATCAATTACTATAAAATGAAATATACACAGCGTAAGAAACCACTTTTTCATATGTATATAGCTCTTGTCAATGTATATATCCGACAAAAAGATAAAAAAAACTGTGTCAAAGTGTGGAAACGTTATCAGTTGAGCAAATATATTCCACAAGGATATCGACAGATAACAGCAATTCGCTGGGCCATTATAGAAAAAGAGTATGAAAAAGCACGCCAACTTATCACAACATATCAACATAAAAAAGACTGGCAGGAAGGATTATCACCGCAGCGGATAGCAGCTTGCCAAAATATCGTTGATGCCCTGCAAGGAAAGTTTAAACTCGAAGAAAATCAACACTATTCAGGCAGCCAATTAAAAATACTGTTAAAACTAACAAAACACTGCCAGCCTGCACCGTAATAGAAAAATACAACATGTCACTTGTTTCTGTTACATGTACTATGCGCTTTCTTTATAAGTTTTGCTTGGAGTTTAAAGAAAAATCGTCATATTGTACGCTATATACGTAAAACGATATAATAAAAGGCCTGTAATAAAATTTTCATTTTGTTACAGGCCTCAATAGTATAAAAGATTAGTATTTACGCCATAAGCCAATTACTTTGCCAAGAATATGACAGTTTTTAGTGTAAATCGGGTCATAATCTTCATTTTCCGGCTGCAAACGAATGGCATGCTCTTCACGATAATAGCGTTTTACCGTAGCTTCATCATCAAGCAATGCAACTATAATTTCGCCATTTTCTGCAGTATCTTGTTGACGTACGATAATCAAATCGCCTTCTAAAATGCCGGCATTTTTCATGCTGTCTCCTTTTACGCTCAACATGAAACAGTCGTCATTGCCAACAAAGTCAGCTGCAAACGGATAGACATCTTCTACGCATTCTTCAGCTAAGATCGGAGCCCCAGCACGAACTTGTCCTACTAAAGGCAACGGCACAATTTTTTTTGAACGCCAAGAACCTTCGTCCAATAATTCAATCGTACGATTTTTCGTAGGGTCACGGCGAATATATCCCAATTTTTCTAACCGGTTGAGATAGCCATGTACCGTAGATGTAGAACTTAAGCCTACTTCTTTACAGATTTCCCGTACTGATGGGGGATAGCCAAATTTATGAACACATTCACGTATATACTCTAATATTTGTTTTTGGCGGGTCGTCAATGTTTTATCAGTATGTATCATAGGTCCTCACTCCATATAATTATATGTTCATTATACCGTATATACTTAAAAATTTCAAACGTTTGTTCAAAATAGATAGTGTCAAGTTGTTGTGGGTATTTTATTTAACTGGAACTTGTTGGCAATAAAATCAGTTTGTTATTTATGAAATATGATGGTACCCTCCGTTCTTAATACCTTTCATCCAACTTCCATGAAGTGCTTCTTCACTTCCTGGCAGTGCAAAAC